>CAXSFE010000066.1:0-20878 GCA_964236585.1 uncultured Acetobacteraceae bacterium
CGGATTCCGCTCCGTGTATCTAGAGAATCAGCGCCAGTGGTGAAAGCAAACCAATTCGTTGCCGGTGGCACGGCCACCGGGAACAGCGCGGGCGCCACGGCCAGCGGCATGGCGTCGCACTGACCCTTGCGACGGCCCGCGGGCAGGTCCCGCGGGTCAGGTCTCGACGCAGTCCTTGATCGTCGAGACCGTCGCCTGATACGCGGGCAGCAGTGGCAAACGCCATTGCTGCCCGTTCTGCCATGCACGCCCTGGCTGCCGGCGGGGCTGTCCGCCGGCAGGGCCAGTCGCGTCAGTACATCGGGCCGCCGCCCGTGACCGGGATCAGGGCGCCGGTCATGTAGCTGCCCTGCTCGGACGCCAGCAGCACGTAGGCGGGCGCCAGCTCCGCCGGCTGCCCCGGGCGGCCCAGCACCGTGTCCTTGCCGAGTTCGGCGAGCTGCTCCGGGTCCTTGACGATCGGCTGGATCGGCGTCCAGACCGGGCCTGGCGCCACGCAGTTCACCCGGATGCCCTGCGGCGCCAGCAGGTTGGACAGCGCGATGGTCAGGCTGGCGATCGCGCCCTTGGTGGCGGCGTACACCAGCATCGTCTTGGCCGCGGTCTTGGCCTGGATGCTCGTGCTGTTCACGATCGCGGAGCCCGGCTTCATGTGCGGCACCGCGGCCTGGCACAGGTAGTACATCGCGAACACGTTGGTCCGGAACGACTCGTCGATCTCGGACGCGGTGACGTCGGATAACTCCTTGTTCACGCTCTGGTGCGCCGCGTTGTTGACCAGGATGTCCAGCCGCCCGAGCTGCGCCACCGTCTGCTCGACGAGCGCGTGGCAGCGCGCCTCGTCCTGGATGTCGCCGGGCAGCAGCACGATGCGCCGCCCCGCCTTCTCGACCCAGCGCGCGGTCTCCTCCGCGTCCGGCTGCTCGACCGGCAGATAGGAGATCGCGACGTCCGCCCCCTCCCGGGCATAGGCGATGGCCACCGCGCGCCCGATCCCGGAGTCGCCGCCGGTGATCAGCGCGACGCGGCCGGCGAGCAGGCCCTTGCCGACGTAGCTTTCCTCGCCGTGGTCGGGCGGGGGGTCCATCCTGCCGTCCAGGCCAGGGGCAGGCTGCTGCTGGTCGCCGGGATAGGGCAGCGTGGCGCCGGCGGCGCGCGGGTCGGTGGTCATGGCGAAGGGCTCCGGTTGTCTGCGGGCTCCTACGCGGGAAGAGGGCGCGGGATGCGGCAGGAAGCAAGGTTGAGGCTCTGCCTCAAACTCCGCCAAGGGCTGGGCCCTTGGATCGCCTTCTCTAAGTCAAGGATCAAAGGGTCCTCGGACCCTTTGCGGGTCTGGGCGTAGCTGGCCAAAGGTTCCGATGGCCCGCTTGGGCCATTGGAATGGCCAGCGGAGGGAGAGCCCAGCCTTCCTGACTTCGCTCCCGCCGGGGATCAGGACGCCCCCGTGTCCTGCCGGCGCGGCCACCCCTGCAGCGCCGCCTCTGCGATGGCCAGCAGCGTCGGGCGCGTCGCCCCGTCGCGCGCCAGGGTCGACAGGCCCTGGATGACCGCCATGACCAGCCCCGACAGCGCGGCGGCCTGCGTTCCGGGAGGCAGCAGCCCGCCGGCGATGTCGCGCTCGATCCTGGCCCGCAGGCTGGCCTCGATGGCGCGCCGTATCCCGGCGACCGCGTCCTGGACGTCCGCGGACGCGGACGACCCGCTCGCCGTCGCGCTGGCGAGCAGGCACCCCTTCGGGGTTTCCTCGCCGGTGTAGGCGGTCGCCGCGGCGACCAGCATGGCGCGGGCCGCATCATGCGCCGTGGGTGCGCCGTCGATCCGACGCGCGGTCGCCTCGGCGTCGCCGGCGTAGAGGCGCGCGGCCTCGAGGAACAGCCGCTTCTTGTCCCCGAACGCGGCGTACAGGCTGGGCGTGCTTACCCCCATCGCCGCCGTGAGGTCGGCGACCGACGTCGTCTCGTAGCCGTGGCGCCAGAAGGCGTGCATCGCCCGTTGCAGCGCCACGCCCCTGTCGAACGACAGCGGCCGGCCCTTCCCGCGGCGCGACGATCCAGGCATTTCCATAGCGATCACTCGGAAAAGGATTGACCCGCGCCGCCCGGGACGGCATGAGTTCCATAGCGGTAACTACGAAAGTCAGCCCCCCATGTCACTCACGGATTTCCGCACCCTGGGCCGCTCTGGCCTGGTGGTCAGCCCCCTGGCCCTGGGAACCATGACCTTCGGGCAGGGCGCCTGGGGCGCCGACGACGCGACGTCGCGGGCGATCTTCGACGCCTACCGCGACGCCGGCGGCAACGTCATCGACACCGCCGACATCTACTCGGGCGGCGCGAGCGAGGCGCTGGTCGGCCGGTTCATCCGGGAGTCCGCCTCGCGCGACGAGGTCGTCCTGGCCACCAAGTTCGCGTTCAACGCGTCCAGCAGCCCGCTCGCGGCGAGCCGGGCGGGCGGCGGCAACCCCAACGCCGGCGGCTGCGGGGCGAAGAACATCCACCGCGCGCTGGAGGGGTCGCTGAGGCGCCTCGGCACCGACTGGATCGACCTCTACTGGATGCACATCTGGGACGGCGTCACGCCGGTCGAGGAGATCGTGCAGACGCTGGGCGGCCTCGTGCAGGCGGGCAAGATCCGCCACTACGCCCTGTCGGACATGCCCGCCTGGCTGGCGATGAAGGCGGCCACCATCGCCGCCGAACGGCGCACCCCCGGCCCGATCGCGATGCAGGTCGAGTACTCGCTGGTCGCGCGCGACGTCGAGGCCGAGCATTTCCCCGCGGCCCGCGAGGCCGGCCTGGGCGTGATGCCCTGGAGCCCGCTGGCCGGCGGCTTCCTGTCCGGAAAGTACGACCGCGCCGACACGGGCGGCACCGGCCGCCTGAGCGGCGCCAACCCGTTCGGCAACAGCAAGTTCGTCGACCGGAACTGGGCCATCCTCGACGTGCTCAAGGCCGTCGCCGCGGAGCTCGACCGACCGCCCGCGCAGGTCGCTCTCGCCTGGACGATGGCACGGCCCGGCGTCGCCTCGACCATCCTCGGCGCGCGCACCGTGCCGCAGCTCGAGAGCGCCATCGCCGCGACGGGCCTCCGGCTCGACGCCGACCAGACGAGCCGCCTGGACGCGGCCAGCGCCCCGGCGCCGGGGTTCAGCGCGGGGCTGGCCTCGCCGGTGGTCCGGCGCATGGTGTTCGGGGGCCACGACGTGGCCGGGTGGACCGGGTAGTCGCGGCGGGAAGCAAGGTTGAGGCTCTGCCTCAAACTCCGCCAAAGGCCGAGCCTTTGGAAACCACTCCCAAGAAGCCGGTTTTCCGCTCCTGCACTTCGGCGCCGGCCGCAGGCCCGGCAGGCGCCGGCGGCTGTTCCCGCCAGCCGGCAAAGCGCCTAATCAGGCGGCCATGCCCACTCCCCCGACGCTCCGCCGCCCCCTGGTGCTGGCCTCCGTCATGGCCGCGATGTTCATGATCGCGATCGAGGCCACCATCGTGTCCACCGCCATGCCGCAGATCGCGGGCCAGCTCGGCGACCTGCACCTGTACGCGTGGGTGTTCTCCTCGTTCCTGCTCACCCAGACCGCGACCACCGTGGTGTTCGGCAAGCTCGCCGACCTGTACGGGCGCAAGCCGGTGCTGCTGGTGGGGATCGTGATCTTCCTCGCCGGCTCGGTGCTGTGCGGGTTCGCGTGGTCGATGCCGTCGCTGATCGCGTTCCGCCTGGTGCAGGGCGTCGGCGCGGGCGCGATCCAGCCGGTGAGCCTGACCGTGGTGGGCGACCTCTACTCGGTGCAGGAGCGCGGCCGCATCCAGGGATGGCTCGCGAGCGTGTGGGGCATCTCCTCCGTGCTCGGCCCGCTGGCGGGCGGGCTGATCATCCGCCACCTGAGCTGGGCCTGGATCTTCTGGATCAACGTGCCGGTGGGCATGATCGCGTTCGCCGGCTTCTCCGCGTTCCTGCACGAGGAGGTCGCCGCCGTGCGGCGCCGCGTGGACGTGCCCGGCGCCGCCCTGTTCACGGTGGCGATCGCCTCGCTGATGGTGGCGCTCACCGGGCTGGGCGCCCAGGGCGCAGGCCATGGCGGGCGGGCGATGATGCCGGCGCTGGGCCTGTTCGCGCTGAGCGCGGCGCTGTTCGTGGTCCAGGAGCGCCGCGCCCGCGACCCGATGCTGCCCTTCGCGCTCTGGGCACGGCGCCCGATCGCCACCTGCAACGCGGCCACGCTGCTGAGCGGCATGGCGATCATCGGTCTCTCCGCCTTCCTGCCGATGTACGTGCAGGGCGTGCTGCACCGCTCGGCGCTCGTGGCCGGATTCGCGCTGACGATGATGGTGGCGGGCTGGCCGGTGGGCGCCACGGTGGCTGCGCGCAACTTCGCCCGCTTCGGGCTGCGCGCGACGCTGCTGTTCGGCGCGGCGCTGCTGCCGACCGGCGCGCTGGCGTTCGTGGCGCTCGCCCCGGGCAGCTCGCCGGTGCTGGCGGGCGCGGGCTCTGCCGTGGTCGGGCTGGGCATGGGGTTCCTCAGCACCTCGGCGATCGTGATCGTGCAGGACAGCGTCGGCTGGGCGGAGCGCGGGGCGGCGACGGCGTCCAACATCTTCTCGCGCAACCTGGGCAGCACGCTGGGCGCCACGGTGCTCGGCGGCGTGCTGAACCTCGGCCTCGCGCACCAGGCGGTCGGCTTCGACAGCGTGCGCGCGCTGCTCGACGGCTCTGGCGCGGGCGATCCGGCGGTGCGCGCGGCGCTGGGCCAAGCGCTGCACCTGACGTTCTGGGCGGTGTTCGCGATCACGGCGGCGACGCTGGCGGCGGCCACGCTGGTGCCGGCGGTGGCACTCACGACGCGGGCGCGCGAGGCCGTGGCGGAGTAGGCAGGCAAGGCTGGGCTCTGCCCAGACCCGCCAGGGGCGAGCCGCCCCTGGACCGGCTTTACTTAAGGGGAGGCGATCCAAGGGCCCAGCCCTTGGCGGAGTTTGAGGCAGAGCCTCAACCTTGCTTCCTTCTCGGAGAAGCCCGATGCCCATCACCCGCGCCGACCTAGAACGCCTGGACCGCGACGACCCCCTTGCGCCGTTCCGCGACGAGTTCGCCCTCCCCAAGGGGGTCTACCTCGACGGCAACTCGCTCGGCCCGCTGCCGCGCGCGACCGCCGCCCGGGTCGCGGCCGTGGTGGAGCGCGAGTGGGGACGGGGCCTGATCGGGTCGTGGAACGACGCCGGCTGGCTCGGCCTGCCCCTGACGGTGGGGGAGAAGATCGGGCGCCTCCTGGGGGCCTCGCCGGGCACGGTGGTCGCCGCGGACTCGACCTCGGTCAACGTGTTCAAGCTGCTGGCGGTGGCGCTGGGGCTGCGGCCGGGCCGCCGGGTGATCCTGGCCGAGCGCGGCGACTTCCCCACCGACGCCTACGTCGCCGACGGGCTGGTGGCGCTGCTCGGCGAGGGGCACGCGCTGCGCCTGGTCGAGCCGGGCGGGATCGCGGGCGGGCTCGGGCCGGAGGTGGCGGTGGTGCTGCTGACGCACGTGAACTACCGCACCGGCGCGATGCACGACATGGCGGCGGTCACCGCGGCGGCGCACGCGGCCGGCGCGCTGGTGCTGTGGGATCTGGCGCACTCGGCGGGCGCGGTGCCGGTGGCGCTGGAGGCGGCGGGGGCGGACCTCGCGGTGGGCTGCGGCTACAAGTTCCTCAACGGCGGGCCGGGCGCGCCGGCGTTCCTCTACGTGGCCGAGCGGCTGCAGGCGCAGGCGCGGTTCCCGATCACCGGCTGGCTGGGGCACGCGGAGCCGTTCGGCTTCCACGAGCGCTACGCGCCGGCGCCGGGCATCGCGCGCGCGGTCGTGGGCACGCCGTCCATCCTGGCGCTGTCGGCGCTGGAGGTGGGCGTGGACCTCGCGCTGCGGGCGCCGATGGCGCAGGTGCGGGCCAAGTCGCTGCGCCAGTCGGCACTGCTGGCGGCGCTGGTGGCGCAGCGCTGCGCGGGCGCGGGGCTCGTGCCCGCCAGCCCGGCCGCGGACGCGCTGCGCGGCAGCCAGGTCTCGTTCCGCCACCCCGGGGCGTACCCGATCATGCAGGCGCTGATCGAGCGGGGCGTGGTCGGCGACGTGCGTGCGCCCGACATCCTGCGCTTCGGGATCACCCCGCTCACCCTGCGCCACGTCGACCTGTGGGACGCTGTCGAGGTCCTGCGCGAGGTGACGGCCGGCGGGACGTGGCGCGACGCACGGTTCCAGGTGCGCAGGGCGGTCACGTGACGCCAGCGGCCTGTCAGCAAGCAAAGCCGGGCTCTGCCCGGACCCGCCAAAGGGCCGAACCCTTTGGAAACCCTGTTCTTAAGTAATGGATTCCAAAGGCTTGCCTTTGGCGGAGTTTGAGGCAGAGCCTCAACCTTGCCTGCCTGGCCGCCCACGTTCAGGGACTGCCGGCACAGGCGGCTCAGGCCGTCACTCGCTGTCGGGCACCTGCCCGAGCCGCGCCAGGTACTCCGGGTCGCCGAACTCGCCCGCGTCGTCGTCGTGCGTCATCCGCACCACCTGCGCGCCCAGGATCGACCCGCTCTGCAGCGCGCGCTCGGCCCGGCGCACGCCTTCCTGCTCCGAGCGGCACGCCATCGCCGGGCCGGGCTTCAGGGCGCCCCGCGCCCCGGCCACGTAGGGCTGGTAGATGATCTGGGTGGTGGACGCCATGCCGTGATCCTGGACGCTGGGCGGACCCGAGCCGGCATCCGCGGGACCGGTGACATGGCGCCTCGCCCCCCGGTTTCCATCACCCCGCCTCGTCCTGCGAGGCAGCGGGCGCAGCGTTCCCGAGGCATGACGCGGGCCGGCGACCCGCAGCGCCGCCGGCCCCGGCCGGCGACGCGTCCGCCCGGCCCGCCGACGCCTAGTGCGCGCTGGACGCGCCCGCCCCGCTGCCGTTGCCGCCCTTCGCGCCGTTGAGCGCCGAGCCGGAGGACGACCCGCCGCCCGCCCCGGTGCCGGCGCCGGAGGTCGTCGCCGCCGCGGCCCCGATCGCGGAGCCGGCAGGCGAGCCGGTGGGGCTGGTGCCGCCCGCGGCCGCGCCGGTGCCGCCGCCTCCCTGGCTGCACCCGGCAAGCACCAGGACGGCGGCGGCAACGACCGGGACAGCGGAACGGCGCATGGGAGTCTCCTTCGCGGGGCGGATGAGCAGCATACGGCCGAAATGGCCTCGGCACGGCCGGGCGCAATCGGGCGCCCCCGGCTGGAGGATCGGAGCCAGGGCGAGGCCCCCGGCCTGCCTCAGCCCCCGCCCTCGGCCCTGCCCGGCGTCGTCGGCGCCGCGCCCAGCAGCGCGGCCCGGGTCCGCTCGAACTCCGCCCTCACCCGGCGCGACATCTGCGGCGCCTGCTCCGCGACCTCCACCAGCCTGGCGTGCTGCCAGGGATCGCACAGCTCGCCGATCGCGCGCGCGCCGATGTTGCTCGAGGCGCTGCGCAGCGCGTGGGCGTGGAAGCGGAACGCCACGATGTCGCCGCCCGCCGCCGCCTGCTCGAGCCGCCCGATGCTCTCCTCGGCCTCCAGCAGGTAGTCCTCGACCAGCTCGGCCACGAACGCCGTGCCGCCGAGGTCCTGCAGCGTGCGCAGCTTGGCCTCGTCGAGCACGTCGCCCGGCAGGCCGCGGTACTTCGGATGCCGCGAGATCGGCACCACGCCGTCCGACGTCGCCGGCACCGCGCCGCCGGACCGCCGGGCCGGCGCGCCCGCCAGCCGCTCCACCAGCGCGACCAGGTCGTCCGGCGCGATCGGCTTGGTGACGCAGGCGTCCATGCCGGCCGCCAGGCAGCTCGCGGCCATCTCCGCCGTGGCGTCCGCGGTCAGCGCCACGATCGGCAGATGCGCCTCGCCGAGCGCCATGAACCGGTACAGCTTCGTCACCTCGATGCCGTCCATCTTCGGCATGTTCACGTCCATCAGCACGAGGTCGAACGCGGCCCCGCCCTCCAGCGCGTCCAGCGTCGCCTCGCCGTCCGACACCACGTGGGCCCGGTGGCCGGCGCGCTCGAGGATCCGGGCGAACACCTTCTGGTTCACCACGTTGTCGTCGGCCACCAGGACGTCCAGCGCCCGATGGCCGCCCGGTGCCTGCCCGCCGGACCCGGCCCGGCGCGTCGGCCCGGCCTCGCCGCCGTGCCGGCCGCCGGCCTGGACCCTGGCGACATGCAGGGCCGCGGCGACGTCCGCGATCGCGGCGTCGCGCGGCAGCACGGACACGAACTGCCGGCGCCGGTCGTGCTCCGGCGTGCGCGCGTCGCCGACGAGGATGGCGGCCGCATCGCCCGCAGCTTCGGCCAGGCCCTGCCGCAGCAGGTCGGGCGCGCAGCCCAGCCCGTCCTCGACCACCACCAGCACCGGCGGCGGCCCGGAGTCCCGCGGGTGCGCGGCCAGCAGCGACAGCGCCGCCTCCGGGTCGGAGCAGAGCCGCAGCGACACGCCGCACGCGCGGAGCTGCCCGGCCAGGACGCCCGGCCCCTCCCCCTCGCCCGCGAGCAGCACCACCACGTCGCCGTCCGGCGCCCCGGCCTCCCCCTCCCCTGCCCCGTCCTCTCCTGCCCGGCCCTCCTCGACGACGCCCACCGGCACGTCCAGCCGGAAGGTGCTGCCGACCCCGGGCTCGCTGCGCAGCGCCAGGCTGCCCTGCAGCAGCTCCGCCCGCCGGCGCGCGATCGAGAGCCCGAGCCCGGTGCCGCCGTAGTCGTTCAGGATGCTGGCGTCGGCCTGGGTGAACGTCTCGAACACCCGCCCCTGCGCCTCGGGCGCGATGCCGATGCCGGTGTCGCACACCTCCACCACGAGCCTCAGGCCGCCCGCCTCGCTCCACTCGGCATCGGCCGCGATCAGCACGCCGCCCTGCGCGGTGAACTTCACCGCGTTGCTCAGCAGGTTGGTGACGATGTCGGACAGGTGGCGCCGGCTCGCCCGGATGCTGCGCGGCGTGCGCGGGGTGACGTTGATGTCGACGCGGATGCCCTTCGCCCGCGCCTGCACCCACACCAGGCCGCGCAGCTCGCGCAGCAGCTCCGCCAGGTCGAACTCCACCGGCTCCACCGGCATCCGCCCGGCCTCGATGCGCGAGAAGTCGAGCAGGCCGTCGATCTGTCCCAGCAGCGAGCGCGCGGCGTCCTCGACGGTCTGCGTCATCTCGCGCTGCTCCGGCCGCAGCACGCTGTCGCGCAGCAGGCCGCCCATGCCGATGATCGCGGTGAGCGGCGTGCGCAGCTCGTGGCTGACGCTGGCCATGAACAGCGTCTTCGCCCGGCTGGCCTCCTCGGCCGCCCGCTTGGCCGCCTCCGCCGCCGCCCCGGCCTGCGACAGCCGGCGGATCAGCACGCCCGCATACAGCGGCAGCCCGACCAGCCCGGCCATCAGCCCCGCGGCGAGGTGCTCCTGCCCCAGCCAGAACGGCGTGGTCAGGCACGTCGCGAGGAAGCCGAGACAGGCGGCGACCGCGGCCACGCGCAGCCAGCCCAGGCCGAAGCGGAACCCGTTGCCGAACACCATCCAGAGATAGAGGCAGAAGAACAGCGACACCGCCTCGCCGCCCATGTGCAGCTCGCACGACAGGATCGTGGAGTCCGCCACGATCGCCACCACCCGGCGCGCGCGGAACCGCGCGGGCCTGGCCAGGATGTGCGCCAGGATCGCGACCGCGGCCACGACATAGGCCGCGAGCAGCCCCAGCGGCGCCTCGACCCTGCCCGGGTGGAGCGCCACCAGGAACGCCACGCCGAGGCAGCCGAACACGAGGCGGTTGCGTGCCATCTCCAGCTCGCCGCCCGACGCCGCGACGGCGCGCTGCCACACCCCCCCGCCCCGCGCGGCGAGCATCGCCCTTGCCAGGCCCGGCCCCAGGATCATGCCGGAAGACTCATGTCGCGAGCACCGCCGGCGCCGGCGCGCCCTGGCGGCGCAGCAGCTCCTCGAACTCCGCCGCCGGCACCGGGCGGCTGAAGAGGAAGCCCTGGCCCTCCTCGCAGCCCTCCTGGCGCAGCCAGGCCATCTGCGCCTCGCTCTCGACCCCCTCCGCGATCACCTTGAGCTGCAGCAGGTGCCCCAGCTCGAGGATCGTCTGCACGATCGCGGTGTCGCTCACGTCCGTGCCGAGCCCGCGCACGAAGGACTGGTCGATCTTGAGCCGGTTGAGCGGGAACCGCTTGACGTAGCTCAGCGACGAGTAGCCGGTGCCGAAGTCGTCCACCGACAGCATCACGCCGATCGAGCGCAGCCGCTGCAGCGCCACGACCGCGTCATCGGCGTTCTCCATCAGGATGTTCTCGGTCAGCTCCAGCTCCAGCAGCCCCGGCGCCAGCCCGGTCTCGGCCAGCGTGCGCACCACCAGGTTGTAGACGTCCTGGCGGCGGAACTGCACCGGCGACAGGTTCACCCCCAGGCGGATCGGCCCGAGCCCGCCCTGCGCCCAGGCCGCCGCCTGCCGGCACGACTCGCGCAGCACCCACTCGCTGATCACCAGGATCAGGCCGGTCTCCTCGGCGAGTGCTATGAAGCTGCCCGGCGGCACCAAACCGTGCCCGCGCCGCGCCCAGCGCAGCAGCGCCTCCGCGCCCACGATCCGCCCGGTCGCCAGGTCCACCTGCGGCTGGTAGTGCAGCAGCAGCTCGCCGCGCGCCACGCTGTTGCGCAGGTCGGCCTCGGTCCTCATCGCGTCGCGGGCCCCTGGGCTCATCTCCTCGGCGAAGAAGCACCAGGTGTCGCGCCCGGCCGCCTTCGCGCGATACATCGCGAGATCGGCGTTGCGCAGCAGGTCGTCCTCGTCGGCGCCGTCGCGCGGGTGGATCGTGACGCCGATGGAGGCGCCGATCGTCACCTCCTGCCCCCCGCACACCAGCGGCTGGCCCATGCCCTCGATGATCCGCCCCGCCAGCGCCGCCGCGTCCGGGCCGGCCACGTCGCACTGCAGGATCGCGAACTCGTCGCCGCCCAGCCGCGCCACCGTGTCGCCCGGCGCCATCATCCGCGTCAGCCGCTCGCCGACCGCGACGAGCACCTGGTCGCCGAAATGGTGCCCGAGCGCGTCGTTGATCGCCTTGAAGCGGTCGAGGTCGATGAAGTGCAGCGCGAACGAGCGGTCGCCGCGCCGCCCCCGCGCCAGGGCCTGGCGCAGCCGCTGGCGCAGCAGCGCCCGGTTCGGCAGGTCGGTCAGCGTGTCGTGGTGCGCGAGGTGGCTCAGCCGCTCCTCGGCCGCCTTGCGCTCGGTGATGTCGAGCGAGGTCGTCAGCACGCCCACCACCTCGGCGCCCGCCCGGCGCAGCGGCGTGCGCGCGGTCAGGAACGTGCGGCTGCGCCCGGCATGGTCGACCAGGGTCTCCTCGCGCGACGGCAGCGCGGCGCCGCTCTCGAACACGAGCTCGTTCAGCCCCAGGCTGGTCCGGGCATGCGCGGCCCCGAGCAGCGCGTCGAGGTCGCGCCGCTCCGCGTCGTCGCGGGCCACGCCCACGAAGCGCGCCAGCCCCTCGTTGATGAACAGGCACGAGCCGTCGCGCGCGGTCGCGCTGATCAGCGCCGGCATCGTGTCGATGATCTCGGCCAGCGCCTCGCGGCTGTCGCGGGCCAGCGCCTCGTGCGCCTGGCGCGTGCGCCTCAGCTCGTCCTGCAGCGTCTCGGCGCGCGCCTGGATGATCCGCTGCTGGCTCCTGAGCTTGAGCAGGTTGCGCGCGCGCGCGACGAACTCGTAGTGGTCCACCGGCGTGAGCAGGAAGTCCGTCGCCCCCGCCTCCAGCGCCTCCATGCGGAACGCGTGGTCGCTGTAGGCGGTCACCACGATGACCGGGATGTCGCCGTCCGACGGCCGCTCCCGCAGCAGCCGGGTGAAGGTGGCGCCGTCCATCTGCGGCATCTTGAAGTCGGTGATGACCAGATCCGCGGAGTTCTTCCCGAGCCAGTCGAGCGCCGCGGTCGAGCGGTCGAAGCACAGGATCCTGATGCCGGCCTGCAGCGAGGCGGCAAGCCTCGAGTAGATCTTCCGGTTGGTCATGCTGTCGTCGATGATCAGGATCGTCATCATGGCGGCCAGGCCCTCTTGGCGGATGCGTGCGCACGTGCCTGTCGCGCAACCATAGGTCACCGGAGTTAACCGGACATCCACCAGGCTGCGCATCTGGCTCCATAGCAGATGTCCGCCCCCGTCGCCCACGGATCAGCCGCGCCGCCCGCACGAGCCGGGATCGCAGCGCCGTCCGCCCCCAGGGCCGCGGGGCCGGACCCGACAAGGACGCGAGGCCCCTGCCAAAGCCCGGAGTCCATGCCCTACCCGCCGCCCCGGCCACGGCCGGCAACCCGCCCGCGCGACGGCCGACGCGCAGCCGGGCGATCAGGACCCGGACGCCTCCCGCAGCAGACCCGGCGCCGCGGCGCCCGCCAGCCTGCGGTCCTGCGCGTGGGCCAGGCGCAGCATCTTGCGCAGGTCCGCCGACGTCAGCCCCATCGCCGTCTCTGCCCAGATGTCGACGACCTCCAGCAGCTCGGACAGCCGCACCGGGTTGACGCACTTGCGGGCGCGGTGCAGCGCGTGGAACGCGTTGTACTTGCGGCCGTGCCGGGCGACGTACTCCCGGACCGTCTCCTCGCCGTGGCCGTCCTCGGCAAGCACGTCGACCACGCCGGCCGCGTGAAGCTCCTCGCCGGTGTGGATCCGCCCGGACAGGATCATCGCCTCCGCCGCCGCCCGCCCGACCCTGCGGCTCAGGAAGCTGTAGGCCCCCATGCCGGGGAACAGGTTGAACAGGATCTCGGGCAGCCCGAGCCGGGCGCTGCGCTCGGCCACCAGCACGTCGCAGGCCAGCGCGTGCTCGAACCCGCCGCCCAGCGCGTCGCCGGCCACCAGCGCCACCGTGACCAGCGGCAGCCCGAACCCGGTCGAGTTCAGGTACACCCCCTTGGCGGCCAGCCGCCCGTAGTGCTGCAGCGAGGCGAGGTCGCGCGCCTCGATGCGGTCGGCGAAATGCGCCAGGTCGCCGCCCAGGTTGAAGATGCCGGGCACGTCGGACGCCATGACGAACCACTGCACCGGCGGGCCGTCGGCGGCCGCGCGCGTGTTGAACCAGCGGCTGAGGTCGTCCTGCATGCAGTACAGGTCGGCGATCAGGCCGTGGGTGTAGCTCGGCCGGCCCTCCGGCCTCATGTGGCACCAGGCGGTCCTAGCCCCCTCGTCGATGTTCATCCGCAGGTTGCGGTAGCTGTCCCCGAGACCGCCGTCGCGGCCGACCAGGCGGGGAAAATCCAGAAACTCGTGCCGGCTCTCGTTGCCCGTCATACGAGGCTGAGCCGCCAGCCGATCAACAAACGTCATACGTCCTGCTCCCTGGCGAGCCGTCCGTCGAGGAATTCGACGTCCGACGCCCGAAGCAATAGCATAATACCGTTATTTCGGTTCGGTATTACCACAAACTTCTTTGCGGCCGGAAATCACGTCACGCACGCCTACTGCGGCAATCACGTGCAATGCACTGCCACTACTCGCCGTTACAATAATTTTTGCGTCGTATTTGTGTTTTGTAGACGAGATATCTTATTTTTCGGACGGTTTTTCCAGGCTGGACCGAGCCGGCCCTGGCGGACCGGCCACAAAGGCACGTCGCGCCCCCCCGGGTACGCCAGTCCTCCTGCAGGACGAATGCACGCAGCGCGAGCAGGCCATCCGGAACACGCGGCCAGCCCGGCCTGCCGCGCCCCGCGGCGGCCCGCCTCCCACGATCGGCAGGGCCGCCTCACGCAGCCGTGTCTTTCCGCAGCGCGCGCGAACCCGGATCACCCGCCGGGCACCGGCGCCGCCGGACCGCCAGGCCCGCCGACAGGACGCCCATGCACCTCAACCCGCTCGTGGTCGCGACCAGCGCCCCGCCGATCCCCGCCGTGCAGGGCTGGATGCGCGAGTACGGCGGCCGCGCCGGACCGCCGATCGACCTGTGCCAGGCAGTGCCCGGCTATCCGCCGCCGCCCGCGCTGCTCGACCGCCTCGGCCGCGAGGCTGCCACCCCCGCCAACGCCCGCTACGGCGCCATCCTCGGCGAGCCCGCCCTGCGCGATGCCTACGCCGCCCACCTCGCCGCGCTGTACGACGCCCCCGTCCGGGCCGGCAACGTCGCCATCACCGCCGGCTGCAACCAGGCGTTCTTCGCGGCCGTCTCCGCCATCGCCGGCCCCGGCGACTCGGTGGTCCTGCCGCAGCCCTGGTACTTCAACCACGAGATGACCCTGCGCCAGCTCGGCATCGAGGCCCGCCCCCTGCCGGGCGACGAGGCCCGCGGCTTCGTGCCCGACCCGGCCGGCCTGGAGCGCCTGCTCGCCGAGCCGGGCCGCCGCCCGGTGCGCGCCGTGGTCCTCGTCACGCCCAGCAACCCCACCGGCGCGATCTGCCCGGCCGACACCGTCGCCGGGATCGCGGCGCTGTGCCGGGCGCACGGCGCCTGGCTGATCCTCGACGAGACCTACCGCGACTTCCTTCCCGACGCGCAGGCCCGCCTGCACGACCTGCTCCGCGCGCCCGAGTGGCCGGCCCACGTGATCCAGCTCTACAGCTTCTCCAAGGCCTACGCGGTCCCTGGCCAGCGCGTCGGCGCCCTGGCGGGTCCTGACGCGCTGCTGGCCGAGATCCCCAAGGTGCTGGACTGCCTCCACGTCTGCCCGCAGCGCCCGGCGCAGCTCGCCCTCGCCTGGGCGCTCGACGCCACCGCGGGCTGGCGCCAGGACAACCGGGCCGAGATGAACCGCCGCGGCGACGCCCTGCGCACCGGAATGGCCGGCCTGCCGCACTGGCCGATCGCCTCGCAGGGCGCGTACTTTGCCTACCTGCGCCACCCGTTCCCGGGCGCCACCGCATGGGAGGTGGTCCGCCGCCTGGCGCTGGAGCACGGCATCGGCTGCCTGCCGGGATCGGCGTTCGGCGGAACCGACGGGTTCCTGCGCATCGCCTACGCCAACGTCGGCCTCGACGGCGTCCACGCCCTGGTGGGCCGGCTCGGCGTGGCTGCGAGCGCGCCCGGCCCGCACTGAGGGGCCGGAGGAAGCAAGACTGGGCTCTGCCCAGACCCGCAAAGGGTCCGAGGACCCTTTGATCCCTTGACTTAAGGAAAGCCATCCAAGGGGCTTCCCTTGGCGGGGTCCAGGGGCAGAGCCCCTGGCCTTGCTTGCGCTCGCCCGCGCCCAGGCAGTGCTTGCGCCACCACAGGCCCGCTTAGCATTTCCTTCATCCCCCGCCTGTAGCGTTCTCGCGAACAAGCAAGCGGGTCCAATATGGACATCAGGCTGATCCTGCTCGTCTGCGCTCTCCTGCTCCTCGCCCGCCCGGCGGCCGCGCAGGCCCCTGCGCCGAGCTGGGCCCCGGAAAGCGGCAAGCTGCTCGAGACCGCCGGCGTGACCAGCGTCGAGGGCGCGGGCGGCGGCGGCCTGGTCCCCTGGGCGATGATCACCGGCTACGGCACCCGCGACGCGGTCGGCGCCAACGCGCACTACACCCACGTCGCGCTGCCGGACTTCTCGCTCGACACCGCCGGTGCCGCCATCGGCCTCTACGACCGCGTCGAGCTGTCCTACACCCGCCAGTGGTTCGACACCGGCCTCACCGGGGCAAAACTCGGCCTGACCAACGGCTTCACCTTCGACCAGGACATCTACGGCGCAAAGGTCAGGGTGTTCGGCGACACGGTCTACGACCAGGACAGCTGGCTGCCGCAGGTCGCGGTCGGCGTGCAGCACAAGGTGAACAACCAGCGCACCATCCTGACCGCCGTCGGCGCGAAATCCGCCCAGGGCACGGACTTCTACGTCGCCGCCACCAAGCTGTTCCTGGCGCAGAGCGTGCTGGTCGACGCGACGGTGCGCGCCACCCGCGCCAACCAGTTCGGCCTGCTCGGCTTCGGCGGCGACCGCCACGCCGGCTACAGCCCCCAGGCCGAGCTGTCCGTCGCCTACCTGCTCAGCCGACACGTGGCGCTCGGCGCCGAGTTCCGCACCAAGCCGGACAACCTGCGCTTCGCCCGCGAGGACGACGCCTACGACATCTTCGCCGTCTGGTTCCTCAGCAAGCACCTGTCCGCGACCCTGGCCTACGCCAACCTCGGCCACATCGCGACGCAGCACGTCCAGAACAGCGTCTACCTCTCCCTCCAGGCCGGCTTCTGAGGCCGACCGCACGACACACAGGGGATCAGCACGTGTCTCGCCTCCCAGCACCTCGCCTCCCGGCAGCTCGCCTCCCGGCTGCGCGGCCCAGCGCATCGCGGCCTGCCGCCCCACGACCGGCTTCGGGCCGGCTTCGCGCGGCCGCCGTCGTCGCGTCGCTCGTCCTGCTCCCTGCGGCGGGCCGCGCGCAGCAGGCCGACACGCTGTACGCCGACCTCGGCGGCCACGACGGGCTGTCGCGCATCGTCGATGCCTCCGCGCGGATCTGGCTCGACGACGACCGGATCAAGGCGACCTTCGAGGACGCCAACATGCCCCGCCTGCGCCGCCTGCTGCTTGACCAGCTCTGCCACATCACCGGCGGCGGCTGCGACTACCGCGGCCAGGACATGGCCAAGGCGCACCGTGGCCTGCACCTGCGCACGGAGCAGTTCAACGCCCTGGCCGAGGACATGCAGACGGCGATGGACCGGCTCGGCATCGCCTTCTCGACCCAGAACCGGCTCGTGGCGCTGCTCGCGCCCATGCACCGCGACGTCGTCACCCGCTAGGCGCGATCCACCCCGGCAGAACGCCGGCCACGCCTCCCCGTCACCTTGGCGAGCACGCGATCGCAGGGTGTCCACCCGGGCGGACGCTGCTCCTGGAGCCCGCCCATGCACCGTCCTGCAGCCCTGCTCGTCACCGCGGCGCTCGTCGCCACCCCGCTGGTCCTCGCCCGCGCCGGCCGGACCGTGACGATCACCCAGGAACACCGCCGCTTCTCCATGGACACCCTGGAGGTCTCGCGCGGCGACGTCGTGCGCTTCCTCAACGCCGACGAGTTCCTCCACCAGATCTACGTCAAGGCACTCGGCTTCTCGACCCCTGCCGGCGAGGAGCCGGGCCAGCACGTCGACGTCGCCTTCCCAACCTCGGGCACCTTCGAGGTCCGCTGCGAGATCCACCCGAAGATGCTGATGACGGTCACGGTGCAGTAGGCGGTTGCGCCGTTAAGGCGACGGAAAGGTCCCCCACGCATCGTGTGCGGCGGCGGAGGCTGCGGCGTCATGCGGCGCAGGGATTGGAGGCTTGCCATGTCGATACGCGCGAAGATCCTCCTGGGCTGCCTCAGCCTCACCTTCATCACGATCATCGTGGGGCTGCTGGCGAGGACCGCCGAGGTCGAGCTCGGCACCACCGCGGCGCAGATCTACGACCAGGCCTTCATGTCCATGAGCTACCTGCGCTCGGCGCAGAACACGCTGCTCGGCGTGTCGCGGGACCTGGCGCTTTCCGGCAAGCTGCCCGCCGAACAGGTGACCGCCGGACAGGTCCCCGTCCTGCAGCAGCACATCGCAGCCGCGGTGGACGACCTGGACGTGGCCAACGAGCGCGCGATGTCGCCGAGCGGCCACGCCACCTCCGCCAACCTGCGCACCAGGATCGTGGCGCTCGGCGCGATGATCGGCACCAAGCCCAGCGAGGAGCTGCTCGCCTACATCTACAGCGTCGAGAACGAGTTCGACATCGCCGTCGAGGTCTATGCCGGCGACGGCTACCGCGACCGTCGCGCCGTGGACCTGCTGGTGCAGCGGACGGCGCGCCGCACCTGGATCGCGATGAGCGCCTCGCTGCTCGCCGCGCTTGCAATCACCCTCGTGCTCAGCCAGGCGATCGTGCCCTCGCTGCGCCACGCGGTGCGGATCGCGACCTCGATCGCCGGCGGCAGGCTGGACAACGAGATCCCCGGGGGCAACCGCAGCGAGACCGGGCGGCTGCTCGACGCCCTGCGCACCATGCAGGCGAGCATCTCGGGCAGCATGGCGCGCATCCAGACCCTGATGGAGTCGCAGGCCTCCGCCCACGCCAGCCAGACCTCGGCCCAGGAGGCGAGGTTCAAGGCGGCGCTGAACAACATGTCGCAGGGCCTGTGCATGTTCGACGCGGGCGGACTGCTCCAGGTGTACAACCGCCGGTTCGCCGAGATGTTCGGCGAGCCGCGCGTGGGCGCGGCCGCCTCCGAGGCCCTGCCCGCCGTGCTGAACGCCAGCCACCCCGCGTCCGGCGCCAGCACGCACGAGGGCCTGGCCTCGTTCACCCACAGCTTCGAGGACGGGCGCGTCATCGCCGCGACCCATCGCCCGATGGCGAACGGCGGCTGGGTCGCGACCTACGAGGACATCTCCGAGCGCAGGCGGGCCGAGGCGCACCTCGCCCACATGGCGCGCCACGACGCGCTCACCGGCCTGCCGAACCGGGTGCTGTTCCGCGAGCGGACCGAGCAGGGCCTGGCCGAGCTGCGCGCCGACGGCGGCCTGGCGGTGCTCCAGCTCGACCTCGACGACTTCAAGGCCGTCAACGACGTGCTCGGCCATCCCGTCGGCGACGCGCTGCTGCTCGCCGTGGCCCGGCGCCTGCTGGACTGCACCCGCGACACCGACACCGTGGTCCGTCTCGGCGGCGACGAGTTCGCGGTCGTGCAGTCCGGCGCCACCCAGCCTACGGACGCGACCGCGCTGGCCGAGCGGCTAATGACGGCGCTGAGCGAGCCGTTCGAGGTGATGGGCCACCCGATCACGACCGGCGCCAGCATCGGCATCGTCGTCACCGCCGACCCGAGTGCAGGCGCGGACGAGCTGCTCAAGGCCGCCGACCTCGCCCTGTACCGCGCCAAAGCCGAGGGCCGCGGCACCTACCGCTTCTTCCAGGAGGAGATGAACGCGCGGATGCAGCATCGCCGCCTGCTCGAGACCGACCTGCGCCGCGCGGTGGAGGAGAACCAGTTCGAGGTCCACTACCAGCCGCTGATGTCGATTCCGAGCGGCGAGGTCTGCGGCTTCGAGGCGCTGGTCCGCTGGCGCCACCCGCAGCGCGGCCTGGTCTCGCCCGCGGAGTTCATCCCGGCGGCCGAGGAGATGGGGCTGATCGGCCGGATCGGCGCGTGGGTCCTGAACCAGGCCTGCACCGACGCCGTGGCCTGGCCGGCTTCGGTGAAGGTCGCGGTCAACCTCTCGCCCGTGCAGTTCCGCAATCCCGCACTCGCGGCCGAGGTGGCCGACGCCCTGGCACGCTCCGGGCTGCCCGCGCAGCGCCTCGACGTCGAGGTCACCGAGTCGGTGCTGCTGCACGACAGCGAGGCCGTGCTGGCGATCCTGCACCGGATCAAGTCGCTGGGCGTGCGGGTCTCGATGGACGATTTCGGCACCGGCTTCAGCTCGCTCAGCTACCTGCACCACTTCCCGTTCGACAAGATCAAGATCGACCAGAGCTTCATCCGCAACCTGGCGGACGCCGAGAACTGCATCGCCATCGTGCGCGCCGTGATCGTGCTCGGCCGCTCGCTCGGCATCGCGGTGATCGCGGAGGGCGTGGAAACCGAGGTGCAGCTGGAACTGCTCCGCCAGGAAGGCTGCGGCGAGGCCCAGGGCTACCTGTTCAGCCCGCCCAAGCCGGCGGCCGCGGTCCCGGCCATCATCCAGCGCTTCGCGCGCCCGCTGGCCGCCTGATCCCGGCCGGCAGGCGGACAGAGCCAGGCTCTCCCCACCGGCCCATCGGAACCTCCGGCCAGCTCCACCAGGGTCCGGCGTCCTCTCGAAACCCGCTCCCTGAACAGATGGTTTCCAAAGGCCCCGCCTTTGGCGGAGCTTGAGGCAGAGCCTCAACCTTGCCTGCCTCGCCGGTCGCGCGTCGCGCCGCTCAGCAGGCCCCCTGCGCCACCATCCGGCGCCCGACCCGCGCCGATGGCGCGCGCGCGACACAGGACATGAGGTAGACCGCCGCCACCCACAGGACGTTCGCCGCCACCGGGCAGAGGGACGCCATCCCCCCGTGCAGCCCGGTCAGCAGGCACGCGGACCCCGCCGCCACCAGCAGCCAGACCATCCGGAACGGACGCAGCGTGACGCGCGCGACGTTCATCATCCCCGGCCGCGTCCGACGCTCGGCACGGCGGATCTGCCCCAGCACCTGCCCCACCGCCCAGAACTGAACCAGGCTCGCCACACCCACGAGGCCCAGGGCGGCGGCATCCGGCCCGACGCTCACCTGGCGCGCCAGCACCACGGTCTGCAGCGCGACCACGCCGGCCAGCGCGACGCGGGACAGGCCGAAGCAGCTGACCTGGTCGCACACGCTGTCGGCCACCGGCTGGAACACCCGGTCGAGCAGCACGGTATCGAGATCGATCGCCATCGCGGAACTCCCAGTCACAACGGGGGAGCCGGGATTTTCTCGGCGGACACGGAGACGGCGCCAAGGACGCGCAACCCGCGCCCGTTAATGCCCCGTTAACCTTCATACCCCATTCGCGACCCTGAAACCAGCATCCTGAGCACCCGCGCCGACATCACCCGTTGGCGTCGACCGTCTCCCGCGCCAGCCTCAGCCTGACCTTGAACGCCTCGTATGCCGCGCGCGACCCGTCGTCGCCGGTGTCGTACGACCAGTGCGCCGTGTTGCTGGCATCGACCGGCCCGAACGGCGCCCCGCTCTCCAGCAGCGCCAGCAGGTGCGCGACCACGCCCTGGAGCACCCTGTTCTCCGCCTCCAGCGTGTCCAGACGCTCCGCGATCTCCGCCATGCCCATGCCTCCACCCGTTGCGCCCGCTCTTATCGCCATTGCCCGCCACTCGCCAACCCGCCCCGGCGTGCAGCCGCCCCGGGCTTGGACGCACGGAGCCCCTGGGCGCGACCGGCCAGGCAAGCAAGGTTGAGGCTCTGCCTCAAACTCCGCCAAAGGCCGAGCCTTTGGAAT
>CAXSFE010000067.1:0-20877 GCA_964236585.1 uncultured Acetobacteraceae bacterium
GGACGCAGCCGCGCTGGCGGGCGGGCCGGGCGGTCCCGCGATGGCGGAGACGCGCGAGCGCTGGGTGCTGGCGCGGGGGCGGCGCGTGCTGGTCCGGGTGCACCGGCCGCGCGTCGACGCGGCGCTGCCGGCGCTGGTGTTCCTGCACGGCGGCGGCTGGGTGTTCTGCTCGCTCGACACGCACGACCGGCTGATGCGCGAGCTGGCGGCGGCGGGCGACGTGGCGGTGGTCGGCGTGGACTACGCGCTGTCGCCGGAGGTCGCGTTCCCGCATGCGGCCGAGGAGTGCGCGGCGGTGGTGCGCCAGGTGGCCGCCGAGGCCGCGGCGTGGGGCCTCGACCCGGCGCGCATGGTGCTGGGCGGGGACTCGGCGGGGGGCAACCTGGCGTTCGCGACGGCGCTGCTGCTGCGCGACGGCCAGGGAGACGAGGCGGGAGGCGGGGCGGCGTGGCAGGCGCTGCGCGGCGTGCTGGCGATCTACCCGGTGTGCGACGCGGCGATGACGGACGCGAGCTACGCGGAGTTCGCCACCGGGTACGGGCTCGACCCGCCGGGCATGGCGTGGTGCTGGGACCGCTACATGGGCGAGAGGACGGGGGCCGACGCGCAGGACCGGGCCGCGCCGCTGGCCTCGGTCGCGCGGGCAAGACTGGGCGGGCTGCCGCCGGTGCTGATCCAGGCGGCGGAGCTGGACGTGCTGTACTCCGAGGGCGAGGCGATGGCGGCGCGGCTGCGCGAGGCCGGCGTGGCGGTGCGTCACGCGGTGTCCGCGGGCGCGCCGCACGGGTTCCTGACGCTCATGGCCGAGGCGGCGCGCTCGCGCGAGGCGGTGGCGCAGGCGGGGGACTGGCTGCGCGAGCGGTGCCGCTGAGCGCCGCGCACGGCAGCGGCGACGGGCTGGCGGTGCCGGCGGACGGCGACGGTGCGGCGGACGGGCCCGGGGGCGGCGGGGTGCTCGCGGACGTGTCGCTCGCGCTGGGGGAAGGCCGGCGCGACATCCTCGGCGAGGGCTGGTGCGAGGCGGAGTCGAGCGGCACCTGGACCGGGGAGGCGGAGGTCCGGCTGTTCCTGCCGCTGCGGCCGGGCGCGCGGGGCTGCGTGCTGCGCCTGTCCGCCGCGCCCTACCGGGTGGCGCACAAGCTGGGCGTGCAGCGCGTGCTGGTGCTGGCGGGCGGGCGGCTCGTCGGGCGGCTGCGCTTCGAGGCGCCGGGCGTGGCGAGCCTGGCGATCCCGGCGGATGCGACGCTGGGGCGGCGGGTGCTGGCGCTGACGCTGCTGCTGCCGGACGCGCGCCGGCCGTTCGAGCTGGGCGACAGCGACGACCGCCGCCTGCTGGCCCTCTCGGTCAGCCGGGTGGAGCTGCTGGCGGCGGCGTGTGCGGACCAGGGCCGGGCCGGCGGGGGGGAGGCCGGCGTCGGCGACGCGGGGCCGGAGCCGGCGGACCGGGCGCTGCTGGAGGGGTTCGAGTCCCTGGGGTGGAACGAGGAGTTCGGATTCGTGCAGCGCCGCGTGCTGGCCGAGCCGGCGGGGCTGCTGCGCTGGGCGTCGTGGCCGCTGGGGGCCGCGGTGCTGGCGGAGGCGCTGGACGCGGCGCTGTACGGCGTGGGCGATCCCGCGCAGATCGCCGTCGTGGCCGAGGGAGACTCGTGGGTCGCCACCGACCGGCGCTGGGGGCTGCGCACCGAGACGCAGGTGCCGCTGCATGCGGTGCAGGCCGAAGCGGTGCGCGAGCGCGAGGCGCTGGTGCGGGCGATGCTGCGCGAGCGGCTGCTGGCGACCCTGCGCGCGGGGCAGCGCATCCTCGTGCACGTGGAGCGCGACCCCGGGGAGCGTGGCGCCGCGGAGGCGCTGGCGGCGGCGGTGGCCGGCCACGGCGCCTGCCCGCTGCTGTGGGTGTCGCCCGGGCCGCGGGCCGGGGTGCGGCGGCGGGGGACGCTGCTCGAGGCGACGCTGCCGCGCCTGGCGCCGGCGGGGAACCTGGCGGGGGTGGCGGAGGAGGACTGGCTGGCCGTCTGCCGGGGGGCGTGGCGGCTGGCAGACGGAAAGCAAGGTTGAGGCTCTGCCTCAAACTCCGCCAAAGGCAAGCCTTTGGAATCCAATCCTTGAGGAGAGGGTTTCCAAAGGGCTCCGCCCTTTGGCGGGTTCGGGCAGAGCCCGACCTTGCTTCCCTACGCCTCCTCCGTCATGTGCGCCCCCTTGGCCCGGTCGCGCGCCGGCCCGTCGCGGTTCAGCGTCATCGCGGTCGCCACGAGCGCCACGTGCGAGAACGCCTGCGGGAAGTTGCCGACGAGGCGCCCGGCCTGCGGGTCGTATTCCTCGCTGAGCAGGCCGACGTCGTTGCGCAGCGCGAGCAGGCGCTCGAACATGGCGGTCGCCTTGTCGCGCCGGCCGTCCAGGGCATAGGCGTCGGCCAGCCAGAAGGTGCAGGCGAGGAACGCGCCCTCGCCGGGCGGCAGGCCGTCGACGCTGCTCTCGGTGCGGTATCGCAGGACGAAGCCGTCGACCAGCAGGTCCTCCTCGACGGCCGCGATGGTGGCGACGACGCGGGGGTCGTCCCAGGGCAGGAAGCCGACCTGGGGGATCAGCAGCAGGCTGGCGTCGAGGTTCCTCGAGCCGTAGGCCTGGGTGAAGCAGCCGCGCTCCTGGTCGACGCCGTTCTCGCAGATCTCGGCGTGGAGCTGGTCGCGCAGGGTGCGCCAGCGCTCCAGCGGGCCGGCGAGGCGGTGGCGCATCGCGGTGCGCACGGCGCGGTCGAAGGCGACCCAGACCATGACCTTGGACAGGGTGAAGTGCTGCGAGCCGCCGCGGACCTCCCACATGCCCTCGTCGGGCAGGTGCCAGATGGTCTCGAGGTGGGCGAGGATGGCGCACTGCAGCGCCCAGCCGCTGCGGGGCTGGTGCAGGCCGCCCTCGCGCGCCTGGTGCAGCGCGTCCATCACCTCGCCGTAGACGTCGAGCTGGAGCTGGCCGGAGGCGGCGTTGCCGACGCGCACGGGGGATGCGCCCTGGTAGCCGGGCAGCCAAGCGACCTCCCACTCGTCGAGGCGGCGCTCGCCGGCCAGGCCGTACATGATCTGGATCTGGGCGGCGTTGCCGGCGATGGCGCGGTGCAGCCAGTCGCGCCAGGCCTGGGCCTCGTCGTAGTAGCCGGCGTGCATGAAGGCGAACAGCGTCAGCGTGGCGTCGCGCAGCCAGCAGAAGCGGTAGTCCCAGTTGCGCCCGCCGCCCAGCTGCTCGGGCAGGCTGGTGGTGGCGGCCGCCGCGATGCCGCCGGTCGCGCTGTAGGTCAGGGCCTTCAGCGTCAGCAGGGAGCGCAGCACCGCCTCGTGGTAGGGGCCGGCGTAGGTGCAGCGCGCGGACCACTCGCGCCAGTGGGCGTCGGTGGCGGCCAGCGTCGCCACGGGGTCGATGGGCTCGGGGATCGGCAGGTGCGAGGCCACGTGCTGGAGGATGAACGGCACGCGGCTTCCGGCGCGGACGTGGAAGCGCGCCACGGTGACCATGGCCTCGCCGTGCAGCTTCACCGGGGTGCGCAGGACCACCATCTCCGGGCCGGCGATCGCCTGGATGCCGTGGCCGTCCGGCAGGCGCGTGACCCAGGGCACGGAGGTGCCGTAGTCGAAGCGCAGGCCGAGGCGCATGTGCATGTCGACGTGGCCGGTGCGGCCTTCCACGATGCGCACGACGGCGGAGTTGGCGGTGCCCATCGGCATGAAGTCGATCACGGCGACGCTGCCGGTCGCGGTGGTGAACAGGGTCTCCAGCACCAGGCTGCCGGGGTGGTAGGCGCGGGTGGCGGACGCGGTGGCGTCGGCCGGCGCGATCAGCCAGCGGCCGTTCTCCGTGGTGCCGAGGAGAGCGGCGAGGCAGGCGGCGCTGTCGAAGCGCGGCCAGCACAGCCAGTCGATCGAGCCGTTGCGGCCGACCAGGGCGGCGGTGGTGGTGTCGCCGATCAGGGCGTAGTCCTCGATCGGCAGGGCCTGGGCGGGCGGGGCAGCCGAAGGCTCGGGCTGGGGGACGGGCTGGGACATGCAGGTGCGGCTCCGGGACGATCAGGCATCCATAGCAGACAGGCGGACGGGGAAAGCGACGCCAGAGGAGATAAGGCCAGAAGCTCTGCACCCAAGCCTGGAAGCGGGACCCCGCCAAGGACAGGGCCCTTGAATCGCCTTCCTTGAGTCAGGGGATCAAAGGGCCTCACGGCCCTTTGCGGGTCCGGGCAGAGCCCGGCCTTGCCTGCCTGCCCCTGCCCCGCCCAGCGCGGCCTTGACATCGCGGTCGCGCCATCCTCTTTACGGCGCCTGCGCGCGTTCCGGTTTCTCGGGCGTGCCGGTGCCCTGCTTCCGGGCGGCGGCGCGCGGCTTCCGGGATGCGGGGCGGCCGCAGGGGTGTAGCTCAATTGGCTAGAGCGCCGGTCTCCAAAACCGGAGGCTGGGGGTTCGAGACCCTCCACCCCTGCCAGCCGGCCCGCCGTGCGCGGGCGCGGCTTTCCAGCGGGGTATCCATACTGTGGCGACAAGTCCGGCGAAGTTCGTGCGCGAGGTCCGCGCCGAGGTGGGCAAGGTCACCTGGCCGTCGCGCAAGGAGACCCTGGTGACGACGGGCCTGGTGCTCGGGATGGCGGGGCTCGCGGCGGCGTTCTTCTTCATCATTGACCAGGTGATCGGGCTCGGCGTCCGCCAGCTCTTCCATGGCGGTTTCTGAGGAGGCTTCGATGACCAAGCGCTGGTACGTGGTGCACGTGTATTCGGGCTTCGAGAAGAAGATCGCCCAGCAGATCAAGGAGCAGGCCGCGCAGAAGGGCCTCGCCGACCTGATCGACGAGGTGCTGGTCCCCGCCGAGGAGGTGGTCGAGCTCAGGCGCGGGCAGAAGATCAACGCCGAGCGCAAGTTCTTCCCCGGCTACGTGCTGGCGAAGATGGAGATGACCGACGACACCTGGCACCTGGTCAAGGACACCCCGAAGGTCACGGGGTTCCTGGGCACCAAGATGCGGCCGAGCCCGATCTCGGAGGCGGAGGCCGACCGGATCATCAAGCAGAGCGCCGAGGGGGTGGAGAACCGCCGCCCCGCGATCCTGTTCGAGATCGGCGAGCAGGTGCGCGTGGCCGACGGGCCGTTCACCAGCTTCAACGGCACCGTCGAGGAGATCGACGAGGAGAAGGGCCGGGTGAAGGTCAGCGTCTCGATCTTCGGCCGCTCGACGCCCGTCGAGCTGGAGTACAGCCAGGTCGAGAAGGCCTGAGGCAGACGCCGGGCCCGCGAGGGCCCGGCCGCGCCGCCTACTTCGCGGGCTTGCCTTCCTTCTCCGCCTTCGCCTCGTGCGCCGCCTTCGCGGCCCCCTTCAGCTCGCCCTCGCCGCCCTTCGAGGCGGACTTGGGCTCGGCCTCGTCGGCCCCGGTGTCGGCCGACTCCGCCGCCCCGGTCAGCGCTTCGCCGAGCGCCTTGATCTTCTCGGCGTTCTTGCTGTCGGACTTGCCGGCGATCGCCACCGTCTCCTTGCCGAGCTTGAGCACGAGCTTCTTGACCTGCTCGGCGTGGATCGGATCGGCGTGCAGGTGCTTCTTGAGGTTCTCCAGGTCCTTGACGATGGTCTTGGCGGCCGGCGAGTCGATCTTCTCCAGCGTCGCCTCCCAGCCCTCGATGTTCTTGGTCGCGGCGGCGACCGTGAAGCCCTTCAGGCCGTCCTTGATGTGCTTGATGGTGGCGTCGAACTGCGGCATGCGGCATTTCCCTGGCGCGCCGCCGCGTTCATCGCGGCGGCCTGCCGGCACAGCGCCCCGCACCGGCACGGGTTGCCTCGGGGATCGCGCATGCGCGACGACGGCGTGGCGGACCGGCGTCAGGCTCGGCCACAGGCAGACAGAAAGCGTGTTCTTTCTTGAAAGAAAGAACCAAAGAACTTTTGCCAATCAAGGTTCGGAACCTCGACGGGACTCTGCCTTGAAGGAGCAAAGTCTTTTTGCTTCTTTTTCTTCAGAAAAAGAAGAGTCTTGCGTGCTTCCTGCCGGCCTCGAGGCAGACCCGTGGCATGCCTAGCGCCGCCCGATCCCGGTGTACTCGAAGCCTGCGTCGCGCAGGGCCTGCGGGTCGAACACGTTGCGCAGGTCGACGACGACGCGCCCGGCCATGGCGTCCGCGAGCGCCTGCGGGGCGAGTGCGCGGAACTGGCCCCACTCGGTGACCACCACCAGGGCGTCCGCCCCCTGGGCCGCGTCGAGCGCGCCGGTGCAGTAGGCCACCTCGGGCGGCAGCATCGCGTGCGCGGCCTCCATGCCGACGGGGTCGAACACGCGCACGTGCGCGCCGGCCTCGACCAGGCGGCCGACGATCGGCACCGAGGGCGCGTCGCGCATGTCGTCGGTCTCGGGCTTGAAGGTCAGGCCGAGCACGGCGACGGTCTTGCCGTGCACGGAGCCGCCGCAGGCCTTGACCACGCGCGCGGCCATGGACGACTTGCGCGCGTCGTTGACGCCGACGGTGGCCTCGACCAGGCGAGACGGCGCGCCGTGGTCCTGGGCGATGCGCATGAGCGCCAGCGTGTCCTTGGGGAAGCACGAGCCGCCGTAGCCGGGGCCGGGGTGGAGGAACTTGCGGCCGATGCGCCCGTCCAGGCCGATGCCGCGGCTGACGTCGTGCACGTCGGCGCCGACCTTCTCGCACAGGTCGGCCATCTCGTTGATGAAGGTGATCTTCATCGCGAGGAACGAGTTGGCCGCGTACTTGATCAGCTCCGCCGTCTCCAGCCCGGTGAACAGGATCGGGGTCTCGATCAGGTACAGGGGCCGGTAGAGGCGGCGCATGACCTCGCGGGCACGCTCGGTCTCGGCGCCGATCACCACGCGGTCGGGGCGCTGGAAATCGCCGATCGCGGAGCCCTCGCGCAGGAACTCGGGGTTGGACGCGACGTCGAAGTCGAGCGCGGGGTTGGCGTCGCGCGCGATCTGGGCGACGCGGCGGCCGGTGCCGACGGGCACGGTGCTCTTGGTGGCGATCACGACGTAGCCGGTGGCGGCGCGCGCGACCTGCTCGACGGCGGCGTAGACGTAGGAGGTGTCGGCGTGGCCGTCGCCGCGGCGCGACGGCGTGCCCACCGCGATGAACACGACCTCCGCGCCCTCGATGCCGGCCGCGATCTCGCCGGTGAAGGCGAGGCGGCCGGCGGCGACGTTGTCGGCGACCAGCCTGTCGAGCCCGGGCTCGTAGATCGGGATGCGGCCGTGCTGCAGGGCGTCCAGCCGGCCGGGGTCGGCCTCGACCACCGTGACCGCGATGCCCAGGTTGGCGAAGCACGCCCCCGAGACCAGACCGACATAGCCGCCGCCGATGACCGCGATGCGCAAGAGCCGTCTCCCTGCAACCTGTGCGAGCAGGAAGCACAGCTTCCCCTCGCGAATCCAGAATGGCGCGCGACCGCCGCCGCCACCCCACCCACACGGGGCGCCGGTCAGGCGCACGCCGGACGCCCGGACGATGCCAGGAGCCCGGCAGGGCCGGCTTCGCACGCGACGGCAGGAAGGAAGCGTGTTCTTTCCTGAAAGAAAGAACCAAAGAACTTTGCCCGATGGGGTCTCGGATCCCTCACGCGCTCCGGCGTCAGGGGCAAAGTCTTTTTGCTTCTTTTTCTTCAGAAAAAGAAGAGTCTTCCTTCCTGCCCGAACAACGCGCCGCTGTCAGGCGGATGGCAGCCTGTCAGGACTGGCTGGCGGGGGAGACGACCATGCAGCTGCCGTGGCCGTGGCCGAGCTTCTCGCAGGCGTGCAGGGCGCCCTCGCGCGACAGGCCGGTGACGCGGGCGCGGTAGAGCGTGCCGCTGGCCTCGCGGACGCCGGCGACCTGCGGGTGCGCCTGCCCGAGGCGGGCGGCCGCGCGGGCCTGGCCGGCGGCGGCGCTGGCTTGGCCCTGGTTGCCGTAGGCGCCGACCTGGATCGCCCAGTTGTCCTGGCCGCCGGCCGAGCGCGGCATCGCCTCGGCCATCGCCGGGGTGAACAGGTGCGGGCCCTCGTGGCGCGCGGCGTAGGAGGCGGTCTGGAAGCCGGGGGCGGCGCCGGCGCGGGCGAAGCCGCCATGGCTCGTGCGGGCGGAGGCGACCTGCTCGGGGCGCGCGGCGAAGCCGGACCAGGCGGGCGGCTCGGGCAGGCGGTCGCGCGAGGACAGGCGCTCCGCCTCGCGCTCGCTCCGTGCGGCATACTGGTGCCCGCTGTACTGGCGCGCGGCGTACTGGCGCACGGCGTATTCACGCACGGGGCGCGGCTCGGCGCGGGCGACGGCCACCGGGCGCGGCGCTCGGGCGGCGGGCGCGTCCTCGTCGCCGGCGTCGGCGACCTCGGTCACCTCCGGCGTGGCGGCCACGTGGTTCATCGCCAGCATGTCGGCCTGGCTGCGGTTGTTCGGGCTGGAGTCGCGGATGTAGGGCGCGATCATCGCGACGTAGCGCCGGGTCTCCGCGGGCAGCCGGCGGCCGCGCGTGAGATAGGCGTCGAGGTTGCCGGGGCCGGCGTTGTAGGCCGCGAGGAAGCCGGGCGAGCCGTATACGTCGTACATCTGCCGGATGTAGGCGGTGCCGGCGAGGATGGAGTTGTGCGGGTCGTACGGGTCGTCGCCGATGCCGTCGAACTGGCCGCGCATGTCGTCGAAGGTCGCGGGCATCACCTGCATCAGGCCCATGGCGCCGACCGGCGAGGTGACCAGCGTGTCGTTGTGGTAGAGGCGGCCGCCCGACTCGACGCGCATGACCTCGCGGATCCAGCGGTCGGGCACGTCGAAGCGGGTGGAGGCCTCGGTGATGTAGGGCCCCCAGGGGTCCTCCGGCGGGCCGGGCGGGGAGTAGTCGCTGCGGGCGTGCGCGGCGTACTGCGCGGCCTCCTGGGTCTCGGAGAGCTGCACCGGGGCGTGGCTGGCGCAGGCGGACAGCAGGGCCAGGGTGCCGGCGGCGCCGAGCAGGCGAAGGCGGACGAGGCCGGGCGCCGCACGCCGGGGATGCGGCAGGCCGGGTGCCGGGTGCGTGGCCGGGCCGGACGCGGGGACCTGGGCGGGGAGCGAGCTGGACATCCGGCGGAAGCCTCCGTCATGGCGGGACTGCGTGGCCGCGCGAGGGACGCCCGCAACCGGCGCATCGGGTGCGCCAGGATGCGGTCGGTTGCGCCGGCCGGGCTGGCCGCCGCTCACGTGGCCCGTCAGCAACTCTGCCTAACCCCTTACAGGTGCCCGAGGATCGAGGCAACACGAAGCTGCGAGCGCCGGAGCCTGCCTGCGGCACCCTGTCGCCGGCCACGCGAGCGCGCCGGGCGCAAGCGTTGCCTGCCCGGGTGCGAAGGAGTATCCGCGAGCCGCCATGAGCGTCACCCTCGATCATCCGGCCCAGTCCCTGGTGGGTTCCCACCTCGACCTGCAGGCCGTGTCCACCCGCCGTGCGCGCGACCGCCTTGCGGTGCGCGACGTGGCCGACGGGGTGCGGCTGTGGCGACTCGCGGTGACGCTGGGCTGGCTCGACATCAAGCTGCGCTACCGCGGCTCGGTGCTGGGGCCGTTCTGGCTGACGCTGTCGACGGCGGTGATGGTGGGCGCGCTCGGCGCGGTCTACGGCACGCTGTTCGCCATGAACCTGCGCGAGTTCCTGCCGTTCATCGCGGTCTCGCTGGTGATGTGGAACGCGATCGGCACCCTGATCGGCGACGCCTGCGCCGCCTTCACCCAGGCGGAGGGCACCATCCGCTCCGTGCGCATGCCGTTCTTCCTGCAGGCGATCCGGGTCGTGGTGCGCAACGTGCTGATCCTGGCGCACAACGTGGTGGTGTTCGTGGTCGTGTTCGCGATCTACGGGCTGCTGCCGGGCGCGGAGGCCCTGATGGCGCTGCCGGGGCTGCTGCTGTGGCTCGTGGACGCGTTCGCCTCGTGCCTGCTGCTGGGCACGCTGTGCTCGCGCTTCCGCGACATCCCGCCGATCGTGGGCTCGATCGTGCAGATCGCGTTCTACATCACGCCGGTGGTGTGGAAGCCGGAGCAGCTCGGCGCGCGCGGCTGGTGGCTGCCGCTCAACCCGTTCGACGGGCTGCTCGAGGTGGTGCGCGGCCCGCTGCTGTCGCAGGCGCCGTCCGCGCTCGCGTGGAGCTCCGCCCTGACGTTCAGCGTGCTGCTGTGGGCGACGGCGTGGCTGGTGTTCGCCCGCGTGCGCTCGCGCCTGGCGTTCTGGGTGTGAGGTATAGCAAGCGAGGCCAGGGGCTCTGCCCGTGGACCGCGCCAAAGGCTCGCCTTTGGAATCCTGCACTTAAGTCAGGCCGGTCCAGGGGCGGCTCGCCCCTGGCGGGTCTGGGCAGAGCCCAGCCTTGCTTGCCTGTTCCCGGGGTGGACCCATGAGCTCGGTCGTCATCGACAACCTCTCGGTCGACTTCCCGCTGTATCACGGCAGTTCGCGCTCGCTGAAGAAGACGGTGCTGGCGGCCGCGTCGGGCCGGCTCGGCGAGGACCGGCAGAAGCGCGTCGTGGTGCAGGCGCTGCGCGACGTGTCGCTCCGCCTCGGCCGCGGCGACCGGCTGGGCCTCGTGGGCGGCAACGGCGCGGGCAAGACCACGCTGCTGCGCACGATGGCGGGGATCTACGAGCCGGTGGTCGGGCGCGTGCAGGTGGACGGCGTGGTCACCGCGATGCTCGACCCGAACCTCGGCATGAACATGGAGCTGACCGGGCGCGAGAACATCATGCTGCGCGGGCTCTACAACGGGTACAGCCGCGCGCAGACGCGGCTGCTCGAGGAGGACGTCGCGGAGTTCGCCGGCCTGGGCGAGTTCATGGACCTGCCTGTGCGGTTCTACAGCTCGGGCATGATCGTGCGGCTGGGCTTCGCGATGGCCACCGCGGTCAGCCCCGAGGTGCTGCTGATGGACGAGTGGTTCCTGGCCGGCGACGCGGACTTCCTCGCCAAGGCGCGCGCGCGGCTGGAGAGCGTGGTGCGCGGGGCGGACATCCTGGTGCTGTCGTCGCACCAGCCGGCGATCATGCTGGAATGGTGCACCCGGGTGATCTGGATGGACCACGGCCGCATCCGCGAGGACGGGGCGCCGGCGGAGGTGCTGGCGCACTACCTCGGGCACCCGGTCGTGGTGCCGGCGGCGGCCTGAGGAAGGCCAGGGCTCCGCCCTGGACCCGCCAGGGGCGAGCCGCCCCTGGACCGGCACTACTTAAGGAAAGCCATCCAAGGGGCTTCCCTTGGCGGGGTCCAGGGGCAGAGCCCCTGGCCTTCCTACGTCGTCATCGTGACGTGCGCGTCCCCGCTGCGCGACAGCACGTTGAGCGCGACCTCGCTCCCCGTCCGGCGCAGCCTGACGCTGACCCGGGCGTCGCCGGCGGCGAGGTTGTGCAGCGTCACCTCGGGCAGGCAGTCCGGCAGCACCGGCCGGTCGAAGCGGACCTCGCGGCGCTGCGGGTCGAAGGACAGGCCGAGGCAGGCGGCGAGCATGGCCGGCAGCGCGGTCGCGGCCCACGCCTGGGGCGAGCAGGCCACGGGGTAGGCCGTGGGGCCCTGCGCCCGCCGCCGCGGCAGGCCGCAGAACAGCTCGGGCAGGCGGCGCAGCTCCAGGGTCTGGCAGGCGCCGAACAGGGCGTCGAACAGGCGCGCGGCCTCCGCCCTGCAGCCGTAGCGGGCGAGGCCCATCGCGATCAGCGCGTTGTCGTGCGGCCAGACTGAGCCGTTGTGGTAGCTCATCGGGTTGTAGCGCGCCTCGCCCTGAGCGATCGTGCGGATGCCCCACCCGGAGAAGAACGACGCGCCCATCAGCCCGTCGGCGACCCGCTGCCCGTGCGGCTCAGAGGCGATGCCGGTGAGCAGCAGGTGGCCGGCGTTGGACGCGCGCACGCGGCAGGGCGTCTTGGCGCCGTCGAGTGCGATGGCGTAGGTGCCGATCTCCTCGCACCAGAACGCGGCCTCGAAGCGCTCGCGCAAGGCTGCGGCCGCGTCGTCGAGCGCGTCGGCCTTCGCGTCGTGGCCGAGGCGCCGCGCGACCTGGGCGGCCGCGCGGCGGGCGGCGTACGCGTAGCCCTGCACCTCGCACAGCGCGATCGGCCCCTCGGCGAGCGTGCCGTCGGCGTGGAAGATCGAGTCGTAGCTGTCCTTCCAGCCCTGGTTGGCGAGGCCCTCCTTGGTCTGGCGGTAGTACTCGACGAAGCCGTCGCCGTCGCGGTCGCCGTAGGTGTCGAGCCACCCGAGCGCCGCCTGGATGTGCGGCCACAGCGACGCGGCGCTTTCGAGATCGCCGGTGCGCTCGACGTAGGCGCCGGCCAGCATGACGAACAGCGGGGTGCTGTCCACGCTGCCGTAGTAGTGGCGGAACGGCACCTCGCGCAGCACCGCCATCTCGCCGTGGCGCACCTCGTGCAGGATCTTGCCGGGCTCCGCGTCGGCCAGCGGGTCGACCTCGGTGGCTTGGTGCGCGGCCAGGTAGGCGAGCACGCCGCGCGCGATCTCCGGGTCGAGCCACAGCACGTGGAGCGCGGTGATCAGCGCGTCGCGGCCGAAGGCGGTGCTGAACCAGGGGACGCCGGCGTACGGGTATGGCCCGCCCGGCTTGTCGGTGACGAGCATGTAGAGGTCGCACACGGAGCGGCGCATCGCCTCGTTGAAGATCTCGTTCGAGGTCTCGACGGCGGCGGCCCGGCTGCTCTCGCGCCGCAGGCGGCGTCGGCTCTCCAGCAGCGCGCGCAGGAAGCGCTCGCTCGGCGGCTGGTCGGTGGGCGTGTCGTCGCAGGCGATTTCCATGAACACCACGCGCCGGCCGTGAGCGGGGACGGCCAGGTCGAACACCGCCCGGTCGGCCGCCAGCAGCGACGGCGCCGGGTCGAAGCGGATGCGCGTGCTGCGCCGCACGTCGTCCAGGCCGCGGTAGGCGAGCACGACCGTGTCGGCGCCGACCTCGGTGTCGAGGCGCTCGCCGCGCCGGGCGCGGGTCATGCCGCGCGCCTCGAACAGGTCGGAGAAGTCCGCGTCGAAGCGCAGCTCGACCCGTACGGTGGTGTCGGTCTCGGCGTAGGAACGCACGGACAGGCGCTCGTGGCACGCCGCCTCCCACAGGAAGCGAGAGCGGCGGATGTGGAGCAGGTCGTGCGCCAGGATCAGGCGGGTGTCGTTGTACAGGTCGGGGTTGGCGAGGTCGCAGGTCAGCTCGGCGTTGTCGTCGCGCAGGATGGAGGACAGCAGCATCGGCCGCTCGCCGCCGACCAGCATGTCGAGCCGCGACAGGTGGCGCGTGTCGCGGTGGTAGACCCCGTCGCTGCTGCCCGGCCCGCCGAGTACGTCGCCGGCGGCGTCGAACACGGCGAAGGTGTCGCCGCTCTTCAGCGTGCGGGTGCGCCGCTCCTGCAGCGACACGGTGGCGGGGATGTAGAACTCGTCGGGCTGCGGGCCGGGGGCGGGCACGGTCTGCGTCATGGAGGCGTCCTCGGGCCGGGGCGTGGCGGGAGGATGGGGCCGCCGGGCGCGTATGCACAGGGGGAAGCAAGGCCAGGGCTCTGCCCTGGACCCGCCAAGGGAAGCCCCTTGGATGGCCTCCCTTAAGTCAAGGGATCAAAGGGTCCTCGGACCCTTTGCGGGTTCGGGCAGAGCCCGACCTTGCCTCACTCCCACTCGATCGTCCCAGGCGGCTTGCTGGTGATGTCGTACGTCACGCGGTTGATGCCGCGGACCTCGCCGACGATCCGCCCGCAGACGCGCTGCAGGAACCCCATGTCGAACGGGTAGATTTCCGCGGTCATGCCGTCGGTGCTGGTCACGGCGCGCAGCGCGCACACGTTGTCGTAGGTCCGCCCGTCGCCCATCACGCCGACGCTGCGCACCGGCAGCAGCACCGCGAACGCCTGCCAGATCGCGTCGTACAGCCCGGCCATGCGGATCTCCTCGAGGAAGATCGCGTCGGCGCGCTGCAGGATACGCACGCGCTCGCGCGTCACCTCGCCGGGGATGCGGATGGCGAGGCCCGGCCCGGGGAACGGGTGGCGGCCGACGATCTCGTGGGACAGGCCCAGCTCGCGGCCGAGGACGCGGACCTCGTCCTTGAACAGCTCGCGCAGGGGCTCCACGAGCTGCATGCGCATCCGCTCGGGCAGGCCGCCGACATTGTGGTGCGACTTGATCGTGACCGACGGGCCGCCGGTGAAGCTGATGCTCTCGATGACGTCGGGGTACAGCGTGCCCTGCGCGAGGAAGTCGGCGCCGCCGAGCCTGGCCGCCTCCTCCTCGAACACCTCGATGAACAGGCGGCCGATGGTCTTGCGCTTCTGCTCGGGGTCGGTGACGCCGGCGAGCTGGCCGAGGAACAGCTCGGAGGCGTCGCGGTGGACCAGCGGCATGTTGAAGCGGTCGCGGAAGGTCGCGACCACCTGGTCGGCCTCGCCGGTGCGCAGCAGGCCGTGGTCGACGAAGATGCAGGTCAGCTGGTCGCCGATCGCCTCGTGGATCAGCACCGCGGCGACCGAGGAGTCCACGCCGCCGGACAGGCCGCAGACCACGCGCCCGGAGCCGACCTGGGCGCGGATGCGCGCGATCTCGGCGGCGCGGAAGCCGGCCATGGTCCAGGTGCCCTCGCAGCCCGCGACGCCGTGGGTGAAGCGGCGCAGCAGCTGGGCGCCGTGCGGCGTGTGCGCCACCTCGGGATGGAACTGCACGCCGTAGAAGCGGCGCGCCTCGTCGGCGATGACCGCGAACGGCGCGCCCTCGCTGGTGGCGACGGGCACGAAGCCGTCGGGCAGGCGCGAGACGCGGTCGGCGTGGCTCATCCACACCTGCTCTCGCCCGCCCCGGAGCCAGGTGTCGGTGAACAGCGCGCAGTCGCCCACGATGTCGACGGTGGCGCGGCCGAACTCGTGCAGGTCGGACTTCTCCACCGCGCCGCCGAGCTGCTCGCACATGAGCTGCTGGCCGTAGCAGATGCCGAGCACGGGCAGGCCGGCGGTGAACACCTCCTGCGCCACGCGAGGCGAGCCCTCGTCGACGACGCTGGCGGGGCCGCCGGACAGGATGATGGCGCGGGGGGCGAAGCTCTCGATGCGGTCGGCGGAGGCGCTGTAGGGCCAGATCTCGCAGTAGACGCCGCTCTCGCGGACGCGCCGGGCGATGAGCTGGGTCACCTGGCTGCCGAAGTCGAGGATCAGCACGCGATCCTGGGTCAGGGGGAGTCGGGCGAGGTCCTGTTCCATGGAGGCTTGCAGCACGAAGGGGAAAAGGAAGCAAGGTTGGGCGCTGCCCAAACCCGCCAGGGGCGAGCCGCCCCTGGACCGGCATTTGGAAAGGATTTCTTTGTCGAGGTTTCCAAAGGCTCCGCCTTTGGCGGGGTCCAGGGGCAGAGCCCCTGGCCTTGCTTCCTCTCAGCCCTGCGAGAACGCCGCGATCAGCCGCTCGATCGGGTCCCAGGCGTAGGCGACCTGCGGCACCGACACGCCCGCGACCAGCACGCTGTCCGCCATGACCGCCCGACCGCCGATGCGCTCGTAGAACCAGCGGCTGGGGTTGTCGCGCAGCACCCAGCAGTACGCGGAGCGGCAGCCCATCTCGGCGAGGTGGGCGGCCCCTGCCCCGATCAGGCGCCGGCCGAGGCCGCGGTCGCGCCAGTCGTCGAGCACGTAGAGCGTCTCGATCTCGCCCTCGCCGAGCGGGCTGCGCGGCCGTGGCCGCGCGTCGGGGGTGTCGGCGCCGGGGATGTCTGCGGCGGGATCGGGCTGCGGCGCCGCGTCCGGGCGCGACAGCGTGCCCCAGGGGGTGACGCGCCTGGCCCGGCCCACGGTGACGAAGCCGGCGATGCGCGGCACGGTGGCGGCGGCGGCGACGAACACGCCGCCGTCGCGGATGGAGCGCTCGTACTCCGCCGCCTTGCGCCGCGCGGACAGGCTGGCGAGGTAGGCGTCCGGCAGCAGCCCGGGGTAGGCGCTGCGCCACGCGGCGACGTGGACCGCGGCGATGGCAGGCGCGTCGCCCGGGCGGGCGCGGCGGATCGCCATCATGCGGCCTCGTGCCCCGGCCCGGGGAACACGGGGGCGGCGACATCCTCGTCCGCCCCGACGCCACCCAGGGCGGCCCCATCCATCGCAGCGGTCCTCGTCGCGTCTGCATCGTCCGCATCCCCCGGCCGATCCGACGCGGCCGACGCGGCTTCGTGGCCGGCGGCAGCGGCATCGCGCTGCAGCACGGCGGCGAAGAACCCGTCGGTGCCGTGGCGGCGCGGCGTCAGGCTGAGGAACGGGCCGGGCCCGGGGACCTCCGCGTCAAGGGTCCAGCTTTCGGCGAGCGGCACGGCGGAGAACTCCGGGTGGCGCAGGAGGAACGCCTCGACCTGCGCTTCGTTCTCGTCGGGCAGCAGCGAGCAGGTCGCATACACCAGCCGCCCGCCCGGGCGCACCAGCCGGGCCGCGTCGTCGAGGATGCGCGCCTGCTTGGGCAGCAGCTCGTCCAGGTCCAGCTCGCGCAGCCGGTAGCGCGCGTCCGGGTTGCGCCGCCAGGTGCCGGTGCCGGTGCACGGCGCGTCGACCAGCACGCGGTCGAAGCTGCCGCCGCGCCGCTTGACCCACTTGTCGCCGGGCTCGATCAGGTGGCGCTCGACGTTGTGCGCGCCGGCGCGGCGCAGGCGCCGCGTCGCCCCGTCCAGCCGCGGCCGCGACACGTCGCAGGCGACCACGTGGCCGCGGTTGCCCATCGACGCCGCGATCGCCAGCGTCTTGCCCCCTGCTCCCGCGCACCAGTCCGCGACGCGCATGTCCGGCGCCGCCCCCACCATCAGGGCGACGAGCTGGCTGCCCTCGTCCTGGATCTCGACCAGCCCGGTCTGGAAGGCGGCGCCGGAGGTCACCGCGCGCCGGCCCGGCACGCGCAGGCCCCAGGGCGAGAGCGGCGTGGCCGTCGCCACGATCCCCTCGCGCTCCAGCGCCGCCCTGCCCTGCTCCAGCGTGCCGCGCAGCAGGTTGACCCGCAGGTCGAGCGGCGCCGGCTCGGACAGCGCCGACAGCTCGGACTCCAGGCTCTCGCCGAAGCGCGCCACCAGGCGCGGCAGGATCCAGTCCGGCACCTCCAGCCGCACCGCGTCCGGCATCTCCGGGTGCGCCAGCGTGTGGCTCTCGATCGCCAGCAGCGCCTCGCGCTCGGGCAGGATCAGCGTCGCCGGCGCGTACTGCCCGCCGGAGAAGCTCTGCGCCACGCCGGACGCCGACCAGCCCTCCATCAGCAGCGACGCCGCGATCAGCATGCGCGGCGTGGGCGCAGTCCCGCCCCGCTCCACCCACCAGCCGAGGCGGCGGCGGGCGCGCAGTACCGCCCAGGCGCGGTCCGACACCGCACGCCGGTCGCCGGAGCCGATGAAGCGCCGGGCGCGGAAGAAGTCGTTGGCCACCGCGTCGGCGGGGCGTCGGATGCGCTCCTCCACCTCGGTCAGCAGCTCGATCGCCGCGGCAAGGCGCGCGCCGGGGGTCATGCGCGCGACGCCAGGAGCACGTCGGCCAGGCCGTCAAGGCCGGGCAGGATCGCGGCGCGATCCGCCAGGCCGTACTCGACTGGCCGGCCGTGGCGGTTGATCCAGCACGTCCGGAAACCAAACCCCGAGGCGCCGAACGCGTCCCACGGATTGGACGAGACGAACGCGATCTCCGGCGCGGCGCAGCCGAAATGCGCCGTGGCGAGGGCGTAGGTGCGCGGGTCCGGCTTGAAGGCGCCGGCGGCCTCCACGCTCAGCAGGGCGTCGAACAGGGGGGCGAGGCCGGCGGCGCCCACCTGGCGCGCCATGCCGTCGGGCTCGCCGTTGGACAGGATCGCACAGGCGACGCCGGCGTCGCGTAGGCGCTGCACGGCGGGCGCCACGTCGGGGTAGGCGTCGAGCGTGCGGTTCTCGCGGGCGATGTCGTCGACGAGCGCCGCGTCCAGGCCGTGCAGCGCCGCGACCACCTCCAGCGCCTCGCGCGACAGCGCGGAGAACGCGCGGTGCTCGCCGGCCAGGCTGCGCACCCAGGTGTACTGCAGGGTCAGGGCGCGCCACTCCTGGCCGATCGCGGGCCAGCCGGGGCCGATGCGGTCGGCGTGGCGGCGCATCGGGGAGTCGGTGTCGAACACCGTGCCGAACGCGTCGAACACAGCGGCGCGGGGGTGGGGCATGGTGGGGTGCTTTCGGGAGGGAAGAAAGGCCAGGGCTCTGCCCTGGACCCGCCAGGGCGAGCCGCCCTGGACCGGCCTCTTATAAGTGGATTCCAAAGGCTCGGCCTTTGGCGGGGTCCAGGGGCAGAGCCCTGGCCTTCCTTGCTCTCAGTCCTGCCGGTAGTTGGGCGCCTCGCGCGTGATCGCCACGTCGTGGACGTGGCTCTCGCGCAGGCCCGCGCCGGTGATGCGGCGGAACCGCGTGCGCGTCTGCAGCTCGTCGACGGTGGCGCTGCCGGTGTAGCCCATGCCCGCGCGCAGGCCGCCGACGAGCTGGTGCACCACGGCGCTGACCGGGCCCTTGTAGCCGACGCGGCCCTCGATGCCTTCCGGCACCAGCTTCAGCGTGTCCTTGATCTCCTGCTGGAAGTAGCGGTCCGCGGAGCCCCGCGCCATGGCGCCGATCGAGCCCATGCCGCGATAGGATTTGTAGGAGCGCCCCTGGTAGAGGAACACCTCGCCCGGCGCCTCGTCCGTGCCGGCGAGCAGGCTGCCGACCATCACCGAGTCCGCCCCCGCCCCGATCGCCTTGACCAGGTCGCCCGAGGTGCGCACGCCGCCGTCCGCGATCGAGGGCACGCCGTGCGCACGGCACGCCGCCGCCGTCTCCATCACCGCGGAGAACTGCGGCACGCCGACGCCCGCGACCACGCGCGTGGTGCAGATGCTGCCCGGGCCGATGCCGATCTTGACCGCGTCCGCGCCGGCAGCGATCAGCGCCTCCGCGCCCTCCGGGGTGGCGACGTTGCCGGCGACGACCTGCACCGAGTTCGACAGCCGCTTGATGCGCTCCACCGCCGCGAGCACTCCCTGCGAGTGCCCGTGCGCGGTGTCGACCACCACGACGTCCACGCCCGCCGCCACCAGCGCCTGCGCGCGGGAAAAACCGTCGTCGGCGACGCCGGTCGCGGCGGCGACGCGCAGCCGTCCCAGCTCGTCCTTGTTGGCGAGCGGGTGGGCGGTCGCCTTGTCCATGTCCTTGACGGTGATCAGGCCGACGCAGCGATACGCCTCGTCGACGACCAGCAGCTTCTCGATGCGGTGGCGGTGCAGCAGGCGGCGGGCCTCGTCGTGCTCGGCGCCGTCGGCCACCGTGATCAGCCCCTCGCGGGTCATCAGCTCGTACACCCGCGTCGACGGGTCGGTGGCGAAGCGCACGTCGCGGTTGGTCAGGATGCCGACCAGCCGGCCGCTGTCGCGCTCGACCACGGGGAAGCCGCTGATGCGGTGCAGCGCCATCAGCGCACGCGCGTCGGCGAGCGTCTGGTCGGGGTGGATGGTGAGCGGGTTGACCACCATGCCGCTCTCGAACTTCTTCACCCGGCGGACCTGGTCGGCCTGCTCCTCGGGGGTGAGGTTCTTGTGGATCACGCCGATGCCGCCCTGCTGCGCCATGGCGATCGCCATCGCGGACTCGGTCACCGTGTCCATCGCCGAGGACACCAGCGGGATGTTGAGGCTGATGGTGCGGGTGAAGCGGGTGCGGGTGTCGGTGCTGTTCGGCAGCACCTGCGAGTAGGACGGCACCACCAGCACGTCGTCGAACGCCAGGGCCTCGCGGATGCGGTCGTCGAGGCGCAGCGGCCCCGGCTGGGGCGGCGGCGAGGGAGCGGGGCTGTCGGGGGCCATGGCGCACGCCTTTCGACGCCGGGCGACGCGGATACGGCCCGGCCTTGGCGCGTCCTTCTAGCGGGTCGGGGCGGGGGGGAGCAAGGCTCGCGGCGGGGAAGAAAGGCCAGGGCCCTGCCCTGGACCCGCCAGGGCGAGCCGCCCTGGACCGGCCTTGCTTAAGGACTGGATTCCAAAGGCTCAGCCTTTGGCGGAGTCCAGAGGCAGAGCCTCTGGCCTTGCTTCTCCCTACCCCTCCCCGCGGAACCCCGTCGCCACGACGTACAGCTCGCTCGACTCCCGCCGGCTCGCCGGCGGCTTCGCGTGCTTCACCGTGGCGAAGTCGCGGCGCATGGAGTCCATCATCTCCTTCTCCGAGCCGCCCTGCAGCACCTTCGCCACGAACGCCCCCCCGGGCGAGAGCACCTGGCGCGCGAAGTCCAGCGCCTGCCCCGCCAGGTCGACGATGCGGATGTGGTCGGTCGCGGTGTGGCCGGTGGTGTTGGGCGCCATGTCGGACAGCACGAGGTCGACCTTGCCGCCCAGCGCCGCCATCAGCCGCCCGGGCATCGACTCCTCCGTGAAGTCGCCGACGATCAGGGTGACGCCGGGCACGGTGTCGACCGGCAGCAGGTCGAGGCCCACGACCTGCCTCGCGCCGCGCTTGACCGCGACCTGGCACCAGCCGCCCGGGGCGGCGCCGAGGTCGAGCACGCGCAGCCCCGGCCGGATCAGCCCGAAGCGGTCGTCCAGCTCGATCAGCTTGAAGGCCGCGCGCGAGCGCCAGCCCTGCTGCTGGGCGGCGGCGACGTAGGGGTCGTTGAGCTGTCGCTGCAGCCAGTGCTGCTGGGCGGTGGTGCGGCCGCGCGCGGTGCGCAGCGACACCGAGACGCTGCGCGCGCCCTGGGTGGTGTCGGCCGACGCCGAGCGCGGGGCTGCGCCGGACTTGCGTGCGGGCGCGCCCGGGCGGGCGGCGTGGGCCTTGGACTTCGCGGCGGTGACGCGCTTGGCCACCTTGGCGGCGGCGGCGCGCGCCTTCATGGAGCGCGCGGGCGCAGCCGTGCCGGACCGCGGCCTGGGGGCCGCGGCCGAGGCCTCGGCGGGTGCTGCGA
>CAXSFE010000068.1:0-20728 GCA_964236585.1 uncultured Acetobacteraceae bacterium
CGGCCACCGCGCCGGCCGGGCTGTTCGCGGCGCCCGACCCGGAGGCGCCGCTCGACCCGCGGCGCGACGACGACATGGCCGCCGCCCTCGCCCGCCCGGCAGACACGGCGGAGGCGGAGCGCCTCGGGCAGTGGTGGGGCACGCAGCTCGCGGCCTGGGCCGGCTGGGGCGCCGCCGGATTCCGGCTGACCGGGCTGGACCGGCTGCCGGGGGCGCAGCTGGCGGCGGTGCTGCGCGCGCTGCGCGACGGCACGGACGCGCTGCTGCTGGCCTGGACGCCCGGGGTGTCGCGCGACGCCCTGCGCACCCTGCGCGGGCTGGGGCTGGACGGGGTGTTCTGCTCGCTGCCGTGGTGGGACTGGCGGGGCGAGTGGCTGTGGGACGAGGTCGAGGCGCTGCGCGCGCTCGGGCCGGTGCTGGCCTCGCCGGAGGTGCCGGGCGGCGACGGGCTCGCGGCCTCGGTGCAGGACCCGGCGCTGGCCACGGCCGCGTGCCGGCGGGCGCTGGCGCTGGCCGCGGCGCTCGGCACAGGCTGGCTGGTGGCGGCGGGGATGGAGGATGCGGCGGGCGGCGGCGCGGCGCTGGCCGAGGACATCTCGGCGCTGAACGCCCTGCTCGCCACCGAGACCCTGCTCGACGACGGCGAGATGCCCGTGCTGCCGCTCGGCGCGGGCGGTCCGGTGCTGGCACTGCTGCGCGCCGACACCGACCTGCGCATCGCCGAGCGGGTGCTGCTGGTGCTGGCCAACGCCGACCTGGCCGCGGTGCGCGCCGTGGAGCCCGCCGCGATCCTGCCGGCGCTGGGCGGGCGGTTCGGGGCGTTCGCGCCGCTGCTCGGCGCCGGCACCCTGCGCGTCGGCGAGCCGGTGCTGCTGCAGCCCGGCGAGATCCGCGCCTATGCCGCGGTGGCCACGCCGGCGAGGGCCGCGGTTGCGCTGGACCCGGAGTCCGCCGCGCATGCCGGAGCCGGTGCCCGGGTCGCGATCGAGAACCCGCTGCCGGCCGTGGAGGGCGGCGCGTTCGCGGTCAAGCGCACCGCCGGCAGCAGCGTCACCGTGACCGCCGACATCCTGTGCGACGGCCACGACAAGCTCGCCGCGGCACTGCTCTGGAAGAACCCTTCCGGCGAGGGAGGCGAGTGCCGCATGAGCCTGGTCGCCAACGACGTGTGGGAGGGCGCCTTCCCGCTCGGCCCGCTGGGGCGGCACGTCTACCTGGTCCAGGCGTGGCGGGATGCCTTCGCCTCCTTCGCCGACGAGCTGGCCAAGAAGCATGCGGCCGGGGTGCCGATCGACCTGGAGATGGTGGAGGGCACCCGCATCGTGGAGCGCGCGGCGGGGCGCAGCGACGGCGCGCTCGCGGCGGGGCTGGGCGAGGCGCTGGCGGCGATGGGGGACGGCGACGAGGCGCGGCGGGTGACGCTGCTCTCGCCCGCGCTGGCGGCGCTGATGCGCGAGGCGGACGACCGGCCGCAGGCTGCCGCTAGCCCGGTGATGCCGGTCGACGCCGAGCGCATCGGCGCGGGGTTCGCGTCCTGGTACGAGGTGTTCCCGCGCTCGATGAGCGACGACCCGGCGCGGCACGGCACGTTCGCCGACGTGCAGCGCCACCTGCCGCGGGTGCGCGACATGGGGTTCGACGTGCTGTACTTCCCGCCGATCCATCCGATCGGGACGTCGAACCGCAAGGGGCCGAACAACACGCTGACGCCGGAGCCGGGCGACCCGGGCAGCCCGTACGCGATCGGCTCGGAGGCGGGCGGGCACGACGCGCTGCACCCGGAGCTGGGCACGCTGGAGGACTTCCGGCAGCTGATCGCCGCGGCCTCGGCGCACGGGCTGGAGATCGCGATCGACTTCGCGATCCAGTGCTCGCCCGACCACCCGTGGCTGAAGCAGCACCGCGGGTGGTTCGACTGGCGGCCGGACGGGTCGATCAAGTACGCGGAGAACCCGCCGAAGAAGTACCAGGACATCGTCAACGTCGACTTCTACGCCGAGGACAGCGTGCCCGGGCTGTGGACGGCGCTGTGCGAGGCGGTGCTGTTCTGGGCGGAGCAGGGCATCCGGCTGTTCCGCGTCGACAACCCGCACACCAAGCCGTTCCCGTTTTGGGAGTGGATGATCGCCGAGGTGCGCTCGCGCTACCCGGACGCGGTGTTCCTCGCCGAGGCGTTCACCCGGCCGAAGGTGATGTACCGGCTGGCCAAGGCGGGGTTCAGCCAGTCCTACACGTACTTCACCTGGCGCAACGAGAAGCGCGAGCTGGAGGCCTACCTCGAGGAGCTGTCGACCGAGGCGCCGAGCGAGTTCTTCCGGCCGCACTTCTTCGTCAACACGCCCGACATCAACCCCGTGTTCCTGCAGACCTCCGGGCGGCCAGGGTTCCTGATCCGCGCGGCGCTGGCGGCGACGCTGTCCGGGCTGTGGGGGGTGTACAACGGCTTCGAGCTGTGCGAGGGCACGCCGCTGCCGGGCAAGGAGGAGTACCTCGACAGCGAGAAGTTCCAGCTCCGCGCCTGGGACTGGGACCGGCCGGGCAACATCGTGCCCGAGATCACCCGGCTCAACCGGATCCGGCGCGCCAACCCGGCGCTGCAGACCCAGCTCGGCGTGACCTTCCTGCCCGCGGACAACGCGGCGGTGCTGTACTTCGAGAAGGCCACGGCGGACCGCTCCAACGTGGTGCTGGTCGCAGTCAGCCTCGACCCCAGGTCCGTGCAGGAGGCGCAGATCGACGTGCCGCTGTATCGCTGGACCCTGCCGGACGGCGCGTCGCTCGACATGGAGGACCTGGTCGGCGGCACGCGGTTCGGCTTCACGGGGCGCTCGCAGCGGGTTCGCCTGACGCCGGAGTCGCCCTATGCCATCTGGCGGGCCGTGCCCGCCTGAGCCGTGCCAGCCTGAGCCGTGCCTTCAACTGGATCGAGAACCCGCTGGCCGCGATCCCGCCAGCCCGAAGCCTGCGGACACCCGGACAAGCATGAACAGCATCAGCCCCGCCGAACTCCCGATCCCCGCCGCCAAGGACCCGCTGTGGTTCAAGGACGCGGTGATCTACCAGCTGCACCTCAAGGCGTTCTTCGACGGCAACAACGACGGGGTCGGCGACTTCCCCGGGCTGATCGAGAAGCTCGACTACATCGTCGAGCTGGGCGTCACCGCGATCTGGATGCTGCCGTTCTACCCGAGCCCGCGCCGCGACGACGGCTACGACATCGCCGACTACCGCGGCGTGCACGAGGACTACGGCACGATCGAGGACGTCAAGCGCTTCATCGAGGCGGCGCACGAGCGGGGGCTGCGCGTCATCACCGAGCTGGTGATTAACCACACGTCGGACCAGCACCCCTGGTTCCAGGCGGCGCGCCGCGCCCCGGCCGGCTCGCCGGAGCGCGACTTCTACGTGTGGTCGGAGTCCGACGACAAGTACGACGGCACGCGCATCATCTTCCTCGACACCGAGAAGTCGAACTGGACATGGGACGACGAGGCCAAGGCGTACTACTGGCACCGCTTCTACTCGCACCAGCCGGACCTGAACTTCGACAACCCCGCGGTGATGGAGGAGGTGCTCTCCGTCATGCGGTTCTGGCTCGACCTCGGCGTGGACGGGCTGCGGCTCGACGCGGTGCCCTACCTGGTGGAGCGCGAGGGGACGAACAACGAGAACCTGCCGGAGACGCACGCGATCCTCAAGCGCATCCGCGCGGAGCTGGACGTGGTGGCGCCGGGCAAGATGCTGCTGGCCGAGGCGAACCAGTGGCCGGAGGACGCCCAGGTCTACTTCGGCGAGGGCGACGAGTGCCACATGTCGTTCCACTTCCCGCTGATGCCGCGGATGTACATGGCGATCGCGCGCGAGGACCGCTTCCCGATCACCGACATCATGCGCCAGACGCCGGAGATCCCGGCGAACTGCCAGTGGGCGATCTTCCTGCGCAACCACGACGAGCTGACGCTGGAGATGGTCACCTCCTCCGAGCGCGACTACCTGTGGGAGACCTATGCGAGCGACAAGCGCGCGCGCATCAACCTGGGCATCCGCCGCAGGCTGGCGCCGCTGCTGCAGCGCGACCGGCGGCGCGTGGAGCTGATGAACGGGCTGCTGCTGTCGATGCCGGGCACGCCGGTGATCTACTACGGCGACGAGATCGGCATGGGCGACAACATCCACCTGGGCGACCGCGACGGCGTGCGCACGCCGATGCAGTGGTCGATGGACCGGAACGGCGGGTTCTCGCGCGCCGACCCGGCGCAGCTCGTGCTGCCGCCGATCATGGACGCGATGTACGGGTTCCAGGCGGTCAACGTCGAGGCGCAGGCGCGCGACCAGCACTCCATGCTGAACTGGATGCGCCGCATGCTGGCGGTGCGCGGCCGGCACCGCGCGTTCGGGCGGGGCACGCAGAAGTTCCTCTACCCGAACAACCGCAAGGTGCTCGCCTACCTGCGCGAGATCGAGGACGGCGAGGGGCGCGCGGGGCACGGCGCGGACGGGCTCGGCGGCGAGGGCGAGACGCTGCTGTGCGTGTCGAACCTGTCGCGCGCGGCGCAGGCGGTGGAGCTGGACCTGTCGGCGTTCGAGGGGCGGGTGCCGATCGACCTGGTCGGCGGCTCGGTGTTCCCGCCGGTGGGGCAGCTCACCTACCTGCTGACGCTGCCGCCGTACGGGTTCTTCTGGTTCCGCCTGGCGGGGGCGTCGCAGACGCCGTCCTGGCACACGCCGGCGCCGGAGATGCTGCCGGAGTTCGCGACGCTGGTGGTGCGCAACGAGCTGGCCGACCTGATGACGGACACCTTCGCGCGCCGCACGCTGGAGCGCGACATCCTGCCGGCGTATCTCGGCAAGCGGCGCTGGTTCGGCGCCAAGGGCGAGGTGCTGCACGGGACGAAGCTGGCCTATGCGGTGGCGCTGCGCTCGGGGCGCGACAACAACGTGCTGTTCTCCGAGGTCGACGTGGCCGTGGGCGACCGCACGGAGAGCTACGCGCTGCCGTTCGCGGCGATCGAGGAGAACGCCAGCGCGCTCGGCATGCAGCTCGCCTTTGCCCGTGCGCGAAGGGGCCCGCAGGTGGGGTACCTGACCGACGGGTTCGCGGCGGACGACTTCACCACGGCGATGCTGAGCCACATGCGCGACGCGAGCGTGCTGCCGTTCCCCGGCGGCGAGCTGCGGTTCCGCACCACGTCGCGCGCCGACCTGCTGGACCTGCCGGAGGGATACGAGATCCGCAGGCTGTCGGCGGAGCAGTCGAACTCGTCGCAGATCATCGGCGACGCGGTGGTGCTCAAGGTGGTGCGCAAGGTGCTCGCCGGCATCCATCCCGAGGCGGAGATGACCGGCTACCTGACCGAGCGCGGCTTCGGCAACATCGCACCCCTGGTCGCCGAGGCGGTGCGGGTGGGCGCGGACGGCGTGCCGCACACGGTGGCGCTGGTGCAGGGCTTCGTGCGCAACCAGGGCGACGGCTGGGGCTGGACGCTGGAGTACCTGGCGCGGGCCGCGGACGACGTGGGCAGCGAGGAGGCCGACGAGGCGGCGGTGGACGACGCGCTGTCCGGCTACCAGGCGTTCGCCGCCGCGATGGGGCGCAGGCTGGGCGAGCTGCACGCGGTGCTGTCGCAGGACAGCGACGACGCGGCGTTCCGGCCGGTGGACGCGGACGAGGCGGCGCTTGACGGCTGGGCCGAGGGCGCCGTCGCGCAGATCGACGGCGCGATGGAGGCGCTGGGCCGGGTGACGCAGTGGGTCGACGAGGCGGAGCGGGCGAAGTCCGACGCGCTGCGCGCGCGCGCCGGGCGGATCGGCGAGGCGGCGCGCGCGCTGGCGCGTCAGGGGCACGGCGCGCTGCAGACGCGGGTGCACGGCGACTTCCACCTCGGCCAGGTGCTGGTGGTGCAGGGCGACGCGTACCTGATCGACTTCGAGGGCGAGCCGGCGCGGACCATGGAGCAGCGCCGGGCGAAGTCCTCGCCGATGCGCGACGTGGCCGGGCTGCTGCGCTCGTTCGACTACGCGGCGGCGACGGCGGCCACCGGGCGCACCGCCGAGTCGGGCCATGCCGCCGACAACCGCGCGCTCGTGGTCGAGCGGTTCCGCGTCACCACGGCGCGCGCGTTCCTGGACGCCTACCGCGCGGTGCTGCAGGCGGCACCCCGGCCCTGGGTCGCGCCCGACGCGGAGCAGGCCGTGCTCGACCTGTTCCTGCTGGAGAAGGCGGCGTACGAGATCCGCTACGAGGCCGCCAACCGCCCGACCTGGCTGCCGATCCCGCTCGCGGGGTTCGCCGAGATCGTCGAACGGCTGACCGGCCCGCTTGGAGGCGACGCCCATGGCTGAGCAGGCATCGGACGCGGGCATGCTGGAGGTCGGCGCCGACCCCGGCACCGACATCGTCGTCCGGATCGACGAGGCCCCTGCCCCGGCGGCCGAGGCACCGGCGGCGGCCATCGTCGAGCCGGGGGCCGCGGACGCGGTGGCGCATGCGCGGCACGGCGACCCGTTCGCGGTGCTCGGCCCGCACCGCGCGCCGGGCGGCTGGTCGGTGCGCGCCTTCGTGCCGGACGCGGACGGCGTGGAGGTCGTCGACCGCGCCACGCTCGCGGTGACGGGCAGCTTGGCGCGCGAGCATCCGGACGGGTTCTGGGCCGGGGCGGTGTCGTCGGGCGAGCCCTACCTGCTGCGCATCACCGAGGCCGGCGTGGTGCGCGAGACGGAGGACCCCTACAGCTTCCCGGCGGTGCTGGGCGAGCTGGACGTGCACCTGCTGGCGCAGGGGCGGCACCTGGAGATCGCGCAGGCGCTCGGCGCGCATGTCGCGGAGCTCGACGGCGTGTCGGGAGTGCGCTTCGCGGTGTGGGCGCCGAACGCGCGCAGGGTGTCCGTGGTCGGGCCGTTCAACGCCTGGGACGGGCGCCGGCTGCCGATGCGGCTGCGCCACGAGGCCGGGGTGTGGGAGCTGTTCGTGCCGCGGATCGGGGCGGGCACGATCTACAAGTACGAGATCGCCGGCCCCGACGGCACCGTTCTGCCGCTCAAGGCGGACCCGGTGGCGTGGCGCGCGGAGGTGCCGCCGGCGACCGCCTCGATCGTGGCCGACCCGACGCCGCCGGCGTGGACGGACGCCGCGTGGATGGAGGGGCGGGCTGCGGCGCAGTCGCCGTCCGCGCCAATCTCGGTGTACGAGGTGCACGCCGCCTCGTGGCTGCCGGGGTCGGAGAACGGGGCGGACTGGACGCGGCTGGCAGCCAAGCTGGTGCCGTATGCGAAGCTGATGGGATTCACGCACATCGAGCTGCTGCCGATCCAGGAGCATCCGTTCGGCGGCTCCTGGGGCTACCAGCCGCTCGGGCAGTTTGCCCCGCAGGCCCGCATGGGCGCGCCCGAGGGGTTCGCCGCGTTCGTCGACCGCTGCCATGCGGCGGGGGTGGGCGTGATCCTGGACTGGGTGCCGGCGCACTTCCCGACCGACCCGCACGGGCTGGCGCGCTTCGACGGGACGGCACTGTACGAGCACGCCGACCCGCGCGAGGGGTTCCACCAGGACTGGAACACCTACATCTACAACCTCGGGCGCAACGAGGTCCGCGCGTTCCTGGTCGGCTCGGCGCTGCACTGGCTGGAGCATTTCCATGTCGACGCGATCCGCGTCGATGCGGTGGCGTCGATGCTGTACCGCGACTACAGCCGCAAGCATGGCGAGTGGGTGCCCAACCGCTACGGCGGGCGCGAGAACCTCGAGTCGATCGAGTTCTTCCAGGACCTCAGCCGCGCGGTCGCCGAGCGGGCGCCGGGCGCGCTGCTGATCGCCGAGGAGAGCACGGCGTTCCCGGGAGTCACGCGTTCGGCCGACGAGGGCGGGCTGGGGTTCGACTACAAGTGGAACATGGGCTGGATGCACGACAGCCTGCACTACATCGAGGAGGACGCGGTCAACCGCCGCTGGCACCACGGCTCGATGACGTTCGGGCTGGTGTACGCGTTCAGCGAGCGGTTCCTGCTGCCGATCAGCCACGACGAGGTGGTGTACGGGAAGGGCTCGCTGTTCGGGAAGATGCCGGGGGACGAGTGGCAGAAGTTCGCCAACCTGCGGGCGTACCTCGGCTTCATGTGGACGCACCCGGGCAAGAAGCTGATCTTCATGGGCCAGGAGTTCGGGCAGGTCCGCGAGTGGAACCACGACCGCGGGCTGGACTGGTTCCTGCTCGACGACCCCCGCCACAAGGGCGCGCAGGCGCTGCTGCGCGACCTGAACGCACAGTACCGCGGACTGCGGGCGCTGCACGCGCGCGACACCGAGGAGAGCGGCTTCGAGTGGGTGGTGCGCGAGGACGCCGAGCAGAGCGTGTTCGCCTACCTGCGCCGCGGCGACGACGCCGACCCGGTGGTGCTCGTGGTGTGCAACTTCACGCCGATGCCGCGCCACGGCTACCGGGTGGGCGTGCCGACGTCCGGGCACTGGCGCGAGGCGCTGAACAGCGACGCGGCGGCGTACGGCGGGTCGGACGTGGGCAACTACGGGGGCGCCTGGGCGGAAGATGTGGTCAGCCACGGGCAGCCGGCGTCGCTGGTGCTCACGCTGCCGCCGCTGTCGACGATGATCCTCGTGGCGGAGCCGGCGGGCGGGTGAGGCAAGGCAGCAAGGCCGGGCTCTGCCCGGACCCGCAAAGGGTCCGAGGACCCTTTGATCCCTTGACTTAAGTAATGGATTCCAAAGGCTCGCCTTTGGCGGAGTTTGAGGCAGAGCCTCAACCTTGCTTCCTTCCTTCCGGAGACTTCGCATGAGCGTGACCTTCAGCCATCCCGGCACCATCGGCGCGCAGATCCAGCCCGGCGGCACCACCCGGTTCCGCGTCTGGGCGCCGTCCGCGCAGACGCTGTCGCTGGTGATCCGCGACGCGGCGCCGCAGCCGATGCACGCGTCGGGCGACGGGTGGTTCGCGCTCGACGTCCGGTGCCCGGCGGGGACGCGCTACCGGCTGCGCACGGCGGACGGGACGGAGATGCCGGACCCTGCGTCGCGCCAGCAGGACGGGGACGTGCACGGGTGGAGCGTGGTGACGGACGCGCGCAGCCACGCGTGGGAGAACGGCGGCTGGATGGGGCGGCCGTGGCACGAGGCGGTGGTGTACGAGCTGCACCCGGGCACGTGCGGCGGGTTCGACGGGATCCGGGAGAGGCTGCCGGAGCTGGCGCGGCTGGGGGTGACGGCGGTGGAGCTGATGCCGGTCGCGGACTTCCCGGGGGCGCACAACTGGGGGTACGACGGGGTGCTGCCGTATGCGCCGGACGAGGCGTACGGGACGCCGGATGCGTTCAAGGCGATGGTGGACGCGGCGCACGGGCTCGGGCTGATGGTGATGCTCGACGTCGTGTACAACCACTTCGGGCCTGACGGCGCGTATGTGCACGGGCTGGCGGAGACGTTCTTCGACGAGGGCGAGCACACGCCGTGGGGGGCGGCGATCGACTTCAAGAAGGAGCCGGTGCAGCAGTTCTTCATCCAGAACGCGCTGATGTGGCTGCAGGAATACCGGGTCGACGGGCTGCGCTTCGACGCGGTGCACGCGATCCGGCCGCAGGCGTTCCTGGAGCAGATGAGCCGGGCGCTGCGGGCGGCGGCGGAGCCGGGGCGGCAGGTGCACCTGGTGCTGGAGAACGAGTTCAACACCGCGGCACTGCTGCGCGAGACGCCGGAGTCCGCGCTGTTCGACGCGCAGTGGACGGACGACTGGCACCACTGCGTGCACGTGATGCTGACCGGGGAGAGCGAGGGCTACTACGAGGACTTCGCCGACGCGTCGCGGCTGCTGGCGCGTAGCCTGTCGGAGGGGTTCAGCTACCAGGGCGAGGTCTCGCCGCACTCGGGCAAGGCGCGGGGCGAGGCAAGCGGGCACCTGCCGCCGACCAGCTTCGTGATCTGCCTGCAGAACCACGACCAGATCGGCAACCGCGCGATGGGCGAGCGGCTGGCGGCGCTGGCCGAGCCGGAGGCGCTGCGGGCGGCCACCGCGCTGCTGCTGAGCACGCCGCTGATCCCGATGCTGTTCGAGGGCGAGGAGCACGCGAGCCGCACGCCGTTCCTGTTCTTCACCGACCACAATGAGGAGCTGGCCGGGCTGGTGCGCGAGGGGCGGCGCTCGGAGTTCAAGCACTTCGCGGCCTTCCAGAACGAGGAGACGCGGGCAAGAATCCCGGACCCGAACGCGCGCTCGACCTTCGAGGCGTCGGTGTCGCAACCCGGCGAGGACGGCGGCGAGGTGTTCGCGCTGCACCAGCGGCTGCTGGCGCTGCGGGCGGCGCGGATCGTGCCGGGCATCGTGGGCGCGATCAGCGAAGGCGCGCAGGCGCTGGGCGCGCAGGCGGTGCGGGCGCAGTGGCGCATGGGCACGGGGGAGACACTGGTGGTGGCGTCGAACCTGGGCGGGGACGCGGTCGAGATCGCGGCGCCGGCGGGAGAGTGCGTGTTCGAGAGCCACGACGGGGATGGTGAGGCGGCCGCGGGGGGCAGGCTGCCGGCGCGCTCCACCGTGGTGTTCCTGGCCGGCGCGGGCGCATGAGCGACGCGGCGCTGGCCGAGCTGGCGCGCGACGCGGGGGTGATGCCGCGCTGGACCGACGCGTTCGGCCACGAGCACGCGGTGGGTGCGGAGACGCTGCGCGCGGTGCTGCGCTCGCTCGGGCTGGACGCGGGCGACGAGGTCGCCGTGGCCGACAGCCGGGCGGCGCTGGCCGAGGCGGCGCGCAGCCTGCCGCCGCTGGTGACGGCGGTGGCCGGCGAGCGCATCCGGCTGCCGGTGGCGGCGGGGCGCTACGCGATGGTGCTGGAGGACGGGCGGCGCTTCGACGGGCAGGCGGAGGCGGAGGACCAGGGCTGCACGATCCCGGCGATCCTGGAGCCCGGCTACCACGAGGTCACGCTCGGCGAGGCGCGCACGGTGGTCGCGGTGGCGCCGCGGCGGTGCTTCACGGTGGGCGACGCGACCGGCGGGCGGGCAGCCTGGGGCGTGGCGGTGCAGCTGTACGCGCTGCGCCGGGAGGGCGACGGGGGGATCGGCGACTTCGCGGCGCTCGGCGACTTCGTGCGCAACGCGGCCACGCATGGCGCCGACGCGGTGACGATCAGCCCGGCGCACGCGCAGTTCTCCGCCGACCCGGACCGGTTCTCCCCGTATTCGCCGTCCAGCCGGGTGGCGCTGAACGTGCTGCATGCGCCGCTGGACTTCGGCGGCGAGGCGGCGGCGGCGTTGTCGCGGGCGGAGCTGGTGGACTGGCCGGTGGCGGGGCGGCAGCGGCTGGCCGCGCTGCGGGACGCGTTCGGGGCGATGGACGCGGCAACGCGGGGGGCGTTCGAGGCGTGGCGGGCCGCGTCGGGCGAAAGCCTGGAGCAGCACGCGCGGTTCGAGGCGATCCACGCGCACATGCTGGCCGACGGGCATGCCTGGTACTGGCGCGACTGGCCGGAGCAGTACCGCACGCCGGGGTCGGCGGCGGTGCAGGCGTTCGCCGACGCGCACGAGGCGGAGGTGACGGCACACGCGTTCATGCAGTTCGCGGCGGACCGCGGGCTGGCCGGGGCGCAGGCGGCGGCGAAGCGGGCGGGCATGGCGATCGGGCTGATCTCGGACCTGGCCGTGGGCACCGACCCGGGCGGCTCCCACTGCTGGAGCCGGCAGGAGGAGACGCTGCTCGGCATGACGGTGGGCGCGCCGCCGGACCTGATGAGCCGCGACGGGCAGAACTGGGGGCTGGCGGCGTTCTCGCCGCGCGGCCTGGCGCAGCGGGGCTACGGCGCGTACCTGGAGATGCTGCGCGCGGCGCTGCGCCATGCGGGCGGCGTGCGCATCGACCACGGGCTCGGGCTGCACCGGCTGTGGGTGGTGCCGGAGGGGGTCGGCTCGAAGGACGGCGCTTACATCCAGTTCCCCGAGCGCGACCTGCTGCGGCTGATCGCGCTGGAGAGCGTCCGGCACCGCGCGATCGTGCTGGCGGAGGATCTCGGCACCGTGCCGGAGGGGTTCCAGGACCGGCTGCGCGACGCGGGGATCGACGGCATGCGGGTGCTGTGGTTCGAGCGGGACAGGTCGGAGAGGTTCGTTCCGCCGGCGCACTGGACGCGCGAGGCGTCGGCGATGACGGGGACGCACGACCTGGCCACCGTCGCGGGCTGGTGGCGGGGGCGCGACATCGACTGGCGCGCGAAGCTCGACCTGGTGCGCGACGAGTCGAAGGAGCGCGAGGAGCGGGCGCGCGACCGAGTGGCGCTGTGGGACGCGATGCGCGCCAGCGGGGCTGCGCGGGGCGAGGCGCCCGGCGACGAGGGCGGCGACGCGGTGGCGGACGCGGCGTGCGTGCATGTGGGGGGCGCGGCCAGCGAGCTGGTCATGCTGCCGGTGGAGGATGCGCTCGCGCTGGTGGAGCAGCCGAACCTGCCGGGGACCACCGAGGGCCACCCGAACTGGCAGCGACGCCTGCCCGGCGAGGCGGCCACGCTGCTCGATCCTCCCGGCGTCGCGGCCAGGCTGCGCGCGCTCGACACCGCCCGGCGCGGCGGCGCGGGGGCGTCGGCGTGAAGGAAGGCAAGGCCAGGGGCTCTGCCCCTGGACCCCGCCAGGGGGAAGCCCCCCTGGACCGGCTTGACTTAAGTATCGGGTTCCAAGGGCCCGCCCTTGGCGGGGTCCAGGGGCAGAGCCCCTGGCCTTCCTTGCCCTCTCCCCAGCGAAAGCCGCCCACATGACCCTGCCCCATCCCGCGATGAAGCCGCTGTCGGCGACGGCGCGGCTGCAGTTCCACAAGGACTTCACGATGGACGACGCAGCCGCGCTCGTCCCCTACTTCGACAGCCTGGGCATCAGCCACCTGTACGCGTCGCCCTTGTTGCAGGCTCGGAAGGGTTCGACGCACGGCTACGACATCGTCGACCACAACAGCATCAACCCGGAGCTGGGCGGCAGGCCGGCGCTGGAGCGGATGGTGGGCGTGCTGCGCGCCCACGGCATGGGGCTGATCCTGGACATCGTGCCCAACCACATGGGCGTCGGCACCGGCGAGAACGACTGGTGGCAGGACGTGCTGGAGTGGGGCCGCGCGAGCCCGTACGCCGAGACGTTCGACATCGACTGGGACCCGCCGGACCCGACGCTGCGCGGGCGCATGCTGGCGCCGTTCCTGGGCAGCGCGTACGGCGAAGCGCTGGAGGCGGGCGAGCTGACGCTCAACCTCGACGAGGCGGCGGGCAAGCTCTACGTCGACTACTTCGGCAACCGGTTCCCGGTCAGCCCGCGCGACTACGCGGCGGTGCTGCTCACCGAGGGCGGGCAGCTCGAGGAGGTGGCGCGCGCCTTCGCGGACCTGCCGACCACGAACCGCACGGAGACGCGCGCCGCGGCGGCGGGGCTGCACGAGGCGCTGCGGCTGCCGGAGAACGTGGAGGCCACGCGCGAGGCGCTGCGCGGCTACGATGCGAAGGAGCCGGCCGGACGCGAGCGGCTGCACCGGCTGCTGGAGCGGCAGAACTACCGCTTGGCGTGGTGGCGGGCGGCGTCGGACGAGATCAACTGGCGCCGGTTCTTCGACGTCAACGGGCTGGCGGGCATCCGCGCGGAGCTGGCGCCGGTGTTCGACGCGACGCACGAGACGGTCTTTGCCCTCTACGCCGAGGGGCTGATCGACGGGTTGCGCATCGACCACGTCGACGGGCTGGCGTCGCCGCGCGAGTACTGCCGCAAGCTGCGTCGCAGGCTCGACGCGCTGACGGCGCAGCGGCCGGCGGGGCTGTCGCACGCGCAGCCGGTGATCTGGATCGAGAAGATCCTGGCGACCCACGAGCGGCTGTCCGTGGACTGGCTGACGGACGGCACCACCGGCTACGACTTCATGAACGACGTGGCCGCGGTGCTGCACGACCCGGCGGGCGAGGCGCCGCTCACCGCGCTGTGGAGCGCGCTCACCGGGCGCACCGGGCACTTCGAGGAGGAGGCGCGGGCGGCGCGCCGGCAGATCCTGCGCGACAGCCTGGCGTCGGAGCTGTACGCGACCTCGGTGGCGCTGCACCGCATCGCGCGGCGCGACCTGAAGACGCGCGACTACACGGTGACCGCGATCCAGCGCGTGCTGACCGAGATCCTCGTGCACTTCCGGGTGTATCGCGTCTACGCCGGGCCGGGCGGGCTGAGCGAGACCGACCGCCAGGCGATGGACTGGGCGATCGCCGGGGCGCGGCGCACCGTGCCGGCGACCGGCACCAGGCTGCTCGACCTGGTGGCGGGCTGGCTGTCGGGCGAGGACCTGCGCTCCGTGCCGGCCGGCAGCCACCGCCGCGAGCGGCTGCGCGCGATGGTCCGGTTCCAGCAGCTATCGTCGCCGACGGCGGCCAAGTCGGTCGAGGACACCTCGTTCTACCGCTTCGGCCGGCTGATCTCGCGCAACGAGGTCGGCAGCGAGCCGTCGCAGTTCGCCCTCGCGCCCACGGCGTTCCACGCGATCAACCGGGAGCGGCAGAAGCGGTTCCCGCGCGCCCTGCTGGCGACGGGGACGCACGACCACAAGCGCGGCGAGGACAACCGCATCCGGCTCGCCGTGCTGTCCGAAATCCCCGGCGAGTGGGAGGCGGCGGTGGCGCGCTGGATGCGGCTCAACGCCCCGCTGCGGCGCGACCTGGAGGACGGGGCGGCGCCGGACGCCTGCGACGAGCTGATGATCTACCAGACCCTGGTGGGCGCCTGGCCGCTCGACCTCGCGCCCACGGACACGGACGGGCTGGCGGCGCTGCGCACGCGGGTCGAGGGCTGGCTGGAGAAGGCGCTGCGCGAGGGCAAGCGGCGCTCGGGCTGGTCGGTGCCGAACGAGGCGTACGAGCAGGCGTGCCGCGACTTCCTGGCGGGCGTGCTCGACCCGGAGCGGGCGTCGCACGTGGGTGCCGAGATCGCGGCGCTGGTCGCGCGCATCGCCCCGGCCGGGGCGCTGAACGGGCTGTCGCAGACCGTGCTGCGCATGACCGCGCCGGGCATCCCGGACCTCTACCAGGGGGCGGAGTACTGGGACCTGTCGCTGGTGGACCCGGACAACCGGCGGCCGGTGGACTTCCCCGCGCGGCAGGCCTCGCTGGCGGCGGGGCTGGCGCCCGAGGCGCTGATGGCGGACTGGCGCGACGGGCGGGTCAAGCAGGCGGTGATCGCGCGCGTGCTGGCGCTGCGGGCCCGCGCGCCGGGGCTGTTCACCGAGGGCGCCTACGTCCCGCTCAAGGCGGAGGGGCCGCTCGCCGATCACGTCCTCGCCTTTGCCCGCACGGAGGGAGAGCGCGCGGCGGTGGTGGTGGCGACGCGGCTCTCGATGGCGGCCGGCGTCGGCGGCACGCCGCTGGTGGACCCGGGGGCGTGGGGCGGAACCGCCATAGTTCTGCCGCGTAGCCTTGCTGAACGTGGCACCAGGAACGTCCTGGTCGGCGAGGCGCGGGGCGAGGCGGCGGCCGGCAGGCTGGAGCTGTCGGATGTTCTGGCAAGCCTGCCGGTGGCGGTTCTGGAGGTCGGATGAACCGGATTGTCGTGGTGTCCAACCGGGTTCCCGTGCCGAGCGGCGCGGGGGCCCAGGCCGGCGGCCTCGCAGTGGCGCTGCACGGGCTCATGCAGCGCCGCGGCGGCGTCTGGTTCGGCTGGAGCGGCAAGGTCTGCGACGACGCGCCGCGCCAGGTCGGCATCGTGGCCGACGGGGCGATCCAGTACGCCACGGTCGACCTGACCCGCGACGAGCACGAGCGCTACTACAACGACTTCTCCAACGGGACGCTGTGGCCGCTGCTGCACTCGATGCCGGAGCACATGGTCTACGACCGGCGCGCGGCCGCCGTGTACCGCCAGGTCAACGAGCGGCTGAGCGAGGCGCTGGTGCCGCTGCTGCGGCCGACTGACGTGATCTGGGTGCACGACTACCACCTGATGGCGATGCCGGCGATGCTGCGGGCGCGCGGCGTGCGCGCCCCGATCGGCTTCTTCCTGCACATCCCGTTCCCCGGGCCGGACATGCTGGCCAGCGTGCCGGAGGCCGGCGCCCTGGTGCGCGACCTGCTCGCCAGCGACCTGATCGGCTTCCAGACCGCCAACGACGTGGAGAATTTTGCCTCCGCAGCGCAGCGGCTCGGGGGCGCGCAGCGCGTGGAGGGCGGGCTGCGGGTCGTGGACCGCCACGTCCGGCTGGGCGCGTTCCCGGTGGAGATCGACGCGCGCGAGTTCGCCCGCACCGCGGACGAGGCGTGGCGCACGCCGGCGACGGAGCGGCTGCGGCGCAGCCTGCAGGGCCAGCGCCTCGTGCTCGGCGTGGACCGGATGGACCCGACCAAGGGGCTGCTGCAGAGGCTGGCCGGGTTCCGGCGGCTGCTGGAGACGCGGCCGGACTGGCGCAGGCGGGCGACGCTGCTGCAGATCGCGGCGGAGAGCCGCAAGGACGTGTCCGCGTATCGCGAGCTGCGGCTGGCGATCGACCACGAGGCGGGGGCGATCAACTCGGAGTGGGGCGAGGCCGACTGGACGCCGCTGCGGCTGCTCGCGCACGGCGGGTCGCGGGAGACGATGGCGGGGTTCATGCGCGAGGCGCGCGTGGGCTACGTCACGCCCCTGCGCGACGGGATGAACCTGGTCGCGAAGGAGTACGTCGCGGCGCAGGACCCGCAGGACCCCGGCGTGCTGGTGCTGTCGCGCTTCGCGGGCGCCGCACAGCAGCTCACGGCGGCGCTGCTGGTCAACCCGCACGATCCGGACGAGCTGGCGGACGCGCTGGACCAGGCGCTGGGCATGCCGCTGGCCGAGCGGCAGGACCGGTGGCGCGACCTGTGGGGCGCGATCGAGGGGACGTCCGCGGTGGCGTGGGGGCGCGGGTTCCTCGCGGCGCTGCTGCGGGGGACGACGACGCGGGCGTCGCCCATGGCGGGGGACGGGGAGGTGCGGGTCACGCTGCCGACGGAGGCGCTGGCGCGGGCGGCGCCGATGAACGCGAGGCGGATGCCGATCTGAGGCAGGCAAGGCCGGGCTCTGCCCGGACCCGCCAGGGGCGAGCCGCCCCTGGACCGGCATCCCTGGCGGCACGTCGGGTGGCCGGGTGCCTTGCCTGACAGAATGGTTTCCAAAGGCCTCCGGCCTTTGGCGGGTCTGGGCAGAGCCCGGCCTTGCTTGCCTAGGCCGCCCTCGCCTGCCCCGCGATCCGGTTGAGGTTGCCCAGCACGTCGCGCGCCAGCTTCACGCGCTCGGCGACGCCCATCTCGCGCACCACGGCCAGCTTGTGGTCCGGGCGCAGGCGCATGGTGCTGCCCCGCGTGCCGAGCCAGGTGACGAGGCCGGAAGGATTGCGGAAGCTGTTGCCGCGGAACTGCACGACCATGCCCTTCGGGCCGGCCTCCAGCTTCTCCACGCCGGCGGCGCGGCACTCGCGCTTGAGGCTGACCACGGAGAGCAGGTTCTCGACCTCGGCGGGGAGCGGGCCGAAGCGGTCGACCAGCTCGGCGGCCATCGCCTCGCCCTCGCCATCGGTGGCGAGCGCCCCGATGCGCCGGTAGAGGCCGAGGCGCACGGGGAGGTCGCGGACGTAGACGTCGGGGATCAGCACGGGCAGGCCGAGGGAGATGTTGGGGGTCCACTCGCGGTCGGAGCGGGCGCGGGCGCCCTTCTCCGCGCGCAGGTCGCCGACGGCGTCCTCCAGCATCTGCTGGTAGAGCTCGATGCCGACCTCGCGGATGTGGCCGGACTGCTCGTCGCCGAGCAGGTTGCCGGCGCCGCGGATGTCGAGGTCGTGGGAGGCGAGCGTGAAGCCGGCGCCGAGCGTGTCGAGCGTCTGCATCACGTCGAGGCGCTTGGCGGCGGCGGCGGACAGGCGGTGGGACTGGGGCCAGGTGAGGTAGGCGTAGCCGCGCAGCTTGCCCCGGCCGACGCGGCCACGGAGCTGGTAGAGCGCGCCGAGGCCGAACATGTCGGCGCGGTGGATGATCAGCGTGTTCACGGCGGGCATGTCGAGGCCGCTCTCCACGATGTTGGTGCTCAGCAGGATGTCGTACTTGCCGTCGCCGAACTCGGTCATCACCCGCTCCAGCTCGGTCGGCGCGAGGCGGCCGTGGGCCTGGATCATGCGGGCGTCGGGCACGATCTGGCGCAGGCGGTCGGCCATGCGGTCGAGGTCCTCGATCCGGGGCACGACGCAGAAGATCTGGCCGCCGCGGAAGCGCTCGCGCTGGATCGCCTCTCGCGCGACCACGTGGTCGAACGGGCCGATGAAGGTGCGCACGGCGAGGCGGTCGACGGGGGGGGTGGCGATCAGGCTCATCTCGCGCAGGCCGGTGAGCGCCAGCTGGAGCGTGCGCGGGATGGGCGTGGCGGTGAGGGTGAGGACGTGGACGTCGGCCTTCAGCGCCTTGAGGCGCTCCTTGTGGGTGACGCCGAAGTGCTGCTCCTCGTCGACGATGACCATGCCCAGCTCGGCGAACTCGATGGATTTCGCGAGCAGCGCGTGGGTGCCGACGACGAGGCCGATGCTGCCGTCGGCGACGCCGCGGCGGACCTCGGCCGCCTCCTTCGCCGTCACCATCCGCGAAAGCTGGGCGACCTTGACGGGCAGGCCGGCGAAGCGGGCGGTGAACGTGCGGAAGTGCTGGCGGGACAGCAGCGTGGTGGGGACGACGACGGCGACCTGGGCGCCGGTCATGGCGGCGACGAAGGCGGCGCGCAGCGCCACCTCGGTCTTGCCGAAGCCGACGTCGCCGCAGATCAGGCGGTCCATCGGGCGGCCTGACGCGATGTCCTCCAGCACGTCGGCGATGGCGCGGGCCTGGTCGTCGGTCTCGGCGAAGGGGAAGCGGGCGCAGAACTCGTCCCAGGCGCCCTCGGCCGGGGTCATGGAGGTGGCCTCGCGCAGGCGGCGCTCTGCGGCGGTGCGGATCAGCGCGCCGGCCATGTCCTGGATGCGCTGCTTCATCTTGGCCTTGCGGGTCTGCCAGCCGGCCCCGCCCAGCCTGTCCAAGGATACGCCCTGGGTCTCGGAGCCGAAGCGACTCAGCAGCTCGATGTTCTCCACGGGCAGGAACAGCTTCTCGTCGTTGTCGTACACCAGGCGCAGGCAGTCGTGGGGTGCCGCGCCGACGTGCAGCGTCTCCAGTCCGACGTAGCGGCCGATGCCGTACTCCTGGTGCACGATCAGGTCGCCCTCGGCGATCTCGGTGGCCTCGGCGATGAACTGGTCGGCGCGCTTGCGGCGCTTGGCGGGGCGGCTGATCCGCTCGCCGAGCAGGTCCTGCTCGCCGACCACGGCCATGCCGTCGGCCACGAAGCCGCGGTCGAGGGGGAGCGTGACCAGGCCGACGAAGCCCGCGGGCGTGCGCTGCGCCTCGGCCCAGCCCTCGGCGGCCTGGGCGCGCACGCCGTTCTCGCGCAGCAGGGCGGCGATGCGCTCGCGCGAGCCGCGGCTCCAGGCGGCGACCAGGGTGCGTCGGCCCTTGGCCTCGTTGCCGGCCTGCAGCGCGCCGAGCTGGCGGAACACGCTGTCCACGCCGGCCGTGCCGCCGCCGGAGCCACCGGCGGCGCCCTGCGGGCCCATGGCGGCCTGGGCGAACACCGGGCCGGGGCGGCCGCCGGCGTCGATGCCCTCGGCGCCGTCCGGCCTGCCGAACGGGGAGAACTCCAGCAGCGGGCCGTGGGCCAGCATCGCGTCCCACTGCGCGCGGTCGAGATACAGGCGCTCCGGCGACAGCGGGCGGTAGGGCACCTCGCCCTCGCGGGTCACGGTGCGGCGCGCGTCGTAGTGGTCGGCGATCATCTCCAGGCGGCGGTCGAGCACCTCGTCGGCCTGGTGGTCCAGCGTCACCGCGGGGCTCGGCAGGTAGTCGAGCAGCGTCTCCATCGCGTCGTGGAACAGCGGCACCCAGTGCTCCATGCCGGGGTGGCGGCGGCCCTGCGAGATCGACTGGTAGATCGGGTCCTCGGTCGTCGCCTGGCCGAAGATCTCGCGCCACGCGGTGCGGAATCGCGCGATGCCCTCGCGGTCGAGCGGCACCTCGGAGACGGGCCGCAGCACCAGCGCCGTCGCAGGCCCGGTGGAGCGCTGCGTCGTGGGGTCGAAGCGGCGCAGGCTCTCGACGGTGTCGCCGAACAGGTCGAGGCGGATCGGCTCGGCCTCGCCCGCTGGGAACAGGTCGACGATGCCGCCGCGCACCGCGTACTCGCCCGGCTCCATCACCGTGTCCGCGCGGCCGTAGCCGTTGGCCTCCAGGAACAGCGTGAGCTTGTCGATCTCCACGACGGAGCCCTGCGCGATGTCGAGCGCGGCACCCGCGAACACCATCTGCGGCGGCACGCGCTGCACCAGGGCGTTGACGGTCGTGAGCACGATGCGCGGCGCGGACTGCGCCTCCGTCAGGCGGGCCAGCGTCGCGATGCGCTCGGACACGATCGAGGCATTGGGCGAGACGCGGTCGTACGGCAGGCAGTCCCACGCGGGGAAGCGCAGCACCTCCACGCCGGGGGCCACGAAGGCCAGCGTCTCGGCGAGGCGGGCCATGCGCGTGTCGTCGCGCGCCACGTGCAGCAGGCCGCCGGTGTGCTCGGCGCGGCGGCGGGCCAGGAGGAGGGCGTCGTAGCCCTCGGGGACGCCGTAGATCGTCGCGGTCATCGTGTCTCGTCCGTCGGGTGTGCGGGGGAGGAAGCAAGGCCGGGCTCTGCCCGGACCCGCCAGGGGCGAGCCGCCCCTGGACCGGC
>CAXSFE010000069.1:0-20562 GCA_964236585.1 uncultured Acetobacteraceae bacterium
GCCGGTCCAGGGGCGGCTCGCCCCTGGCGGGTCTGGGCAGAGCCCAGCCTTGCTCGCTTGCTTGCTTGCGCGGCAGAAATGCCAGCCGCCGGTCTCAGGGCCCGGGCGCCGCCGCCGGCCGCGCGGCCTTCGCCGAGTCGATCCTGTCCAGCACCTCCGTGGCCTGCGACAGGGCGTCCACGCACTCCGCGTCGTCGCCCTCGTGGCGCGCGATGTCCGCCCGCTGGATCTGTTCCTGCAGCGCGGCCCGGCCCGGCGTGGCCGGCAGCGCTTCCGCCCGCGCCATCGCGCCCGCGACATCGTCCTGGCAGGCGGCGGCGGCGGGCAGCGGCAGCAGGGCGGCAAGGACGGCGATTGTCGCGCGGCGTGTCATGGTCGTGCTCCCGGCAAAGTCCCGGACTGGCAGATCGAGCGCCGACGCTCCACCCCGCTCGCGTGACACCTGCGCGCCGCGCAGCCCGCCCGGGCACGACTACAGGCGTATGTCACGGAATGGTCATTGCGCCGTCGCGGGATCGTGACCGTCGTCTGCCATGGAGTCCCGGCACGGGCGGCCCCGGCAGCACCGCCGCCGGCAAGGCCGCGGTCGCACGCGTGGCCCCCGGCCGCATCGACCCAAGGGGAACGCAGAATGAACCGGATGTCCGCCGCGGCGCTCGCCGCGGCCCTTGCCACCCAGGCCATCGCGGCGGGCGGCGCGCACGCGAAGTGCAACCTCGGCAGCAGCGCGATCAAGCACGTCGTCTACCTGCAGTTCGACAACGTCCACTACCTGCGCGACGTGCCGAACGTGCCCTCCGACCTCGAGCAGATGCCGACCCTGCTGGGCTTCCTGACGCACAAGGGCATGCTGCTGACCAACGACCACACCCAGCTCATCTCGCACACCGCGAACGGCATCCTGACCTCGATCACCGGCGTCTACCCCGACCGCCTCGCCGCCGGCGCGGTCTCCAACACCTTCAACTACTACAACACGACGACGCTCTCGCCGGCGCACTCCAACTCCACCTTCGTCTACTGGACCGACCCGCTGGGCGGCGACAACGCCGCCGACGGCACGCCCAACCCCGGCGCCGACACCACCCCGGTGCTGCTCGCCGAGACCGGCCTGAACGCGCCCGCCCCCTGGGTCGCCTACACCCGCGCCGGCTGCGACTTCGGCGCCGCCGGTCTCGCCGACATGGACCTCGAGAACACCGGCATCGACCTCGCCACCGTGTTCGGCCGCGCCTCCCCCGAATACGCCGAGGGCACCAGCGCGTCGGCCACCACGCGCAACCAGGCGATCGCCGACTTCGAGGGCATCGCGATCCACTGCGCCCCCGGCAGCGCGGTGTGCGCCGCCGCCGGCGCGGTGTCGAAGACCTCGCCCGACCTGCTGCCCTCCGAGCCCGGCGGCTACGACAACTACACCGGCATCTTCGGCCACAAATACGTCGTCCCCGCGCTCAAGCAGGTGCTCGGCCAGCCGTCGGACTCCTCGCTCGCCGACCTCAACGGCAACGAGATCGGATACCTCTCCGTCGCCGCCTCCGGCACCGAGCCGTCCTCGTCGATCCAGCCCGGCTTCCCCGGCTTCGACGGCCTGTTCCCCAGCGTGACCCTGTCCTACGCCGCGACCATGCTCGAGGCCGGCGTGCCCGTCGTCTACGGCTACTTCGCCGACGCCCACGATCACCACTACGCGACCGCGGACGGCGTCAACCCGCAGGGCGCCGCCTACGCCTACGGCCCCGGCGAGCAGGGCTACGTCAACCAGCTCAGGCAGTACGACGCGGCCTTCGCCACCTTCTTCCGCCGCCTCAAGCGCGACCACATCGACGAGACCAACACCCTGTTCGTCATCCTGGTCGAGGAGGGCGACAAGTTCGCGGGCGCAGCCCCGGTGCCCGCCACCTGCGACGGCGTGACCACCGCCTGCACCTACCCCGCCAACACCTACACCACGCCGCGCGTCTCCAAGGGCGAGGTCGACGCCAACATCGACCAGCTGCTCGCCGCCCAGCGCAACAACAGGACGCCCTACAGCGTCCACACCGACCAGGCGCCGGCGTTCTGGCTCCCCGGGCTCCCCGCGCAGGGCGCGCCCGTCACCCGCCAGCTCGAGCGCGACCTGCTGGCGCTCACGGTGCAGGACCCCTACCTGGCCAACGCGACCATCCCGATGCTGACCGGCCTGGCCGACCAACCGGCGCTGCACATGCTGCACATGGTCACCGCCGACCCGCTGCGCACGCCCACCATGGTCGGCTTCGACTACGGCGACATCTACGCCGGCGCCGGCGCCGTGACCGCCTCGCTGCCGGGCTGCAGCGGCGCCGCGGTCTGCACCGGCCCGTCCTTCGCCTGGAACCACGGCGGCACCACCGACGTGGTGCGCCAGACCTGGAGCGGCATGGTCGGCCCCGGCGTGAAGCCCGTCGGCATCGACCAGGCCACCTGGGCCGACCACGTCGACACCCGCGCCACCATGTTCGCCCTGCTCGGCCTGAAGGACGACTACCTCCACGACGGCCGCGTCCTCGTCGAGAACCTCGACACGGCCGCGCTGCCGGCGCCGATCCACGACATCGACACCTACGTCCGCCTGGCCGTCGCCTACAAGCAGCTCACCGCGCCGTTCGGCACCGCCTCCACCGCCGGCCTGCGCGTCTCCACCGCCGCCCTGCGCACCGGCACCGCCACCCAGGACGGGCAATACGCGGGCTACGTCGCCTTCATGCAGACCTACCTCGCCCGGCGCGACCCGCTCGTCGCCCAGATGAAGTCGATGCTCGCCGCCGCCGCCGCCGGGCAGAGCATCAGCCTCGCCCAGGCGTCGGCGCTGACCGGGCAGGCCATCGCCCTGACCGCGCAGATCGAGGCCCAGGCGAACCTCACGGCGCACTAGGGGCAAAGGCAAGGCCAGGGCTCTGCCCTGGACCCGCCAGGGGGAGCCCCCCTGGACTGGCTCCTCTTAAGTTAAGGCCGGTCCAGGGGGGGCTCCCCCCTGGCGGGTTCGGGCAGAGCCCGACCTTCCTTGCTTCACTTCCCCCGATCCGCTACATCGCGCGCCTCATGCGCCGGCACCCCTGGAGGCCGGCGCTTCGCATTGGGAGCGAACCATGGCCAGTTTCACGACGATCGAGGCCGAGGCGCGCGAGCGGGCAGGTAAGGGGGCGGCACGCGCGACTCGCAGGGCGGGGAAGGTCCCCGCCGTCATCTACGGCGCCAAGCAGCCGGCGACGCTCATCGCGCTCGACCCTCGCGCGGTGATGCGCGAGATGGTCCGTGGCGGCTGGCGCTCGCGCCTCTACGAGGTCACCGTCGGCGGTGAGACCACCCGCGCCCTGCTGCGCGAGGTCCAGCTCCACCCCGTCACCGACCGCCCCGAGCACGTCGACTTCCAGCGCCTCGCCCCGGGCGAGGAGATCCGCGTCTCCGTGCAGGTCGCGTTCCTCAACGAGCTGACCTCGCCCGGCCTCAAGCGCGGCGGCGTGCTCAACGTGGTGCGCCACACCGTCGAGGTGTTCGCCGACCCCGACCGCGTGCCCGAGCGCTTCGAGGTCGACCTCGGCACGCTCGACATCAACGACAACGTCCGCTGGCATAACCTGCTGGGCACGGAGGGCGTGCGCCCGACCATCGCCGACCGCGACTTCGTGGTCGCCACCGTCGCCTCGCCGTCCAAGCTGCCGGACGCCCCCGTCGACCCGAACGCGCCGGCCGCCGCCGCAGCCCCCGCCGGCAAGGGCAAGGGCACCAAGGCCCCGTCCGCCCCCGCCGCCAAGGCGCCCGCCGGAAAGGCCCCCGCCAAGCCCGCCGCCAAGAAGTAAGGCCGGGCATGCTGCTCTGGGTCGGGCTCGGCAACCCCGAGCCCGGCCAGGCCCGCCAGCGCCACAACATCGGTTTCATGGCGCTCGACCGCATCGCCTTGCGCCACAACTTCTCGCCGTGGCGCAAGCGGTTCAAGGGCCTGGTCGCGGAGGGCAGCATCGGCCCCGAGCGCGTCCTGGCGCTCAAGCCCGCGACGTACATGAACGACAGCGGCGAGTCCGTGCAGCCCGCTGCCGCGTTCTTCCGCATCCCGGTCGACGGCATCACCGCCTTCCACGACGAGCTGGACCTGCTGCCCGGCAAGGTCCGTATCAAGCAGGGCGGGGGCGCCGCCGGCCACAACGGCCTGCGCTCCATGGACCGCCGCCTCGGCTCCCCCGAGTACTGGCGCGTGCGGCTCGGCATCGGCCACCCCGGCCACAAGGACCGCGTCACCGGCCACGTCCTCGGCGACTTCGCCAAGGTCGAGGGCCCCTGGCTCGATGCCCTGCTCGACGAGGTCGCCGCCCAGGCCGCGCTCCTCGTCGAGGGCCGCCCCGAGGAGTTCATGTCGCGGGTGGCGCTGGCGACGCAAGGCAAGTAAGGCCAGGGGCTCTGCCCCTGGACCCCGCCAAGGGCTGGGCCCTTGGATCGCCTTCCCTAAGTAAAGCCGGTCCAGGGGCGGCTCGCCCCTGGCGGGTCCGGGCAGAGCCCGGCCTTGCTTCCTCCTGGAGTGCGCGAAGATGGGCTTCAACTGCGGCATCGTCGGCCTGCCCAACGTCGGCAAGTCCACGCTCTTCAACGCGCTCACCGCGACCGCCGCCGCGCAGGCCGCCAACTACCCGTTCTGCACGATCGAGCCCAACACCGGCCGTGTCGCCGTCCCCGATCCCCGCCTCGACGCCCTCTCTGTGATCGGCCGCTCGCAGAAGACCGTGCCCACCAGCCTCGAGTTCGTCGATATCGCCGGCCTGGTGCGCGGCGCGTCCAAGGGCGAGGGCCTCGGCAACCAGTTCCTCGCCAACATCCGCGAGACCGACGCGATCATCCACGTGCTGCGCTGCTTCGAGGACCCCGACGTCACCCACGTCGAGGGCGCGATCGACCCCCTGCGCGACGCGGAGATCGTCGACACCGAGCTGATGCTCGCCGACCTGGAGAGCCTGGAGAAGCGCCTCCCGGCCTTCACCAAGAAGGCCCGCGGCGGCGACCGCGACAGCCTCGCCGCCGTCGCCCTGATCGAGCCGATCGTCGCCGCCCTCCAGGCCGGCCGCCCCGCCCGCACCGCGATCGCGCCCGCGGACGCCGAGGCCGCCCGCCGCCTCAACCTGATGACCTCCAAGCCCGTCCTCTACGTCTGCAACGTCGAGGAAGCCGCGGCCGCCACCGGCAACGCCCTGTCCGCCCGCGTCGCCGAGCGCGCGGCCGCCGAGGGCGCCGGCGTGGTCGTGGTCTCCGCCGCCATTGAGGCCGAGGTCAGCCAGCTCCCCGCCGCCGACCGCACCGAGTTCCTCGACGGCCTCGGCCTGTCCGACAGCGGCCTCGACCGGGTGATCCGCGCCGGCTACGCGCTGCTCGGCCTCGTGACCTACTTCACCTGCGGCCCGAAGGAGAGCCGCGCCTGGACCATCACCCGCGGCACGAAGGCGCCCCAGGCAGCGGCCGTGATCCACAACGACTTCGAGCGCGGCTTCATCGCCTGCGAGACCATCGCCTACGACGACTTCGTGGCCTGCCGCGGCGAGGCCGGCGCCAAGGAGGCCGGCAGGATGCGCGTCGAGGGCCGCGACTACACCGTGCGCGACGGCGACGTCCTGCTGTTCCGGTTCAACGTCTGAGGGCGCGGGAAGCAAGCAGGCAAGGCCGGGCTCTGCCCGGACCCGCCAGGGGCGAGCCGCCCCTGGACCGGCCTCACTTGAGTCCAGGTTTCCAAAGGCAAGCCTTTGGCGGAGTTTGAGGCAGAGCCTCAACCTTGCCTGCCTGCCTTGGCCTGTCAGCGTCCCAGGTGGGGCAAACCGAGACACTTCCGCCTCTCCGGGATGCTTGCGCACCGCGAGACGCCGGCGTTAGCATCCCCGCCCGGGGAACGCATGAAGACATCCTGGCCGTTGCGCGCGACAGCTGGCGTCCTGCTTCCCACTGCCAGCCCGGAACCGGGACACGACCCACAGTCTCCGTCTCCATATCCTGCCGAAAGCAGGCTTTCGGCTCCCGTTTCTTGAGAGAAGGGCTTTCAAAGCCCCCCAACTTGACGAGGAAGGTCCAATGTCTGAACTCCGTAGGTACTTCGACCCGGAAAACGGCGACCTGTGCATGACCCGCAAGTTCCTGGAGCCGACCTCCCAGAGCTACGCCGTCACCCTCGCCGGCTACAACGTCTACGTCACGATGTGCATCGCCGGAACCTGGCAGCACTGCAAGTTCACGGTCGCGCCGACGCACATCCAGGAAGAAGCCTGCGCCTTCATGCGACATGCCGACAACTACCTCCCCAGGGACCTTCCAGGCCTGTACGTCCGCGAAGTGCGCAGGAACAACCGCTGGACGATCACCGGCGTGGTCGAGGACGGGGACATCCTCGATCACGAGCAGGCCGCGACCCACAAGACCATCGACCGGTACAACGAGGCGCTGATGGCCCCGGTCCCCCCGGAGCCCCCGGGCCGGACGCCGGCGATGAACACGGTCTCGGTCTAGGCCCCGGGCCTGCCCGAACACGCCCGGCGCAGGCCCGTCGCCGGGTCCGCGCCCCGCCGCCCCCGCCTCCCGTCCTGCCCGCGCATTTTCTGGGGCTGACACGAGCCGCGTCGCCCTCATCTTTCCACCCATGATCCAGAGCCCTCAGCCCCTGGCCTGCGCCGCGTGACCCCGCCCGACGGCCCCGCCGCCGACCTCGCCGCCGACCCGGACCAGGAGGGCTCGCCTCTCGCCCTGCTGCGCCCGCACTGGCGCCTGGTGCTCGCGGCGTTCCTCGGCTGGTTCCTCGACGCCTTCGACCAGGTCGCACTCCTCCTGGTGCTGCCCGAGATCGGCCAGCACTTCGGCGTCTCGCTCACCGCGATGGGCCTGGTCATCACCGCGCAGAGCCTCGGCCGCGCCATCGGCAACACCAGCTGGGGCTGGCTCGCCGACCGCTACGGCCGAAAGCTCACCTTCATGATCGGCGTGGTCTGGTTCGCCGCCTTCTCCGGCCTGACCGCGCTCGCCTGGAGCTACACGGCGCTTGTCGTGATCCAGCTCCTGTTCGGCATCGGCTTCGGCGGCGAGTGGACCGCCTCCGCCGCCCTGCTGATGGAGAGCGTGCCGGCCCGCTCGCGCCAGGTCGCCTCCTCCCTGATGATGGCCGGCTACGAGGTCGGCTTCTTCGCCGCCGCCGGCACGCAGGCGGTGCTGCTGCCGCTCTACGGCTGGCGCGCCCTGTTCATCGTCGGCATCGCCCCCGCCCTGCTCGCGATCTTCATCCGCGTCGGCGTCGACGAGAGCCCGGTCTGGCTGCGCATGCAGGAGGAGCGCGCCGCCGGCCACCGCGAGGCAGCGCCCAGGCCGCGCCTGCACATGGACCGCGCCGCCTGGCAGGCCTGCGCCTTCATGATCGCGCTGCAGTTCCAGACCGCGTCGGTCTACAGCTTCTACCCGACGATCCTGAAGACCGTGTACGGCTACGGCCCCAGCGGCGTGTTCGCCGGCATCGCCGCCTACTCGATCGGCTCCGTGCTCGGCAAGCTGCTGTGCGGCCGGATCGCGACCCGCATCGGCGACCGCCTGACGATGCTGGGCTGCCTCGCCATCTCGGTGCTCGGCATCGTGCCCTTCGTCTCCGCCGCCGCCACGCCGGTGCTGCTGGCCGCCGCCCTGGTCGTGGGCGCGTCCAGCTCCGGCGTGTTCGCCCTGGTGCCGCACTACCTGTCGCTGCGCTTCCCCAACGCGGTGCGCTCGTTCGGCATGGGCCTCGCCTACGCGCTGGCTGCCGGCGGCCACGGCGTCGCCACCTACGTCGTGCCCGCCGCCGGGAACAGCCTCGGCCTGCAGCACGCCGTGGAGCTGTTCGTCGTGGCCAGCTCGCTCGCCGTCGCCGCCATCGCCCTGCGCGAGCCCCGGACCCTGCCCGGCCTCGACATGGACGAGCCGTAGCGCCCGAACCCCGGCCGACCTGGCGGCTCTCCGCCATTTCCCGGCCGGAAATCCTCGCCTTCCCGCCCCCGCCCTGCCACCTTCACCGCAACGCCACGGCCATCAAGGCCGGGTACACACGGGAGCAACCACCGCAGTGCTGTCCATTCTTGCGCGCGAGCGCACCATCGCCCCGCCCGGCTTCAACCGCTGGCTTGTTCCCCCTGCCGCCCTGTGCGTCCACCTCTCCATCGGCTCGGTCTACGCGTTCAGCGTGTTCAACCTGCCGCTCACCCGCCTGATCGGCGGCACCGCCCCGGCGCCGGACGACTGGACCCTCAAGGGCCTGGGCTGGATCTTCTCCATCGCCATCGCCTTCCTCGGCATCGCCTCGGCCCTGTTCGGCGGCTGGCTCGACCGCGTCGGCCCGCGCCGCGCCATGGTCACCGCCGCCGGCTGCTTCGGCGGCGGCCTGCTCGTGGCCGCGGCCGGCATCGCCGCCCACCAGCTCTGGCTGCTCTATCTCGGCTACGGCGTGCTCGGCGGCTGCGGCCTCGGCCTGGGCTACATCTCGCCGGTCAAGACCCTGATGAGCTGGTTCCCCGACCGCCCCGGCATGGCCACCGGCCTGGCCATCATGGGCTTCGGCGGCGGCGCCATGATCGCCTCCCCGCTGTCGGTCATGCTGATGGACGCCTACGCCACGCCGGGCCACCTCGGCGTCGCCCCCACCTTCGCCACCCTCGGCCTCGGCTACACCGCGTTCATCCTGATCGGCGCCGCCATCGTGCGCGTCCCCGCCGCCGGCTGGGCGCCTGCCGGCTACATCCCCCGCCCCACCGCGCTCAGCCGCTCGAACATGCCCGCCGTGACCCAGTATGAGGCGGTCAAGACCCGCCAGTTCTGGCTGATCTGGGCCGTGCTCTGCCTCAACGTCACCGCCGGCATCGGCGTGCTGGAGCAGGCCTCGGCGATGAGCCAGGAGATGTTCCCCGGCCGCATCACCCCGTATGCCGCCGCCGGCTTCGTCGGCCTGCTCAGCCTGTTCAACATGGGCGGCCGCTTCCTCTGGGCGTCGGCTTCCGACCGCCTCGGCCGCAAGGCGACCTACGCGATCTTCTTCAGCCTCGGCTTCGTCCTCTACGCCCTGGTGCCCTCCGTCGGCCGCAGCGGCAACATCGCCGCCTTCGTGCTCTGCTACGGCGTGATCCTGAGCATGTACGGCGGCGGCTTCGCGACCGTGCCCGCCTACCTGCGCGACATCTTCGGCCTGCAGTATGTCGGCGCCATCCACGGCCGCCTGCTCACCGCCTGGTCGGTCGCCGGCGTGCTCGGCCCGGTGCTGGTGAACTACCTGCGCGCCTGGCAGATCGACAACGGCGTCCCCAAGGCAGAAGCCTACACCGTGACGATGTACGTCATGGCCGCCCTCCTGCTCTGCGGCCTGGTGTGCAACCTGCTGATCCGACCCCTGCGCGAGGACGGCCGCGACGCCCCCGCCGGCCTCGCCCTGGGAGCCCGCTCGTGAACGCCGCAAAGGTCGCGCTCTGCTGGGCCATCGCAGGCCTGCCCCTCGCCTGGGGCGTCTGGCACACCGTCCAGAACGCGCTGAAGCTGTTCAGCTAGCAAGGCAAGGCCAGGGCTCCGCCCCCATGCTCGAAGATGGGACCCACCGGGGGCACGCGCCCCCGGACCCGCATGACCGAAGTCGAGGTTTCCAAAGGCTCGGTCTTTGGCGGGGTCCCCGCTTTGAAGCATGGGCGCAGAGTCCCTGGCCTTGCTGTCTTCTCCAACTTCCGCAGGAGCATCCATGTCCGAGACCCCCGTGCACGACTGGATCATGCCCCGCCTCCAGGCCCTGGTGGACGAGGCCATCGCCGCCGGCTTCGACGCTTTGACCGTGACTGCCGTGATCACCGACATCCTGGCCAGCACCAACCTCGACCACGAGCCCCCGACCGTCCCCGACCCCGCCTAGAGGCTGTTGTGGACTCTCCGGCTCCGTTCCCCCGCGGCATGACAGACAGGAAGCATGTTCTTTCTTGAAAGAAAGAACCAAAGAACTTTGCCCATAAGTTCCGGAGCCAGCCGGGAGCCCGGGACCTCATGGGCAAAGTCTTTTTGCTTCTTTTTCTTCAGAAAAAGAAGATTCTTGCTTTCCCATGAAAATGACCGTGCGCCGTCAGACCAATAACACCCTCTAGCCCTCCCGCCGCCACAGGAACGTCAGCTCGTGCTTGTTGTGGAACAGGTGCAGCAGCCGCCCCCCGGGGATGCGCGCGAACCCCTCCGCCGCCGCGTGGTCCGTCCCGCCCTGGAACTTCACCGTGCACACCACCCGCGCCACCCGCCCCGACGCGATCCAGCGCGTCACCAGCGCCAGCAGCCTCTCCGGATACGCGATGATGTCGCTGAACAGCCAGTCCACCGGCGCCACCGCCTCCGGCTCCAGCGCGAACGCGCTCTCCCGCAGCATCGCGACCCCCGCCATCCCCGCCACCTTCTCCGCGAGCGGCGCCCGGTCCACCGCCACCACCTCCGCCCCCAGCGACGCGATCGCCCACGTCCACCCCCCCGGCGACGCCCCCAGGTCCAGGCACGCCTGCCCCGGCCGCGGCCAGTCCCGCCACACCGCGCACGCCTCCCACAGCTTCAGGTAGGCCCGGCTCGGCGGCCCGATGTGGTCCTCCACGAACCGGCACTCCCCGTTCACGAACGCGCTCGACGTCTGCGCGCTGAACAGCAGCCGCCCCGGCGCCAGCAGCGTCCACCCCCCCAGATGCGACTCCGGCGCTGGCTCCGGGAACACCAGCGCCCGCGCCCGCACCGGCGGCAGCCGCGCCGCCACCAGCGCGCACCGCCGGTGGTGCGCCGCCCCGTACAACCCCCAGTTCCGCTGCACCGCCCGCAGCGCCGCCGCCGCCTCGCCCACCGACGCCACCTCGACCTCGCGCGGCGCTACCCACGCGTCGATCGCCCACGCCGCCGCCCGCGGCGCGTCCGGCGACAACGCCAGCCGCCCGTGCCACGCCGCCACCGCCACGCCCGCCCGCGCCAGCTCCTCCGCGAGCGGCGCCTCGAACCCCTCGGCCGCCAGGTAGGCGCTGCGGATCATGCGGGGGCAGGGGAGGGGAACAAGGCAAGCCAAGGCCAGGGCTCTGCCCTGGACCCGCTGGGGGCAGGCGCCCCCAGACCCGCACACGAAAGGATTGAACACCGGCCGCCGGCACCCGGCATCGAACCCAGACACCAAGCCGCCAAAGGCGAGCCTTTGGCGGGGGCCCCGCCTGGAGGCATGGGGGGCAGGGTCCCTGGCCTTCCTTCGCCCTTCAGAGCGCCCGCACCGCAGACAGCCCCAGCAGCAGCCACCCCAGCATCAGCAGCACGCCCCCCGTCGGCGCCACCCCGCCCACCCGCAGCCCCCCGAGCGCGATCGCATAAACCCCCCCGCAGAACAGCAGCACGCCGGCCGCGAAGCACGCCCCGGCCAGCGTCGCCAGCACCCCGCCCCGCGTCGTCCACACGCCCACCAGCACCAGCGCCAGCGCGTGCCACCCCTGCATCTGCACCGCGTTGGCCACCATCTGCAGCCGCGCCGCGTCCAGCCGCTGCGGCAGCGCATGGGCCATCAGCGCGCTCATCGCCACCGCGGTCAGCCCCGCGAACGCCCCCAGCGGAATCCAGATCCTGTGCATACCCGCTTGTCGCAGGACGCGGCGGAAAGACAAGGCCGGCGCAGCCACGATCCTGCAGGCGCCGCCCGCCCCGGGCGACCGGGCGGCACCGTCAATGCCACCTCCGCAACGTCCCCAGCCCAAAACCTGCTTCCGGACAGTCACATCGCCCAAATCAGCAATAATTTGCAAAGATTGAGTAACATAATACCAATTATTGATCAAGAAGAAGGAAGCCGTTTGCTGCTCCTTAACCTAAGTTGTATTTGCAACTCATCCGGCTGCTCGTGCGTAGGACAGACATCGTCTCACCCAGGAGATCCCGATGTCCGCACATGTTCCGGCCGCACCCCTGCGCTTCGCCCCATCCATGGAGGTCCCTGAGCCCGACGAGGCCGAGACCAACGCCGGCCTCATCGAGGCGATGGGCAAGGTCAGCAAGACGACCTTCGAGCACTCCGGCCACGCCACCCGCAGCGTCCACGCCAAGAGCCACGGCGTCCTGCGCGGCACCCTCGTCGTCCACGCCGGCCTGCCGCCCACCCTTGCCCAGGGCCTGTTCGCCCGCCCCGGCGAGTACGACGCCGTCCTGCGCCTCTCGACCCTTCCCGGCGACATCCTCGATGACAGCGTCTCCACCCCGCGCGGCCTAGCCGTCAAGATCATCGGCGTGGAAGGCCCGCGCCTGCCCGGCAGCGAGTCCGACACCACCCAGGACCTCGTCCTCGTCAACGCCCCAGCCTTCAGCGCCCCCACCCCCGCCAAATTCCTCGGCAACCTCAAGATGATCGCCGCCACCACGGACAAGGCGGAGGGCGCCAAGCAGGCCCTCTCCACCGCGGCTCGCGGCGCCGAGGCCGTGATCGAGGCGTTCGGCGGCAAGAGCGCCACCATCGTCACCATGGGCGGCCAGCCCGCCACCAGCATCCTCGGCGAAACCTTCTACTCCCAGGTCCCTGTCCTCTACGGCGACTACATCGCCAAGATCGCCGTCGCCCCCGTGTTCGACCTCTCCGCCCTGACCGGCACCCCCATTGACTACGCCACCCCCAACGCGCTGCGCGACGCCGTCTCCGCCCACTTCAAGGCCCACGGCGGCGAGTGGGACGTCAAGGTCCAGCTCTGCACGGACCTCGAGACCATGCCGATCGAGGACGCCTCCGTCGCCTGGCCCGAGGACGCCAGCCCGTACGTGACCGTCGCCCGCCTCAAGGTCGGCCCGCAGGACTCCTGGAGCCCGGAGGGCATAGCCGCCATCGACGACGGCCTCGCCTTCAGCCCGTGGCACGGCCTCGCCGCCCATCGCCCGCTCGGCGGCGTCATGCGCGCCCGCAACACCACCTACACCAGCTCCGCCGGCTTCCGTGCCAGCCACAACGGCTGCCCGATCCACGAGCCGAAGGCGCGCACCACGGCCTGACAAGGAAGGCCAGGGGCTCTGCCCCTGGACCCCGCCAAAGGCCGAGCCTTTGGAAACCTGGACTTAAGCAAGGTCGGTCCAGGGGCGGCTCGCCCCTGGCAGGTCTGGGCAGCGCCCAGCCTTGCCTGCCTGCAAGTCGAAAAGCCCGACCGCCGGCATGATCCACGAAGGAACAGCCTGACCCACCTTCGCAACACCCTCGCCTCGCCGCCGCCTCGTCCCTACACTCCCGCCCCATGCCACGCGGCGACCTGTTCCCCGAGATCGGCCCGTTCGAGACCGGCTACCTGCCGCTCACCGATGGCCACGTCATGTACTGGGAGCAGGTCGGCCACCCCCGCGGCCGCCCCGCCCTGTTCCTACACGGCGGCCCCGGCGCCGGGGCCGGCGCCGTGCACCGCCGCTTCTTCGACCCCCAGTTCTGGCGCGTCGCCATCTTCGACCAGCGCGGCGCCGGCCGCTCCCGCCCGCTCGGCGACCTGCACGCCAACACCACCGCCCACCTCGTCGCCGACATCGAGGCCCTGCGCATCCACCTCGGCCTGGAGCGCTGGCTGCTGTTCGGCGGCTCCTGGGGCTCCACCCTGGCGCTCGCCTACGCCCAGGCCCACCCCGACCGCGTCATCGGCCTCGTGCTGCGCGGCATCTTCCTCGGCCGCGCCGACGAGGTCGACTGGTTCCTCCACGGCATGGCCCGCGTCTTCCCCGACGCCCACGCCGCCTTCGTGGCCCACCTCCCCGAGTCCGAGCGCACGGACATCCTGACCGCCTACCTCGCCCGCCTGACCCACCCCGACCCCCTGGTCCACCAGCCTGCCGCCCGCGCCTGGTCCGTCTACGAGGGCTCCTGCTCGACCCTGCTGCCCTCGCCCGACACCGTCGCCTCCTTCGCCCAGGACCGCACCGCCCTCGGCCTCGCCCGCATCGAGGCCCACTACTTCGCCCAGCGCCTGTTCCTCCCCGAGGGCGGCCTGCTCGGCCACATGCACCGCATCGCCCACCTCCCCGCCGAGATCGTCCAGGGCCGCTACGACATGATCTGCCCCGCCACCTCCGCCTTCGAGCTCGCCGCCGCCTGGCCCCAGGCCCGCCTCACCGTCATCCCCGACGCCGGCCACTCCGCCCTGGAACCCGGCGTCCGCCGCGCCCTCGTCGCCGCCGTCGAACGCTTCCGCCACGCGCGCTAGGGCAGGAGCAAAGGCAAGACAGCAGATCCAGCGGTCCGCCTCCCGGATCGGCGCAAGGACAGGCACCAGGACCCCGAGCATCCTGCCGCACTCGCCACCGCGCGAAGTTCCTGCACCGCCTGACGGATCGCAGCCCTTCCGCCGGCCTTCCAAGTCACCCGGGTGCAGGCAGGCACGAACCTTGGTGGATGGCCGTGCACGCCATCATCCGGACCGCACTCTGCCCCTCCACCATGCGCGGCCGAACCAGAGACCAAGAAGCCTCGGTGTCGTGCAGGCCTTGACAGCCACCGACACCCTGGGAACAGGAAAGCACGAACGCCAGCATCAGCAATCGCCCCCTGGGCACAGGCATGCAGTCCTGTCGGCAGTCTGTCGTACAACCCGGGAAAGGACTGGGCACGATGCACCCACAGACACCTGTGGCCCTGCCGGATGCCGATCGGCCGGGATGGTCGGGACCGGGTCCCACAGCCGGAACCGGCAAGGTGTCAGGTCAGCCGCGAAAGTGACGGTTTAATGAAGATGATCGAGCCGCCACCATCGCCGGAGACCATGACAATGTCCCCGACTGAAACCAGATCCCGGGCGCTGTCGAAAAACAGGTTCTCAGAAACGACCTCGTGATACTGGGCACCGGCACTGTAGTGCCAAAGCGTGAAGCCGTTTGCGTAGGCAAGTACTGACAAATCGCACGATGAGAAGGCCATTCTGGCTCCGTTGTGCTTGCCTTCGGCCGCAATGGCCGGCGATCCAGTGTCGTTCAGCAACATGAAGTTGCACGGCTAGGATTTGATATACCCAGGGTTGCAGAAGCGTCAAGGATTTAATTCCTCCTGAGGGATACCGTATCATCCTCTGCCCTGTGGTCTCGCGATGCTCAACCCGGATGTTTTTCTGAGCCGCGCGGCCGCCGGGACGGATCATGGCAGAACAATACAAGAACATGCAATGGTCCTCCTCCCTCTCCCTCGATGGGCGCCGGCTTCCGCCTGCATTCCTATTGCGGTGTGGTGCTAAGGCAATCATCCTTCGCTGCGTTCGGATTCTGCGCTCGCCCTCAGCCGCCGATGAAACAAAGGTGCCTGCATGTTGCCATGTCGACGTCGCGCGGGCCGGGCTCCGCAGCAGGCTGGCAAGAACGATGCTCTATGAACCATGACGACATATGGCGAGCACTCGACACGCTTGCTGCCGAACGCGGCCTGTCGACCTCCGGTCTGGCGCGCCGCGCGGGCCTGGACGCCACCACCTTCAACCCGTCGAAACGCCGCACCCCGGACGGCAAGGCCCGGTGGCCCGGGACGGAAAGCCTCGCCAAGGTCTTCGACGCGACCGACACCGACATCCTGGACTTCGGCAGCCTGGTCAAAGGCGCCCGGGTCATCCCGAGGTCCCCGCCGGCGACGCGCGTCATCCCGCTGCTCGGCCTCGCGCAAGCCGGCGCCGCCGGGTTCTTCGACGATGGCGGCTACCCGGTCGGAGGGGGCTGGGACGAGGTCGGGCTGCCCGAGATCAGCGACCCGAACGCCTACGCCCTCGAGATCAGCGGCGACTCGATGGAGCCGGTGTTCCGCGACGGCGACATCATCATCGTTTCGCCATCGTCACCCATTCGCCGCGGCGATCGGGTCGTCGTGCGGACCGCCGCGGGCGAGGTCATGGCCAAGCAGCTCGCCCGGCAGTCGGCGCGCCGGATTGAGCTGAGGTCGCTCAACCCGGACCACCCCGGGCACACGTTCGAGCTCGTCGAGATCACCTGGATGTACAGGATCGTCTGGGCAAGCCAGTAGTCGCCCGGTCTTCCTCACCCGGAGACCGTTGCGGACCCGGCAGCGCCCTGCCGTTTCTGAAGGAAAGCAAGAGTCTTCTTTTTCTGAAGAGAAAGAAGCAAAAAGACTTTGCCCATTGGGGTCACGGTCGCGCGGCTGGTTCCAAGTCCTTATGGACAAAAGTTCTTTGGTTCTTTCTTTCAAGAAAGAACACGCTTCCTGTTTGCCGCAGCACGCGGAGCCGGAAAGCCCACGGCAGCCTCGCGCATCGCAGCTGCCCGCCGCACATGCGACAGGGGATGCACGCCGGCCCGGGCCGTGGCAGGAGGCCGGGGATGAGCCGCGCCCGCCCCGATGGCGTCGCCAGGAGATGTCGCATGCGCCTTGCCCCCGCCCTGGTCCTCCTGGTCGCCGCCCCCGCCTTCGCCCGCCCTGCGCCGCCTGCCGTCCCGCCGCACGCCGCGCCGTCGCCCGCCCGCCCGCTCCACGTGTTCGAGACCGTCGCCCTGTCTCCGGACGGCCGGCACGTCGCCGCGATCGAGACCGACGACCTCCCCGCCGAAACCCGCCCCCCCGTGCGCCTGGTGATCCGCGACCTCGCCGGCGGCGCCGTGACCGTCCGGCTGCCCTGTGCCGAGCGCCCCGGCTGCGTCCCTGCCTCGCCGAGCTGGAGCGCGGACGGGCGCGAGCTCGCCTTCCTCCTGGAGCAGCCGGGCGACGACGGCACCGCGATCGAGGTCGTGCCCGCGGAGGGCGGCCCGCCGCGCCAGGTGCTCGCCTTCCCCGGCCCGCTCGCCGGACTGCGCCACGGCCCGGGCGACCGGCTCGCCGTGCTCGCCACCCCCAACGCCCACAAGCGCGCCGGCGCCACCGAGGCCGCCGCCCCGCTGGAGGGCGAGGTCGGCGCCGACCCGGACGAGCAGCGCATCGCCGTGGTCGAGCACGGCACGCTGCGCCTCGCCTCGCCGCCCGAGCTCTACGTCTACGAGTTCGACTGGCGCCCGGACGGCGGCTTCGTCGCCACCGCGGCCCAGGGCGACGGCGACAGCCAGTGGTGGATCGCCCGGCTCTGGGCGTTCGACCCGTCCGGCGCGTCGCGCGTCCTGTTCGCCCCCGGCCCGCGCGAGCAGCTCGCCTCGCCCGCCGTCTCCCCCGACGGCCGCAGCGTCGCCTTCATCGGCGGCTGGATGAGCGACTTCGGCTCCACCGGCGGCGACGCCTTCCTGCTGCCGCTGCCCGATCCTGCACGATCCGACCCTGCGCGGCCCGACCCGGCGCGATCCGATCCTGCGCAGGCCGGCGAGGCCGCGCCCGCCGTGCCCGTGAACCTCACGCCCGACCTGCACGCCAGCGTCACCGCGATCGACTGGCGCTGCGCCGACGGCCTCACCGCGGTGATGCTCGCGGGCGGCACGACCAAGGTGTCGGCGCTGTCGGCCGGCCAGCCGCCGCGTGCGCTGTGGTCCGGCGAGCGCGTGCTCTCGGCCCATGGCTGGAACCCCTCGCTGTCGTGCAGCCGCAACCGCTCCGCCGCCGTCTCGCAGAGCTTCGCCGACCCGCCGGAGCTGGTCGCCGGCCCGGTCGGCGACTGGCGCACGCTCACCAGCGTCAACCGGGGCCTCGCCCCGCCCGGCACCGCGCGCTCGATCACCTGGCGCAGCGACGGCGTCGACGTGCAGGGCTGGCTGCTGGAGCCCGCCCCGGCCACCGCGACCCCGCACGACCCGGCCCCGCCGGTCCCAGGCGCACGGGACGGGGGCGCCAGGGACGGGAGCGCCAGGGACGGAGGCGCCAGGGACGGGCGCGCGCAGGAGGCGGGCGCGCACCCTCCCGGCCCGGCGCCCGCCCGCCCCCTCGTCGTCGACGTGCACGGCGGCCCGCAGGCGGCGGCGCTGCCCACCTTCCCCTCGACGCGCGGCACCCTGCGCGCCCTGCTCGACCAGGGCTGGGCGGTGGTCGAGCCGAACTACCGCGGCAGCTTCGGCGGCGGCGAGGCCTTCGCCACCGCCAGCATCGGCGACATCGGCGGCGGCGACTGGCGCGACGTGCTCTCCGCCATCGACGCCGCAGCAGCGGCCACCCCGGTCGACACGACCCGGGTCGGCATCACCGGCGGCTCCTACGGCGGCTACATGGCGATGTGGGCGGTCACCCAGACCCACCGCTTCGCCGCCTCCGTCGCCGTCGCCGGCGTGTCCGACTGGCTCTCGATCGAGGGCGAGGCGCCGCAGGCCGGCTCGGACCCGGTCAGCTTCGGCGCCTCGGTCTACGACAACCCCGAGCCCTACCTGCGCGCCTCGCCGATCACCCACATGCAGGGCGTCTCCACCCCGGTGCTGCTCGGCGTCGGCGACCGCGACGTCGAGTGCCCCCTGCCGCAGAGCCAGGAGTTCCACACCGCGCTGCAGGCGCTGGGCGTGCCCACCACGCTGGTCGTCTACAGGGACGAGGGCCACGCCCTGCGCCGCGAGGCCGACCGCGACGACCTGCGCCGCCGCACCCTCGCCTGGTTCCACCGCTTCTTCCACGACACGCCCTGATCGCCAACGCGACGCGCGAGCGCCAGGGCAGGAAGCAAGGCCAGGGGCTCTGCCCCTGGACCCCACCAAAGGCTCGCCTTTGGAAACCATCATATGCGCCGCGTTGCCCAGGCATGGTGCGGTATCGCAACCCGGAGGTTCAACACAACCATGAGTTGTGATACACTGCCGGCAGGCCGCTGGCGTGGCAGACCCATGCCGCAGGTCAGGCCTGGGCGGGCCCACGGCCCGTCCAGGCCGCCATGCCCCGCGCCATGATGCCCGGCTGCCGGGCGCCGCGGCGACCGCACCCGCCGCTCCGGTCGGAAGGGCAGGGATCCCCGCCGCCCCCGCGTGCGTGGCCCGCGTCGCCTGCCATTGTCGCACCCCGCCCCAGCGCATAGGCTCCTCCCGCAACCGGAGGATGCATGGTGCGGATCGCCGCCCTGACGATGACCTGGAACGAGGCCTACTTCCTGCCGATCTGGCTGCGCCACTACGCCCGCCAGCTCGGGGCCGAGAACTGCTTCGTGATCGACCACGGCTCGGACGACGGCAGCACCGGGCAGCTCGGCGAGGCCACCCGCATCCGCGTGCCGCGCACCCCGCTCGACGAGACCCGGCGCGCCGACTGCGTGAGCCACATCGCCGCCGGCCTGCTCGCCTACTACGACGTCGTGTTCCACACCGACGTCGACGAACTGCTGGTCGCAGACCCGCTGGTGGCCGGCGGCCTCGCCGAGTTCTGCGCGCGCTGCCCGCTGCCCGTGACCACCGCGATCGGCCTGGACGTGAACCACGCGCCGCGCACCGAGCCGGAGATCGACCCCGCCCGCCTGGTCAGCCTGCAGCGCGGCTGGGTCCGCTTCGTCAGCCCGATGTGCAAGCCGGTCATGATCCGCCGCCCCGTGCGCTGGCAGCCCGGCTTCCACAGCGCCGACTCGGAGATCCGCTTCGACCGGCTGTTCAACTTCCACCTGCGCCGCCACGACCTCCAGCACGGCCTGCGGCGCCTCGCCAAGACCCGCGCCATGGCCCGCGCCCACCCCTGGGTCAACGAGCACCAGGCGATCGGCGACGAGCAGTTCACCAACGACTTCCTCTACGGCGTCGGCCACCTGCCGTCGCGCACCGACGTCACCCTCGACCCGGCCGAGCCGCCGTTGCGCGACTGGCTGCAGCGGATTGAACACGAACAGCACGCGCGAGGCGAGGAGTTCTACCGCCTCGACCTCGGCCTCGTCGCAGAGGAGTTCTGGCGTATCCCGGACCGGTTCGTGGGCACCTTCTGATCACCGGCAACTGGGTGTGCTGACCCGCAGGCAAGCAAGGCTGGGCTCTGCCCAGACCCGCCAGAGGCGAGCCGCCCCTGGACCGGCCTCACTTAAGTCCAGGTTTCCAAAGGCTCGGCCTTTGGCGGGGTCCAGGGGCAGAGCCCCTGGCCTTGCCTTCCTTCCAATCCCTCCAGCCGCAGCCTCACCGCCGGCCGCGCGGCGCCTTCGCCCGGACCGTCTCCGCCGGCGCGTCCGCCACGCCACGCGGCGTGACCACGATCCGCAAGGCCTCCAGGAACGCCTGCCCGGCCTGGCAGGCCGTGCCCTCGCCCAGCGGCCCGATCTCGCCGCGGCCGACGAACGCCCCCCAGTACCGGCACTCCAGACGCTCAGCGGCCGCGCCGACCAGGCGCACCCGGAACCCCAAGATCGGCAGCGCCATGCCGCGGCTGCCGCAGAACCCGCCGCCCTGGATCCACGGCGTGTTCCACTGGTCGCCGAGGATCGCCTGGTACTCGATCCCCGCCGCGGCCACACCCTCGACCGCCACCGAGAAGCCTTCCACCGGCGCCCGGCTGCCCGCGCGGCCTGCCCAGCCCTGCGCATCGGCAGCCAGGTCGCCAACCCCCTGCACATGCGCCATCAGCGCCACGCCGGAGCGGGCCGTCCCCACGGCGGGCCCGGCGGCTGCGACCGCAGGCGACGGCATCGGCGCTGCGTTCGCGACCGGGGCCGGCAGCTCCGGCGCGGGTGCCGCGACCGCCGGCCGTCCCGGTGCGCCCGTCGTGCCCGCCCCCGCCACGCCCAA
>CAXSFE010000070.1:0-20443 GCA_964236585.1 uncultured Acetobacteraceae bacterium
GCGGCGTGCCGGGCGAGCCGGGGACGTCCGGGGGGTCTCCCGGCCGGTGGGCGAGGTCGGGATGCGCGAGGCCGGGACAGGGGGCGGGCACGGGAGGGCCGGGCAGCAGGTCGTCCGGCAGCCTCGGCCCGGGCAGGTCGGCGCCGGCGGCCGAACCGGACGGGGCGGCGTCGGAGGCGGGGCGGGACAACTCGTCGCTGATGGTCGGGGCGGGCGGGCGCGGGTCGGGGAGGGGCGGCGCGGAGGCGGGCTGGAGCGCGGCGGGCAGCGCCACGGGATGCCAGGCTGGGGCGCTGCCAGCGGCGGGCATCGCCGCCGCATCCGGGACGCGAGGCAGGTCGGCGGACGCCCGGGTGTCGGACGGGAGGGCGACGGACAGGGATGCCGCCTCGGCCTCTCGGTCGGGGTCGGTGTCGTCGGGGTCCTCGTCCGGCTCGCCCGAGCCCTCGGGGGCCAGCCGGGCGAGCCGGGCCGTCGGGCCGCGCAGCACGCGCCGCAGCGCCTGCTCGGCCAGAATCGCTGCGCCCAGCACCACGGCGAGCTTCCAGGCCGCGTCGGTCACCCTGGCGCGGGAATCCGGGTTCTGGACGGTGCGCGCGATCCAGGCCCAGAGCAGGGGGAAGTCGCCCAGGGTGCGCGCTGCGGTGGACACCTGCGCCGTGGCGTTGGCGAACCAGCCGGCGCCGTGGGTGATGAGCGCGGCGCCGAGGCTGTCGGGCGCGAGCTTCGGCGCCTTGGACTCGTCCTGAGCAGCGGGCTGAGCAGCGGGCGGGGCAACGGCGTGCACGGGAGGCGGCGTGGCCTCTGCGGCCGGTCGCGTGGCGGCCGGGGGCGGGCTGGCCGGCTCGGCGTCGCGGGCGGGGGGTGGGGCGGCCCGGGCCATGGCCTGCAGCGTGGCGGCGAACTGCGCGCGCCGTGCCGGGTCGTTCAGCAGGTCGAGGATCTGCTGGGCCTGCGCCGTGCTGACCGGGGCGGGCCCGTCCGCCGCGGCGGACGGGCCCAGGGGCGCCGCCGCCAGGACGATCGCCAGCAGCGCGGCCGGGCCTCGGCGGAGCGGGGCGGCGAGGGGCGGCGGGGCGTTCACGGCCGGCGGAAGGTGTCGCATGACGCGGGCGAACCATGCTCCTTCCGGGGCTGTCAACCGTGGCGGCGGCGACGGGGCCGTGATGTCGCGGCCCCGCAGGCCGGATCGCGGAGCCGGGCCGCGGCGGTTCCGGGGGTGCAAAGGCGGGCCGTCCTCCCCATACAGGCTGCCATGACCGTGGTGCTGACCATCCTCGTCGTCCTGGCGCTCGCGAGCGTGGTGTTAGTGTTGGGCGCCGGCCTGATCGGCTTGGCGCGCGGCATGGACCCGCACCGGTCCAACCGGCTGATGCAGTGGCGCATCCTGCTGCAGGGTGCGGCGCTGGTGCTGTTTCTGGCGCTGGTGACGCTGCTGCGGCACTAGGCAGGGGAATAAGGTTGAGGCTCTGCCTCAAACTCCGCCAAGGGCTGGGCCTTTGGATCGCCCTCCTTGAAGTAAGGCCAGTCCAGGGCGGGTCGCCCTGGCGGGTTTGGGCAGAGCCCAACCTTGCTTCCTTCCGTTTGACAGCATGGGGCCCAGCCGGCACGGTCGCGCGCGGCACGGCGGGTTGTTCTCGCGTGCGTGCGGCTGCCGGTGTCGTCCGGGTCGTATGCGGCGGGCGCGCTCGCTCCATCCAGGCCGCCCCGCCCGTCGCCCGACCCGGAAGAACGCAGGTCCCATGAAGCTCCTCGTGCCCGTCAAGCGCGTGATCGACTACAACGTGAAGGTCCGCGTGAAGGCGGACGGGTCCGGGGTCGAGACCACGGGCGTCAAGATGTCGATGAACCCGTTCGACGAGATCGCGGTCGAGGAGGCGGTACGCCTCAAGGAGCGCGGCGTGGCGAGCGAGATCGTCGTGGTCTCGATCGGGGTTGCGCAGTGCGCGGACACGCTGCGCACGGCGCTGGCGATGGGGGCGGATCGCGCGGTCCTGGTGCAGACCGAGGTCTCGCCCGAGCCGCTGGCGGTGGCCAAGATGCTGCGGGTGCTCGCCCTGCGCGAGCAGCCGGGCCTGGTGATCATGGGCAAGCAGGCGATCGACGACGACATGAACGCGACCGGGCAGATGCTGGCGGCGCTGCTGGGCTGGCCGCAGGGGACGTTCGCCTCCAAGGTCGCGGTCGACGGCGAGGAGCTGCTGGTCACGCGCGAGGTGGACGGCGGGCTGGAGACGGTGGCCTTGCGGCTGCCGGCGATCGTGACGGCGGACCTGCGGCTGAACGAGCCGCGGTATGCGACGCTGCCCAACATCATGAAGGCGAAGAAGAAGCCGATCGAGACGCTGACGCCGGACGCGCTCGGGGTGGACGCGCGGCCGCGGCTCACCACCCTGAAGGTGAGCGAGCCGCCGACGCGCAAGGCGGGACGCAAGGTGGCCAGCGTGGCCGAACTGGTCGCGCTGCTGAAGAGCGAAGCGAAGGTGATCTGATGAGCGTCCTGGTCCTGCTTGAGCACGAGCCCGCCGGCATCAAGCAGCCGTCGCGCTCGGCTGTCGCGGCGGCGTCGCGGCTGGGGGCGGACGTGCACGTCCTGGTCACCGGCGATGCCACCGAGGCCGCGGCCGCGGCCGCGGCGGCGCTGCCTGGGGTGGCCAAGGTGCTGCGCGCGGAGGCGGAGACGTATGCGCACCCGCTGGCAGAGCCGCTGGCGGCGCTGCTGGTGGCGCTGGCGCCGGGCTACACGCACCTGCTGGCGTCGTCCTCGGCGCTGGGCAAGAACGTGATGCCGCGGGTGGCGGCGCTGCTCGACGTGCAGCAGATCAGCGACGTCGCCGGGGTGGAGGACGCCGACACCTTCGTGCGGCCGATCTATGCGGGCAACGCGCTGGCCACGGTGCGCTCGTCGGACGCGACCAAGGTGATGACGGTGCGCGCGGCGAGCTTCGATCCGGTGGCGGCGACCGGCGGCTCGGCGGTGGTCGAGGATGCGCCGGCGGTGGCCTCGCCCGGGGGTAGCCGCTTCGTCTCGGCCGAGCTGTCGCGCTCGGAGCGGCCGGAGCTGTCGGCGGCGCGGGTGGTGGTCTCCGGCGGGCGCGGCATGGGCTCGGGCGAGAACTTCTCCCTGCTGGAGCCGATCGCGGACCGGCTGGGGGCGGCGATGGGCGCCTCGCGCGCGGCGGTGGACGCGGGCTACGTGCCGAACGACTTCCAGGTCGGGCAGACCGGCAAGATCGTGGCGCCTGAGCTGTACCTGGCGATCGGCATCTCCGGGGCGATCCAGCATCTCGCGGGCATGAAGGACAGCAAGGTGATCGTGGCGATCAACCGCGACGAGGACGCGCCGATTTTCCAGGTCGCGGACTACGGGCTGGTGGCCGACCTGTTCACCGCGTTGCCGGAGCTGCAGGCGGAACTGGCGCGCGGATGAGCGAAGCTGCGGCGGCACCGGGGGGAATCACCCGGGTCGGCGTGATCGGCGCGGGGCAGATGGGCGCGGGCATCGCCCATGTCTCGGCGCTGGCTGGGCTCGACGTGGTGCTGCTCGATGCGGACGAGGCGGCGTTGGGGCGGGCGATTGCTACGATCGGGCGCAACCTCGCGCGCCAGGTCGCGAAGGGGCAGGTGGATGGGGCCGCGCGCGATGCGGCGCTCGGGCGTATCGTCACCGGGGTGGACCAGGCGGGGCTCGCGGACTGCGGGCTGGTGATCGAGGCGGCGACCGAGCGCGAGGCGGTCAAGCAGGCGATCTTCGCGGCGGCGATCCCGCATCTGCGTGGCGACGCGATCCTGGCGTCGAACACCTCGTCGCTGTCGATCACGCGGCTGGCGGCGGGGACGGACCGGCCGGAGCGGTTCATCGGCATGCACTTCATGAACCCGGTGCCGGTGATGGCGCTGGTCGAGGTGATCCGCGGCATCGCCACCTCGGACGCGACCTTCGAGGCGGTCGCCGCGCTGGCCGTGCGCATGGGAAAGACGGTGGCGAGCGCGCAGGACTACCCGGCGTTCATCGTCAACCGCGTGCTGGTGCCGATGATCAACGAGGCGGCGTTCGCGTTGCAGGAGGGCGTGGGCACCGTGGCGTCGATTGACACCGCGATGCGGCTGGGCGCCAACCATCCGATGGGGCCGCTGGAGCTCGCGGACCTGATCGGGCTCGATACCTGCCTGTCGATCATGCAGGTGATGCACCAGGGGTTCGGCGACGGGAAGTACCGGCCGTGCCCGCTTCTGGTGAAGCACGTCGAGGCCGGGTGGCTGGGGCGCAAGTCGGGGCGCGGGTTCTACGACCATGAGACCACGCCGCCCACGCCCACGCGCTGAGGCTTTCCCGACACCGGGCCGTGGCGAACCATGGACTAGGTCCGCACCGTCTCGCCATCGGCGTCCCGAATGCCCTAGTATGGCCGCGGGTGGAACGGGAGCATGATTTTGCCTTCGATCGGTGTCGGGGTCACGACCTACAATCGCAGGTGGAAGCTGGAGGAGACCCTTGCGCGCCTGCGGGCTGTCACGCCAGGGCCGTTCGACCTGGTGGTGGCCGACGACGGGTCCGGCGACGGCACCGTCGAGTATCTCGCGGGCACCGGGCTGGACTTCGTCACGGGGCGCAACCGTGGCGTGGCGTGGAACAAGAACCGGGCGCTCTACACGCTGTTCCATCGCGGGCACGACGTGATCGTCCTGCTGGAGGACGATGCCTTTCCGGCGGAGGTCGGCTGGCTCGGCGTGTGGGTGGAGGCGGTGCTCCGCTACGACCACGTGAACTATGCCGGCGGGTGGTTCCCGCCGCACATATTCCTGCGCGGCAGCGGCTCGCTGGATGATCCGTTCATCACCACGGCCTGCACGGCGCAGGTCTCGGCGTTCAGCCGCAGGGCGATCGAGCGCGTGGGCTTCTTCGACACGCGGTTCCGCGGCTACGGCCACGAGCACGTCGACCTGACGCAGCGCATGATCCGCGAGGGCATGGGCGGGTTCTGGGACCCGTCGCGCGAGGATGGCGGCTACGAGTACCTTTCGCTGGCCGGGGGGATGCAGCCGACCGCGGACTCGAGCTTCGCCGACGACGGGCAGGTCAGCGCGAACGGCGCGCTGTTCGCGAGCCTGCGCGACGAGCCGGTGCATCGCGAGGCGTGGCAGGACGGGGCGGAGCGCGCGATCCTGATCGCGGAGGTCGGCAGCGTCGCGGCGGCTCCCGCGGGCGACGTCACCCGCACGCGCGCCTATTTCCGCCCGGTGCCGCCGGTGCGGCAGCGCACCGTGCTGTCGCTGCGGTTCCGCAGCGGCGAGGCGGCGCTCGGCTGCCTTGGCGCGGGCTGGAGCACGCCCGAGACGGACGGGCTCTGGGCGGTCGGCGAGGAGAGCGCCATCCGGCTGCTGCTGGACGACGTCCGGCAGGAGGGCGCCGGGGCGCCCGGCTACGAGCTGTCGCTGCGGATGACGCCGTTCAACCGGCCGCAGGACATTACGGTCCTGCTCAACGGCTTCGACATGGGACGCCAGCGCGTCCTCTTCGACGTCGAGACGCGGGTGGCGTTCCCGGCGAGCCTGGTGGCGGCGGACGGCGTGCTGCGCGTGCGCCTGCTGCATCCCGACGGGCTGCGTCCGATCGATCTCGGGCTGGGCGACGACCTGCGGGTGCTGTCGATGTGGCTGATGGCGCTCACGGTCCGCACCCTGCCCCTCTCGCCCGCGCTGTGGGGCGAGTCGGTGGAGCACATGGCGCCGAAGCAGCTGATGCAGCACTTCCGCAGCCTGGGCGACAACGCGGAGTTCAGCGTGGTGCAGCACCGGCTGGACCTCGAGATGCCGAGCCTGTTCCGCCATTCCAGGATGAGCCTGGCGCAGATCGCGCATGGCCTCGCCTGCCGGTTCGAGGGCGTTGACGACCCCGCGACGCTGCGGCTGACGACGGAGCAGCTCTACGAGGGCCCGCCCGACCACATGGGCGTCCAGGATGCCTACAGCGTCGGAGTGCTGGCCGGCGTCAAGGAGGGCGCCGTGGCCGCGGACCGGGTGCGCGCGATGCTCGCGGCGCGACTGTCGGTGATGCGGCGACTTCTGCTGGACGACCTAGCCGACGGCTCGCGCATCTTCGTGCTGCGTCGCGAGGCGCCGCTCGCCGAGGCCGAGGTGGTGCCGATCTGGAGCCTGCTGCGCGGGCATGGCGAGGCCGCGCTGCTCTACGTCACCCTCGCCGACGCCATGCACCCGGCAGGCTCGGTCGAGCGTTGTCGGACGGGACTATATTGCGGACGGATGGATCGGCTGCCGGGCCCGGACGATCTGGGCGAGCCGCCCCTGGCGGTCTGGCTCGCCGTCTGCCGCAGGACATACGCGTTGTGGCGGCAGGAGCACGGCGAGGCCGGCTAGCAGGACCGGGCTCTGCGCGAGGACCTGCCGAAGGCCTGACGCCTCTGGGCGCCTCGCTCTGATCCGAACGGTGCGGTTGGCTGACACGTGCGGCTGCCAAGCGAGAAAGGTTGAGGCTCCGCCTCAAACTCCGCCAAAGGCTGCGCCCTTGGAACGCATCCCTTAAGCAAGGCCGGTCCAGGAGGGGGGCTCGCCCCTGGCGGGTCTGGACAGGGCCCAGCCTTGCTTGCTCTTGAGTCCAGGTTTCCAAAGGCAAGCCTTTGGCGGAGTTTGAGGCAGAGCCTCAACCTTGCTTCCGGTCAGGGCGCCGCGATCAACCCCACTCGCTGTCGCAGCGCCTGCTGCGCCGCTGCGGCATCGCGTGCGAGGCGGAGCAGCGCGGGGACCTGGGCCGGGCGTCGCAGCAGCGAGCCGAGCACCCGCGCCGCGGCGATCGCCCCGGCTGCGTCCAGGGCTGCGAGCGCGGCCGGCGGCAGGTCGCGCCCGGCCGGGTCGCACACCGCGCGCAGCACGGCGAAGCCGATCCCGTGGCGCGTGGCCGCCCGCGCGACGGCGCCGCTTTCCAGGTCCACCGCCGCCGCGCCGGAGCGGGCGTGCAGGGTACGCTTGGCGGCCGCGTCCGCCACGATGGCGGTGCCGCAGAACACCGCGCCGGGCGTCGCGCCGCCGAGCCAGGCGCACAGGGCGGGATCGGCGGCCAGCGGGTCGTGGCCGTCCAGCAGCAGGAACCGTGGCACCAGCAGGGTGCCAGGCGGCAGGGCGGGGTCGAGGCCGCCGGCCAGCCCGAGGCTGACGAGGGCGTCGACGCCCTCCGCGACCAGCACGCGCACCGCGGCCTCGGCGCCCGCGGCGGTACCGCCGCCCGCCGCGACGCGGCAGCCGAGCGGGGCGGCGATGCGCGCCTCCGCGGCCAGGCCGACCAGGATGCCGATGCGGGCGTGTGGGCGGGCGCGGGGCGGCAGGCCGGGCACTAGAAGCCGAACGCGACCCTGCGGCTGGCGCTGCGCGCGAGGCTGCGGTGGCGGGTCAGGGCGAGCAGCGGGAAGAACAGCCGGTAGCCGTGGTAGCGGAGGTAGAACACGCGCGGGAAGCCGACCGCGGTGTAGGGCTGCTCGTCCCACTCGCCGTCGGGGCGCTGGGCGGCCTGCAGCCAGGCGATGCCGCGCGCCACGGCGGGGTGGGCCGCTTCGCCCGCCGCCATCAGGCCGAGCAGCGCCCAGGCTGTCTGCGACGGGGTGGCCACGTGGTGGCGGCCGTGCGGGGCGTCGCCATAGCTCTCCTCGTCCTCGCCCCAGCCGCCATCGTCGCGCTGCACGGACAGCAGCCACGCGACGGCGCGGCGCATCGCGGGGTCCGCCGGGCCGACGCCCGCGGCGTTGAGGGCGCACAGAGCCGACCAGGTGCCGTAGATGTAGTTGGTGCCCCAGCGGCCGAACCAGGAGCCGTCGGCCTCCTGGTCGCGCCTCAGGTAGCCCAGGCCACGGGCGATGGCGCGGCTGTCGCGGAGATCGCCGAGCTGGCAGAGGAAGGACACGCAGCGCGCGGTGACGTCGGCGGTGGGCGGGTCGAGCAGGGCGCCGTGGTCGGCGAACGGGATGTGGTTGAGGTGGTCGTGGGTGTTCTCGGGCTCGAAGGCGCCCCAGCCGCCGTCGCTGCTCTGCATGCCCACGATCCACTGGCGGGCCCGCTCGATCGAGGCGGCGTGGGCCGGGCTGGCGGCGCGGTGCAGCAGCATGGCGACGACCGCGGTGTCGTCGACGTCGGGGTAGTGCGGGTTGTTGTACTGGAACGCCCAGCCGCCCGGCGGCGTGTTCGGGCGGCGCACGGCCCAGTCGCCCGCGACGTCGGTGATCTGGCGCGGGACCAGCCAGTCGCAGGCGGCGGCGAGCGCGGAGCTGGCTTCGCCCGCGGCCTCCGCGACGGCGTGGCCGGCGAGGCTGGTGTCCCAGACCGGGGACAGGCAGGGCTGGCAGTAGGCGCTGTCCTCGCCGACGACGAGGAGCTTCTGCACCGCTGCCCAGGCGATCGCGGCGCGCGGGTCGTCCGCGGGCACGCCGAGGGCGTCGAACATCATCACGGTGTTGGCGATCGCCGGGTAGATGGCGCCCAGGCCGTCCTCGCCGTTGAGGCGCTCGGTGACGAAGGCCATCGCGGCGGCCACCGCGCGCTCGCGCACCGCGCTGGGGAAGCCGGGCTGGACCACGCGCAGCACCTGGTCGACGCGCTTGAAGATCGCTCCCCAGCGCGAGCGGTAGGGTCCGGCGATGTAGTCGCGGACCTGGTCCGGGGGCGTGCGGAACAGCTCGGGGATCGTGATGCCGCGCGGGTTGCGCGCGACCGGCTGGCGGGCGAGCAGCACGAGCAGGGGGACGACGACGGTGCGCGACCAGTAGCTAATCTTGGACAGGTGGAAGAAGAACCACTGCGGCAGTAGCATAATCTCGACCGGCATCACCGGCACGGCGCGCCAGGGCACCTGGCCGAACAGGGCGAGCTGGAGGCGGGTGAACACGTTGGTGCGCTCGGCGCCGCCGGCGGCCAGGATCGCGTCGCGGGCGCGGCGCATGTGCGGGGCCTCGGGCGGGTCGCCCAGGCATTTCAGGGCGTAGTAGGCCTTCACGCTGGCGGAGACGTTGAGCGCGCCGTCGTGGAACAGCGGCCAGCCGCCGTGCGCGCCCTGGATAACGCGCAGGTAGGTGCCGATCTTGGCTTCCAGCACCGGGTCGATGCGGTCGAGGTAGTGCTCCAGCAGCACGTACTCGGCCGGGATGGTGGCGTCGGCCTCCAGCTCGAACACCCAGTGGCCGTCGGGGTTCTGGCGGCGCAGCAGGGCGGCGAGGGCAGCGTCGATGGCCTGGCCGAGGGCGGCGTCGTCGGCAGGCGGGGGGACAGCGACCCCGGGCGTGGCGTGCGGACTGGCGGCGTCGGTCAGCATCGTGTCAGGGGGCATGGCGGATCCAGTCGCCTTGGATTCCAAGCTGGAGGTCTCCGGGCGGGAGGCCTTCAGGCGGGAGGTCTCCGGGCAGGAGGTTTGGGGCGGTGTGTCGCCTGCGGCCTGCCTCATCCGGCGAGCAGGTGCCGCGCCGCGGTGCGGCCGGACCTGATTGCACCTTCGATGGTGGCCGGCAAGCCCGTCGCGGTCCAATCGCCGGCCAGGGCGAGGTTGCGCCAGGCGGTGGCGGCGCCCGGGCGGCGGGCGTCCTGCGCGGGGGTGGCGGCGAAGGTCGCGCGCTTCTCCTTGACCACGCGCCATTTCGGCAGGGGGGCCTCAAGTCCGGCGGCGAGGCTCACCTCGGGCCACAGCGAGGTGGCGAGGTCCTCCGCGGTGCGCTCGACCAGGCGGTTGGCGGCGCTGATGGTCACCGAGACCACGCCGGGCTTGAGGAACACCCACTCCGCGGTGCCGCCGACCAGGCCGACGAAGCCGGCCTCGCCGGGATCGGCGTCGATGCGGTAGTGCAGGTTGACGATGGCCTCGAACTCGTCCGGCACCACGAGGCCGGGCACCATCGCGGCGGCGGCGGGCGCCGGCACCGCGAGCAGCACCGATTCCTCGGCGCCGAGCGGGACCATGCCCGTCGGGCTGCCGAGCGCCTCCACCCGGTCCTCGTGCAGCGAGAGGGCGGCGATGCGGTGCGCGGTGTGCACGGTGGCGCCGCGGCGGCGGAGCCATTCCACGGCGGGGTCGATGAAGGTTTCCGACAGGCCCTCGCGCGGGTAGGCGGGCACGCAGGCGCGGCCGCCGCGCGAGAGCGACTCGTCCATGATGCGGCCGAGCAGGCGGGCGCTGCCAGTGGCGAGCGGGGTGTTGAGGGCCGCGATCGCCAGCGGCTCCAGCAGGCGGCGGGACAGCTCGCCCGCGGGCAGCAGCTCGGCGACGGTGGCGGTGGGCGAGGCGCGGCGCAGCGCCAGCAGGCCGGCGAACTCGCGCAGGCGGGCGCCGGGCACGCGCCGGCCGGGCGAGAGCACCCACCAGGGCAGGCGGCCGGCGTTGGGGCGCACGGTCCAGCGCTCGCCGGTGGCGACGTCGATGAACGGGAACAGCGCGGTGCCCGGTCCGCCCATGGTGTCGCGGGTGCCGATGCGGTCCATGAACGCCCAGGATTCGCGGTTGCCTGACAGCAGCAGGTGGTTGCCGTTGTCCAGGCGGCAGCCGAGCTCGCGGTCGAAGTAGGAGCGGCAGCGGCCGCCGGCCTGGGGGCCGGACTCGTGCACGGTGACGCGTCGGCCGGCCTCGACCAGCGTCATCGCCGCGGACAGGCCGGCGAGGCCCGCGCCGACCACGTGGACCATGGCGTCGCCGCCGGGGACGTCGCGCGGCATCTCAGCGGGCCACGTGGCGGAGCGCGATCGCCAGCTTGCGCCAGGCGGGCAGGGAGACGCGCCGTTCCGGGTGCTGCCAGCCGCGCCGTTCCAGGCGGGACAGGATCGCGTCGTAGGTGTCGGCCATCAGCCGGGCGGGGCGCATGGCCTGGCGGTCGCAGGCGCGCATCGCGGTGCGGGCGTCGGCGAAGCGGGCGTGGGCGAGAGCGGCCCCGCGGGCGCAGACGCGGGGCAGGGCCGGGTGGCGCAGGGCCAGCGCCGGGTCGTGCGGCACGCCCTCGGCGTCGAGCCACTCGCGGGGCAGGTAGAGCCGGCCGCGCTCCGCGTCCTCTGCGATGTCGCGCAGGATGTTGGTCATCTGGAGCGCGCGGCCGAGCGACCAGGCGACCTTGTCCGCCTCGGGCGAGCTGTCGCCGAACGCGCGCACGGACAGGCGGCCGACGGCGGCGGCGACGCGGTCGCAGTACAGGTCCAGCTCGGCCTCGGAGGGCGCCACGATCACGGTCTCGCAGTCGGTCTGCATGCCGTCGATCACGGCCATGAAGTCCTCGCGCCGCAGGCCGAACCGGTCGGTGGCGGCCAGCAGCACGCGGCTCACCGCGTCGTCGGCGCGGCCCTTGAGGACCGCGTTGATGCGCTCGCGCCACTCGGCGAGGCGGGGGAGCTTGGTGGCGAAGGGCGCGTCGTCGTCGGCGATGTCGTCGACCACGCGGCAGAAGGCGTAGATCGCGTACATGGCGGCGCGGCGGTCGGGTGGCAGGACCTTCATGCCGCGGTAGAACGAGGTGCCGGAGGCGCGCACCAGGCGCTCCACCTCGGCGAGGTCGGACGGGTCGGCGCCGAGCGGCGTGGCCGAAGGCAAGAAAGACTGGGCTCTGCCCAGACCCGCCAGGGGCGCGCCGCCCCTGGACCGGCTTCTCTTAAGAATTGGATTCCAAAGGCTTGCCTTTGGCGGAGTTTGAGGCAGAGCCTCAACCTTGCTTGCTTGCCTGTCGATTTCGAAGGGCTTGCGTCGTCGCGGCAGGAGCGAGGGCAGGGCACGCAGCAGGCTGGCGCCGGCGTCGGCGCGGCCGAGCTTCACGCGGCCGGCGACCGGGTCGGCGCGGCGCAGGTGGCGGGCGAGGCGGCGCGAGAGCGCGAGGATCACCGCGGTTTCCAGGCGCAGCCTCGGGTCGCGCACCAGCCTGGGCAGGGCGGCGGCCTCGTCGTTGAGGGTGTCGCAGCGGTCGAGCAGGGCGTCGAAGACGGCGCGCAGGCCGGGCGTGGCGGCGGGGAGGAGCACGTCCTCCACGGCTGCGCCGTGCTGGGCGAGGAGGTCCTGCGGCAGGTAGGAGCGGTCGAGGCGGCGCAGGTCCTCGGCGCAGTCCTGCAGGTGGTTGAGCACCTGCAGGGCGGCGCACAGGGCGTCGGACGGCGGGAAGGTCGCGCGGTCCTCGCCGTGCAGGGCGAGGACGTGGCGGCCGACCGGCATCGCGGAGAAGCGGCAGTATTCGAGCAGCTCGGGCCAGTCGGCGGTGCGCAGGGTGGCGGCGTCGCGGCGGAAGGCGACCAGCAGGTCGGTGGCGTGCGCGGGGGTGACGCCGGTGGCGGCGAGGCTGCGGCGGAGCGCGCTCGCGGAGGGCGCGCCGCCGGCGGCCTCGCCGAGCAGGACGGCCTGCATGTGGTCGAGGCGCGCGACCTTGTCCGCGGCGGGCAGGGTCTCGCTGTCGGAGATGTCGTCGGCGTTGCGGGCGAAGGCGTAGTAGGCGTGGACGTGCGGGCGCAGGGCGGCGCGGATCAGCACGCCGACCGGGAAGTTCTCGTCGCCGCGGTCCTTGCCGGACCACTGCTCGACCGACGCGGAGCCGGGGGTGGCGTCGGGCGCGCGGGGCGGCGGGGCGTGGTCGTCCGCCGGGGGCGGCCTGGTCGTCGTGGTCCCGGGCTGCGCGGTGGCGTGCATCATGTCCCCTGGTATGCCCGGTTTTTCCAAACGACGCCGCGTCCGCGGTGGTGGTCGAAGGCGGAGCCCAGCGTCGCCGCAGTGTAGAACACGGCGACCAGCGGCAGCAGCGGCGCCCACAGCGGGCTCTGGCCGAAGCGGCGCAGCGTCGGCAGGTAGGCGCCCGCCGAGGCCGCCCAGGCGGCGAGCCCGAGCCAGCGGGCCGCGCCGTGGCCGAGCAGGGCGGCCAGGGGCGGCACCATCCACACCAGGACCATGCCGGCCATCGTGCCGAGCAGCAGCAGCGGCGAGTGGCGCAGCTGTACGTAGGCGGTGCGCGCCACCATGCGCCAAACGTCGGCGGCGCTGGGGTAGGGGCGGATCGAGCGTGCGAGGCGGCTGTGGCCGAGCCAGATCCTGCCGCCGCGCTTGACTAGGCCGGCGAGGGTGACGTCGTCGATCAGGGCGCCGCGCATCGCCTCAATGCCGCCGATGCGAGCCAGGGCGTCGCGCCGGATCAGCACGGTGCCGCCGGCGGCCGCGGCGGTGCGGCTGGCGGGGTCGGCGACGCGGCGGAACGGGTAGAGCAGCTGGAAGAAGAACACGAAGGCGGGGACCAGGGCGCGCTCGGCGGCGCTCTCGCAGTTCAGGGCGACCATCTCGGAGACCATGTCGCAGCCGGTGCGCTCCATCTGCGCGACCAGCGTGGCGAGGTGCTCCGGGGCGTGCTCGATGTCGGCGTCGCAGAGCAGGACCAGCTCGGCGTCGCCGGACGCGGCCACGCCCTGGGCGACCGCCCACAGCTTGCCGCTCCAGCCGGGGGGGCGGGGGCGGCCGTCCAGAACCTGGAGGTTTGTGCCGTCATGGGGCGCGAGGGCGCGGGCCAGGGCGCCGGTGCCGTCGGTGCTGCCGTCGTCGACCAGCACGATGCGCAGCGGGCCGTCGTAGCGCTGTGCCAGCAGGGAGCGCAGGGCGCGCTCTATGCTGCCGGCCTCGTCGCGGGCGGGGACCACCACGGCGACAGGCGGCGCGCGGCGGGGTGCTGCGGGGGCGAGCACGGGGCCGGCGGACCAGAAGCGGCCGTGCGCCAGGAGCAGGTAGGCCCAGACGAGCAGCGAGAGGGCGGCCGGTACGATCACCGGTGGCGGCTTTCCGGCAAGCAAGGCCGGGCTCTACCCGGACCCGCAAAGGGTCCGAGGACCCTTTGATCCCTTGACTTAAGAGAGGCCATCCAAGGGGCTTCCCTTGGCGGAGTCCAGAGGCAGAGCCTCTGGCCTTGCTTGCCTGCCTCGTTCATTCCGCGGCCCTGGCGGCCGGCGGGACCATGCCGTGCTCGCGGAACCAGGCGACGGCGTCGCGCACGGCGTCCTCGGCGGGGCGGGGGGCGTAGCCGAGCTCGGCGCGGGCCTTGGCCGACGAGAAGAACATCTTCTTGCGCGACATCGCCAGCATCTCGCGCGTCACCAGCGGCGGCACGGCGGCGACGTGCGCCAGGGCCTCGCAGGCCAGGGCGAGCGGGTAGAGCGACTGGCGCGGCAGGCGGATGCGCGGCGGCCGGCGGCCGGCGATGCGCGCGACCGTGGCGAACAGGTCGCCGAGGAAGAAGTCCTCGCCGCCGAGGATGTAGCGCTCGCCGATGCGGCCGCGATCCATCGCCAGCAGGTGGCCGCTGGCCACGTCGTCGACGTGCACGACGTTCAGGCCGGTGTCGACGAAGGCAGGCATGCGGCCGGCGGCGGCGTCGGCGACCATACGGCCGGTGGGCGTCGGCTTGATGTCACGCGGGCCGACGGGGGTGGACGGGTTGACGATCACCACGGGCAGGGCGCGCTCGCGCACCAGGGCGAGGACGGCCTGCTCGGCGCGGTACTTCGACTGCTTGTAGGTGCCGATCACGGCGTCCGGGTGCACCGGGGTGTCCTCGTCGGCGACGGTGCCGTCGTAGAACACGCCCAGCGCCGCGACGCTGGAGCAGTAGACCATGCGCGACACGCCGGCCTCGGCGGCGGCGGTCAGCAGCGTGGTGGTGCCGTCGACGTTGGCGCTGAGCATGGCGGCGGGGTCGGGCACCCAGAACCGGTAGTCGGCGGCGACATGGTAGAGGCGGGCGCAGCCGGCGACGGCGCGGTGCAGGGAAGCCGGGTCGGTGAGGTCGCCTTCTGCCAGCTCGGCGTCGAGGCCGGCGATGTTGCGGCGATCGCCTCCCGGTCGAACCAGCAGGCGCAGCATCTCGCCGCGGGCGGCGAGCGCGCGGGCGACGGCGGAGCCTACGAAGCCCGTGGCGCCGGTGACCAGGACCGGCCCGGAGGCGGGGCTGGGGTGCGGCGGCGCGTCGGGCCGGGGAGCGTCGGGTCGGACGGTCATGTCGGGTCTATAAACCACCCGGGCCGCCAAGGTGTAGGGGCCGCATCGCCCGCCAGGCTGCCCGCGGGGCGGCATGGCGGGCGAGGGTCGGGATGTCCGGGGGCGGGATCAGGGCGTGATGGCGGCCTTGGTGCCCGATGCGGCGCCGGTCACGCCGCGGCCGAGCGAGCTGACGTCGGCGCCGGCGCCCTGGACGGTGTTGCACGCCGACAGCGACGCTGCGGACAGTGCGAGCAGGGCCAGGAGGACGACGCGGCCGGCGATGGTGGCGACGGTCACGGGGGCGACGGACGGGGCGGACGCGGTGTTGGTCATGGCGAGACTCCCTGATGCAGACAGGCCGGCTTGCATCCGGCTGCGCACGTGAGCGTGCGACAAAGTAGGATGTTCATCAAGGCGGGTTGCGGCGGCGCTCCGCTCCACACGCGTCGCCGCGGTGCAGCGTTGCCCTGGTCGCACGGGTCCGCCACCTTTCCGGCGAAGCCCGGCCGGCCGCCTGTGCGGCCGGCGGCGTCCGAGGAGAGCCCATGACGCCGCCGAGCCTGGCCGCCCTGTTCCTCTGCTTCCTGCGACTCGGGCTGCAGGCCTGGGGCGGCGGGCTGAGCGCGTGGATGCGGCGCGAGGTGGTGGTGCGGCGCGGCTGGATGGCCGACGGCGCGTTTCTCAGCGGCCTGGCGCTGGCGCAGGTGGCGCCCGGGGCCAACGCGGTCAACCTGGCGGTGTTCATCGGCACCACGCTGCGCGGCGGGCCGGGGGCGCTGGCGGCGCTGGCGGGGCTGATCGGGGTGCCGGCGGCACTGGTGCTGGCCGCGGGCGCGGTGCTGCTGCGGCAGGGGGCGAACCCGGTGGTGGACGCGGCGCTGACCGGGTTGGGTGCGGCTGCGATCGGGCTGATCCTGGCCAACGGGGTGCAGATCACCCGCGACAGCCTGCGCGGCGTGCGCCAGCTCGGGATCGTGGCGGTGCTGGCGCTGGGCGTGGGCGTGCTGGGCTGGCCGCTGGTGCCGACGCTGCTGGTGGCGATCCCGGCGAGCGTGGCGCTGATGGCGGTGCGACCGAGGGCGGGACGGCGCAAGGCGGGGCGGCGGTGAGCGCCACGCTGCTCCAGCTCCTGGTGCTGTTCGCGTCGCTCTCGCTCGTCGCGGTGGGCGGCGGCAGCGGGGTGCTGCCGGCGATGCAGCGCGCCGCGGTCGACCAGCACCACTGGATGAGCGCGTCGCAGTTCCTCGACGCCTTCGCCCTGTCGCGCGCGGCACCCGGGCCCGGCTCGCTGATCGCGGTGCTGGTCGGGCAGAAGGCGGCGGGGCTGCCGGGCGCGCTGGTGGCCGCGGCCGGGATGTACACGCCGTCCTGCTTGGCGGTGTTCCTGGCCGCCCGGGTGTGGCGCCGGCACGAGCAGGCGGCGTGGCGCCCGGTGGTGGAGAGCGCGCTGGCGCCGGTCGCGGCGGGGATGATCTTCGCGAGCGCGCTGGTGCTGGTGCGCGGCACGGAGACGGGGTGGGCGGGGTGGGCGACCACGGCGGCGGCCACGCTGCTGCTGGGGTTCACGCGGATCAACCCGCTGTGGGTGATGGCCGCGGCGGCGGGCTTCGCCGTGGTGCGCGCGTGATCGCGCCGGTGATCACCCCGGTGATCGCGCCTGGGCTGAGCACGTTCGCCGATCCGGGTGCGGACCTGCAGACGCCGATGGACGCGGCCGTGGTGATCCCGACCGTGCTGCGGCCCTCGCTGCACCAGGCGCTGCTGTCGGTGTTCGCCCAGGCGGCGGGCGGGCTCGGCGGGCGGGTCCACGTGCTGGTCGGCGTGGACGTGGCCGGGCGCGGCCTGGAGCTGGTGGAGTCGGCCTGCCTGCAGCGGCCGGCGGGCTGGGTGGTGCAGGTGCTGTGGCCGGGCTACTCGACCTCGGTGCGCCATGGCGGGCTCGGCCGGGCGCGCGACGGCGGCGTGCTGCGCGGCGTGCTGACCCATCTCGCGAACAGCCGCTGGGTGGCCTACCTCGACGACGACAACTGGTGGGACCCCTCGCACCTGGCCACGCTGAAGGCGGCGCTGGTGCAGACCGGCTCGGACTGGGCGTTCTCGCTGCGCTGGTTCGTGCATCCCGCGACTTCGCGCCCGGTGTGCGTCGACGGCTGGGAGTCGGTGGGGCCGGGGCGCGGCATCTTTGTCGAGCGGTTCGGCGGCTTCGTGGACACGAACTGCCTGCTGGTCGACAAGCTGGCGTGCCCGGCGGTGCCGCTGCTGTGGACCGAGCCGCTGGGCGAGGACCCGAAGGGCATGTCGGCCGACCGCCGGGTGTTCGAGAACCTGTGCCGGCACAAGGGGGCCTGCACCGGGCAGCCGACGGTGTTCTACCGGGTCGACCCGGGCGACGAGCTGCACGAGGGGCGGGTGCGGCAGATGGGCGAGGCCTGGGCGCTTGCGGGATCGCCGGTCAGCTGATCCGGGGCGGACCAGCCAGCCAGCAAGGCCGGGCTCTGCCCGGACCCGCAAAGGGTCCGAGGACCCTTTGATCCCTTGACTTAAGAATTGGATTCCAAAGGCTCGGCCTTTGGCGGAGTTTGAAGCAGAGCCTCAACCTTGCCTGCTTCGCTCACTCCCGCAGCGTCGTGACCCGTGGCGCGTGGGCAACCCGGCAGCCGTCGTCCTCGCGCAGGACGTGGTCCTGGGTCTTGTCGCTGAGCAGCGGGCTGTAGAACGGGTCGCCGTCGCGCAGCAGGTCGGCCCAGCGGTCGAGCAGGCGGGCGGTGTCCTCGGGGTGGAACACCTGCTTCGTGGTGGAGCGGGTGGCGCTCTCGTGGTGGTAGAGCATCGTGTGGCCGTCGTAGAGCACGCGCAGGCCGGACGCGCGCAGGCGCAGGCAGAAGTCTGTGTCGTTGAAGCCGATGGCGAAGGTCTCGTCGAAGCCGCCGACCGACTCGAAGGCGGCGCGTCGAGTCATCAGGCAGGCGGCGGTAACGGCGGAGTAGTCGCGCACGGAGGTGAGCGCGCAGTTGGTGCCGAGATTGCGGCGGCCGGGCCTGTCGGGGGTGCCGCCGTCGAGCCAGACGTTGGTGAACTTGAAGGCGTGCTCTGCCGAGCCGTTGAAGCCGAGGATGACGCCGGCGTGCTGCACGCGGTGGTCGCCGTACATCAGCAGGGCGCCGACCGCGCCCACGTCGGGGCGCCGCGCGAGGCTGGCCATGCGGTCGACCCAGCCAGGCTGGATCGCCTCGATGTCGTTGTTGAGGAACAGGACGAACTCGCATCCCCCGCCGTGGGCGCGCACGGCGGCGTTGTTCATGGCGGCGTAGTTGAACGCGCCGGCGTAGGGCATCACGACGTGGTGCCTGGCGAGAGCGCGCAGGTAGCGGCGCGAGGCGGGGTCGTCGGACTGGTGGTCGATCACCACGATGCGCAGGCGCGCAAGGTCGGCGGTGCGCTCGATCGACGCGATGCAGGCGCGGACCAGCTCGTGGCGGTTCTTGGTGGGGATCACCACGAGGACGAGGCCGGGGGCGGCCGGCCAGTCGACGCGGAACTGGTTGAACCAGACGCCGTCGGCGGCGGTGGCGCCGGGGCTGGTCCGGTCCAGGTGGGCCTGGATGGCGCCGCGGGTGGCCGCCATCACGTCGGACTGCTTGGCGTGTCCGGTGGAGCCGGCGTGGGTGCGCCAGCGGTAGAGCACGGCGGGGACGTGGACCACCTGGCGCGCGTGCTCGGTGGCGCGCAGGAAGAAGTCGACGTCGGCCGAGATCGACATGCGCTCGTCCCAGCCGTTCATGCGGCGCGCGAGGTCGGTGCGGACGCAGAGCATGTGCACGACGTAGGGGTGGGACAGGTAGTAGTCGCGGGAGAAGGCCGGGCGGGCGCGGGGCTCGGTGATCGCGTCGATGCTCTCGTCGGTGAGCGCCTCGTCGGAGTACAGGAAGTCGGCGTCGGTGCGGATGATGGCGCGCAGCAGCTGCCAGACGGCGTCGGGCTCGAGGGCGTCGTCGTGGTCGAGGAAGGCGACGTGGGCGTGCCGCGCCGCGCGCAGCCCGAAGTTGACGGCGCGCGCGATGCCGACGTTCTCCGCAGAGCGCAGCACGCGGATGCGCGGGTCGCGGGCTGCGGCGTGGGCCAGCAGGGGGGCGACGTGGGGCTCGGTGGAGCCGTCGTCGATGCAGATCAGCTCCCAGTGGCCGCACCACTGCGCCAGCACCGACGAGATCGACTGGACCAGCCACTCGGCGCGGGTGTTGTGCACCGGCATCACCAGGCTGATGCCGCGGCCGCGCGCGGCGTGGTCCAGCCGTCTGCGCAGGCGAGCCAGGGTGCGCGGCGTCAGGCGGTCGCGGCGCCGCACGAAGCGCAGCAGGTTGGGGTTGGGCGTCACGGTTCTCGGCGATCCGGGCAGGAAGTCGCCGCTGGAGACGACGCGCACCGCGACCGGCTGGCCGACGAGGGCGAGGAAGTGCGCGCCGAGGTCGATCTTGAACGCGCAGTAGCCGCCGGCCAGCCCGGCGTCGAGCAGGTCGCCGCGGAACTGCTCGGCGGTGGCGCGGCCCAGCACGCGCTCGCCGGCGGCGACGGCCTCGACCACGACCTTGCGGTCAGGGTGGAGGTGGTCGAACGCCCAGCCGTGCGCGGACAGGCCGTGGAAGGTGTCGAAGCAGCCGACGATGGCGGGCGAGGGCAGCAGGGTGACCGGACCGCCGGACAGGTGCAGCGCGGTGCCGGCGACCAGCAGGCCGACGCGGCGCTCGCGGCGGTGCTCGGCGGGAAGCGGGATTTCGACGCCGTGGTGGCCGTCGCCCACGCCCACGGCCAGGAGGTCGTGGCGCACGCTGTCGGCCGTCGCCTCGGCGACGACCTCGCCATCGATCACCAGGGAGACCGGCACCCGGCGCGCGGGGTCGCGCAGGTCCATCGCCCAGCCCGCGATGCCGCCGGGGCTCAGGCCGTCGAGCATGCCGACGATGCCGATCTCGGCGGGGGTGACCTGCAGGGTCGCTGGCAGCGGCGCGCCGCCGATCCTGGGCACCAGCGTCAAGGCGCCGTTGCGCGGCGGCAGCATGCCGAGCGGGAGGCGGAAGCCGTAGGCGCCGCCGGGCCTGACGCCGTCGCGGGAGGCGATGCCGGCGGCGGCGATCCTGGTGCCGTCCAGGAGCTCGACGGCGACGTGGCGGGCGACGTGGGCCGAGTCGGGTCCGTTGAGGGTGAAGCGGCCGGCGATGTGGTGCCCGTCCAGCGCCAGCACGTGCAGCACGAGGCCGAAGCGCGGCCTGAGGTCGACGCGGCGCTCCAGGACGCTGCGCCCGTCGGCGAGGTCGACGATGTCGAGCCAGGACGGCAGGCGGTGCGCGGGCAGCCGGACGGCGATCGTGCGCTGCTCCGCGTCGGCGGCCAGGGCGCCCTCGAACACGTCGTCGAGTACCAGGCCGAGCGACGCCGCGGCGCCGCGGCGGGGGAGGGCGACGGTCACGCTGCCGGCGGGCG
>CAXSFE010000071.1:0-20237 GCA_964236585.1 uncultured Acetobacteraceae bacterium
TCGGCGCCGAGCCCGCCGGGCGTGCGCAGCAGGCGCCCCCCGCTGCGGTTGGCGTGCAGCACCCGCGCCCCGGCGTCGACCAGCAGCACCGCCTGCGGCACCTGGTCGAGGGCGTCCGCCGTGTCCTGGCGGCCGACCTCGGCGGCCTGCAGCCGGGCCTGCGTGCGCAGGGCGCGGGCGAGGTGGGGGAGCAGCACCTGCACCACCGCGACGTCGGCCTCGGAGAACGGGGCGCCGCGCCGCGGCCGGTTGAGGCCCAGAAAGCCGCTGCGCTCGCCGTCGCGGAAGGCGATCGCCTGGATGGTGTGCTCGATGTCGTTCGGCCGGCACCACTCGCCGTGGAAGCGGCTGCGCCAGAGGTCCCGCCGGGTGCACACCATGGGGTCGGTCATCACCAGCCCCGCCGGGCGGACGGAAAGCGCCTGCAGCACGGGGTCCAGCGCGCCGTAGCGGTCCACATAGGCCGCGATCACCCGGTCGTCGATCCGCGCGTGCATGGAACAGGCGACGCGGCTGTGCGGGTCGAGCAGCGCCAGGCCGGCGCCGGCGGCGCCGAGCATCCCGGCGAGGTGCTCCAGCGCGGTGGGCCACGCCGCCGGGTCGAGGCCCGCGTCGTAGATCAGGCCTACCGCGTCCAGCAGCGCTGTCTCGGTGATCATGGCGACCTCCGGCGTGAACGCCTAGCAGGGAGTTCGTGTCGGTTCCAGCACGAATTTCGCGGCGAGCGGGCTCGTCCTCCATCGTTTGGTGGACGCGCTGCCGCGGCGCCGCATGCAAGCCTGCGGATCGGCGGGGTGGCGTGCCCGCGGACGGCAGGGGAGGGCGGGGATGGCGGCGATCGATCGGCTTCGGCAGGCAAGGCGGGCGGGCGCGAGCCCGGACCGCTCGGGCGAGACGCCCGAGCCGTTTGTCGTGCTGCTGCTGGCTGCCTACGCGGGCGCCGGCCTGCTCCTGTTCAGATGGATCGAGGCGCCGGGCGTGCTGCCGTTCTGACGGCTCGCCTGCGCCTGGACCAGGCGCGGCGTGCCTGCGGGTTTCCCTGCCGCCGCAAGGCGGCGCTCGATGGACGAGCACGATGTCGCACCCTCCCGCGGACCGCCCGGCGCATCCCCTGGCCGGCGGTGATCTCGCACGGCTGATCGCGCGCCAGATCGCGCAGTGCCCGCACCCCGCGCCGCTCGAGGCCGTGACGGACGACGCCGATGCGGCGCGGTGCCGCGCCGCCCTGGTGCAGGGCCTGTGGCGGATGGTCCTGGCACCGGCTCCAGCCGTCCGGGCGGGAGGCGGCGGCGACACGGCGCGCTCCTTGCCGGGGCCGGACCTGCAGGCCCCGTTCCCAGACAGGTCTGCGTCGCGGGCCGCCGGCTTCCGCCGGGAGCGCGGAACGCGGGCGTTCGTGCCCGGCGCCGACGTCCCTGCGGTGCCCGCAGCCCCGACGCCGACCGACGCAGCCGAGCCGTGCCGCGCGCTGCCCGGCCGGGTGCGGCCGGGCACAGGCCCGTGCGTCTGTGCCGGATAGGCGCCACCCCGTGGCTCGCGACGCCAGACCCCGTCTCAGCCGCCGCTCTGCTTCCCGCTGCCTGCCTGCTTCCCGGTAAAGGTGGCGACCAGGTCCGAGAGGTGCCCGACCTCGTCGAGGCGCAGCCCCTCCGGCGCCGCGAGCCCGCGCCCCCGCGACGGCCGGCGCGGCAGCACCGCGGCCGAGAAGCCGAGCTTGGCCGCCTCCTTGAGCCGCGCCTCCGCCTGCGCGACCTGGCGGACCTCGCCGGACAGCCCGACCTCGCCGAAGTACACCGCGTCCGCGCGGGTCGGCGTCTCGGTGGCGGCCGAGGCGAGGGCGGCGGCGACGGCGAGGTCGGCACCCGGCTCGGCGACGCGCAGTCCGCCGGCGATGTTGAGGTAGACGTCGCCCGCGCCGACCTTGAGGCCGCAGCGGGTGTCGAGCACCGCGATCAGCATGGCCAGGCGGTTGCTGTCCCAGCCGACGACGCTGCGGCGCGGGCTGGCGCCGTTGGCAGGCGCCAGCAGCGCCTGGATCTCGACCAGGATCGGCCGCGTGCCCTCCAGGCCCGCGAACACCGCGGAGCCGGCGATGTTGCCGCGCCGCTCGGCGAGGAACAGGGCAGACGGGTTGGCGACCTCGCTCAGGCCGTGCTCGGTCATGGCGAACACGCCGATCTCGTCGGTGGCGCCGAAGCGGTTCTTGGCGCCGCGCAGGATGCGGAACTGATGGCCGCGGTCGCCCTCGAAGTGCAGGACCGCGTCGACCATGTGCTCCAGCACGCGCGGGCCGGCGAGCGAGCCGTCCTTGGTGACGTGGCCGACGAGGACCAGCGAGAAGCCGCGCGTCTTGGCCAAGCGGATCAGCTCGAAGCCGGCAGAGCGGACCTGGGTCACGGTGCCCGGCGCGCTCTCGATGCTGTCAACCCACATGGTCTGGATCGAGTCGATCACCACCAGGGCGAGGTCGCGCTCCGCTTCCAGGGCGGCGGCGATCTCGCGCACCGAGGTCGCCGCGGCGAGCTGCATCGGCGCGTCGGCGAGGCCCAGCCGCGCGGCGCGCATGCGCACCTGGTCCACGGATTCCTCGCCGGTGACGTAGAGCACGCGCGGGCCGCCGCGCGACAGGGCGGCGGCGGCCTGGAGCAGCAGCGTGGACTTGCCGATGCCGGGGTCGCCGCCGACCAGGATCGCGGACGCCGCCACCAGGCCGCCGCCGAGCACGCGGTCCAGCTCGGCGATGCCGGTGCAGAGGCGGGCGGGGGGCGCAGCCTCGCCGGCGAGGCCCACGAACTCGATGCGGCGGCGCTTTGCCGAGGCGACGGCGGGGGCGGCGCCGAGGCCGGGGCCGGGGGCGCGGGCCTCCACGGGCTCCTCGACGATGGTGTTCCACTCGCCGCAGGACTCGCAGCGGCCGGCCCACTTCGGGGTGACGGCGCCGCAGCCCTGGCAGACGAAGCGCTGCGTCGCGCGGGCCATCAGGCGGAAGGAGGCAAGGCCAGGGGCGCTGCCCCTGGACCCCGCCAGGGCGAGCCGCCCTGGACCGGCTTCCTTAAGGGGTGGGGATCAAAGGGCCCCTGGCCCTTTGCGGGTCCGGGCAGAGCCCGGCCTTGCTTGCTGTCTTCAGCGCGCACGCGGGGCCTGCGCCGCCACGAACGGGTGCAGCCCGATCGAGGCCTGCGGCGGCTGCGCGGCGGTGACCGCGTTGAGCACCCACTGCCGCCCGACCAGCGTGGCCTCCCAGACGCGCTGGCTCACGCCGGGGTGCTGGCGGTCGCTGAAGTCGCCCTTGGGGGTGACGGGCGTGGCGGCCCGGCGCAGCGCCTCCGCGACGTAGGACACCACCAGCTGCGGGTCGGCGTACTCGGCGACCGCCTCGCAGCCGCCGTCCTCCAGCGAGATCAGCGCGAGGCGCGTGCTCTGGTAGCTGACGTCGAACACCTGGCCTGGGCGGCCGGCGAGGAAGGCGTCGGAGGCCTGGCGCGGCATCGCGGGCGCGCCCTGCCCGCTGACCCAGCCGCGCAGGCCGGGCACGTCGCCGGGGTAGCGCAGGCAGGTGGCCACGAACAGGCCGACCACCTGGTCCGCGCCCACCTGCATCGCCTGCTGCCGGCTCGCGGCGTCGGCGGGGGCGGCGGGTGCGCCGCCCGGCGTGCCGGGGGCCGTGCCGGGCGCGTCGTCGGGCGGGGCCTCGAAGGCGCTGTCCGCACCGGTCCGGGGGGCAGGGGCCGCGCCCGGCGCCTGTGCCAGCGCGAGGCCGGGCAGCACCAGCAGGGCAGCCAGCGTCGCGGCGATTGTTCGGTCTCTGGTCATGGCCACATCCTCGTTCCCTCCAAAGCCGCAGGACGCCCGCACGCCGGCCGGGTCGCCGGGTCGCGCCGCATGGGGCGGGCGAGCCCTGGCTGTCGGCCGCCCTGCCTGTCCTGCGTCGTTCCGGGTGCCCGCGGCACGGCCGCGTCAGGCCCGCACAGCCTCACTCCATCGGAGCCAGAAGGAGGGAGCCCTGCAGCCGGTCGTCAACCCTGGCGACCTCGAGCACAAGCAACGATTGGTGACTGCCGTGCTCGATGCTGTACTGGCGGCCGGGCGGCGCTTCGTCGTCCTCCGCCCCGCCGCGCGGCTCGCCCACGGTCTGGAACGACAGCCCGGCCATGCGCAGCCGCTGCTCCAGGAGCGAGGCCAGACGCGTCGCGTCCACGCTGTCGGCCACCGCGATGCACCAGCCGTCGTCGCGCGACAGCAGGGCGAGGTGGCCGGTGCGGGTGCTGGCGTCGTAGGCGCGGCCGGGGCCACGCAGCAGCGACTGCTCCTGCGGCTCGGGCATCCGCCGGTAGCCCTGGCCCTGCAGCCAGCCGCGCAGCGCGTCCGGCGTCGCGAACCGCAGGCACGACTCGCCGAACAGCTCCACGAGCTGGCGCGCCTCGATCCAGGCGACGCCGTCGCCGCGCGACGCCGCGGGGAACGGCGCGAGCGCCCCCGTCAGCGCCAGCAACGCGGCGCAGGCGCGCGCGACGGCACGGGCACGTCCGGTCACCGGGCCCGTCGGGACGGGCGCCGGCACGCGGCCTGCCGAGCGGACCGGGCGTGGGCGCGTCGTGCGCCCCGTTCCGGCGTCCCGGTCACGGGCGGGCGCGGCAGGGGGCGTGCGGTCCGGCATCCGGCGACACAGCACCCGGGATCGCGACATGGCAAGCCGGCGAGAGGCGACGGGGCCGGGCGAGACGGGGCCGGGGCGTCGGTGGGTCCGCGGCAGACCTGTGGCGTCGGTTTTCCGTGCGTGCGGGTCCGGGGCGGTGCCCGGGACTCGCCTCAGTACATGTGCTGCCCGCCGTTGATCGACAGCGTCGAGCCGGTGACGAAGTCCGCGTCGTCGGCGGTGAGGAACACCACGCCGCGCGCGATGTCCTCCGCGTGCCCCAGCCGGCCCATCGGGATCCGTGCCACGATCTTGGTTAGCACGTCCGGCGGCACGGCGCGGACCATTTCGGTGTCGACATAGCCTGGCGCGATCGCGTTCACCGTGATGCCGAAGCGGGCACCTTCCTGCGCCAGCGCCTTGGTGAAGCCGTGGATGCCCGACTTCGCGGCGGCGTAGTTGACCTGGCCGTACTGGCCGGCCTGGCCGTTGATGCTGCCGATGTTGACCACGCGGCCGAATTTTGCTCCGCGCATGCCGTCGAAGGTCAGCTTGCACAGGTTGAAGCAGGAGCCGAGGTTGGTGTCGATCACCGCGTCCCACATGTCGCGGCTCATCCTGGCCATCGTGCCGTCGCGGGTGATGCCGGCGTTGTTGACCAGGATCTCGACCGGCCCGTGCGTGCGCGCCACCTCGGCGATCGCCGCCTCGCAGGCCGCGTAGTCGCCGGCGTCGAACTTCATCACCGCGATCCCGGTCTCGGCCGCGAAGCCTTGCGCGGCCTCGTCGTTGCCCGCGTAGGTCGCCACCACGGTGCGTCCCGCCGTCTTCAGCGCGCGGCTGATCTCGGCGCCGATCCCGCGCGTGCCGCCCGTCACCAGAGCAATGCGTGCCATCAGCCGTCTCCCCCGTGTCTTGTTGTCGGGGATCGTAGGGGCGCCCCGCCCGCTCCGGCAAGCGGCCCCGGCGGCGCGGCGGGCCCTGCGCGGGGCCGGCCCGGTACAGGCGTTCCGCGTCACAGCGGAAACTTCGCGTTAACCTGGCACGCCCATGCTGGCCCGATCCTCACCCCTCCCAGAAAGGGACACGGCGATGTCGGTCACCACACGAGCCTCCGACCGCGGCATGGCGTTCGAGATCGACGACCTGGTCCGGGTCCGGACCTGGGCGGAGCGCGAGGGACTGGTGCTGCGCATCCGCCTCGACCACGTCGAGCGCGGCCTGGACCTCGAGGAGGTGCTCTATCTCGCGCCACTCGGGCGCGGGCTGTGGCGGGTGTCGCTCTGGCGCGAGGGGAAAGGTGTCACGATGCGGCAGGGCTCGCAGCCGCCGACGGCGTTCGCGGGCATCGAGGCCGCCCTCGCGGCGGCCACCCCGCGCCGGCGGCTGCGGCTGTGGGCGCGGGCGCGGCCGTTCTGAGGGCGAGACGGAGAAGGCAAGCCTGGGCTCCGCCCAGACCCGCCAGGCGGAGGTGGCCAAAGGTTCCGACGATCCGCTTGGATCGTTGAAACGGCCACCGGAAGAAGCCGTCCCTGGACCGGCACTGACTTAAGAGACGGCGATCCAAGGGCCCAGCCCTTGGCGGAGTTTGAGGCAGAGCCTCAACCTTGCTTGCCTCAGCGCTCGACGCACATGGCCACGCCCATGCCACCGCCGATGCACAGCGTCGCCAGGCCCTTGTGCACGTCGCGCCGGACCATCTCGTGCAGCAGCGTCGTCAGCACCCGTGCGCCCGATGCGCCGATCGGGTGGCCGATCGCGATGGCGCCGCCGTTGACGTTCACGCGCTCCGCATCCCAGCCCATGTCGCGGTTCACGGCGCAGGCCTGGGCTGCGAACGCCTCGTTGGCCTCGATCAGGTCGAGGTCGTGCGCCTGCCAGCCGGCCCGCTCCAGGGCGCGGCGGCTCGACGGGATCGGCCCGGTGCCCATCACCTTGGGGTCGACGCCCGCGGTCGCGAAGGAGGCGATGCGCGCGAGCGGCGCGAGGCCCCGGCGCTGCGCCTCGGCCGCCGACATCACGACGAGCACGGCGGCGCCGTCGTTGAGGCCGCTGGCGTTGGCGGCCGTGACCGTGCCGTCCTTGCTGAACGCCGGGCGCAGCTTGGCCATCGCCTCGATCGTGGAGTCGTGGCGGATGTACTCGTCCTCGGAGACGACGGTCTCGCCCTTGCGGCCCTTGATGGTCACGGGCGCGATCTCGTCGCGGAACCGGCCGGCCTTCGAGGCTGCCGAGGCCTTGTTCTGCGAGGCGACGGCGAACTCGTCCTGCTGCTGGCGGGTGATCTGGAACTGGGTGGCCACGTTCTCGGCGGTGGTGCCCATGTGGTAGCCGTTGAAGGCGTCCCACAGGCCGTCGCGGATCATGGTGTCGACGAGCTGCAGGTCGCCCATCTTGGTGCCGGCGCGCAGGTAGGCGCAGTGCGTCGACTGGCTCATGCTCTCCTGACCGCCGGCGAGCACCACGGTGCTCTGCCCGCTCATCACCTGCTGGGCGGCGAGGCTGACCGCACGCAGGCCGGAGCCGCACACCTGGTTGATGCCGAACGCGGTGCGCTCCTGCGGGATGCCGGCCGCGATCGCCGCCTGGCGCGCCGGGTTCTGGCCCTGGCCGGCGGTGAGCACCTGGCCGAGGATCACCTCGTCGACCTCCTCGGCCGCGACGCCGGCCCGCTCCAGCGCCGCGCGGATCGCGATCTCGCCGAGCGTGTGCGCGGGCACGGAGCCGAGCGCGCCGTTGAAGCTGCCGACCGGGGTGCGCGCGGCCGAGATGATGACGATATCGTCCATGGGTTGTCCCTGTGGTTGTTTCCGTCCCGACGCGACAATGGGCAATGCGGCGGGGGCGGACAAGCCGGGCGGCAAGCAAGCCTGGGCTCTGCCCAGACCCGCCAAGGACCAGGGGTCCTTGGATCCCCATCCCTTAAGAAGGCCAGTCCAGGGCGGCTCGCCCTGGCGGAGCTCGAGGCAGAGCCTCGACCTTCCTTCCTGTTCACTCCGGCTGGCATGCCTCGCACCAGTACAGCGTCCGCCCCGCCATCGCCTCCGCCCGCACCGGCGTCCCGCAGACCCGGCACGGCTGCCCCGCCCGGTGCGCGACGTAGCTTGCGTCGCCGCGCCTGACCGCCCCGCCGCGCCGGCCGGACGCGCGGTGCTCCGGGCGCGTGGTGATGATCCGCCCACGCGCGACCCCGTCCTGCATCAGCGCGCGCAGGTCCGCCCACAGGGCGCGCCACTCCGCGTCCGTGATCTCGCGGCCTGGCCGGTGCGGGTCGATGCCGGCGCGGAACAGCACCTCGGCGCGGTATATGTTGCCGATCCCGGCCACCAGGTCCTGGCGCATCAGCAGCAGGCCCACGGCGGAGCGCGACGCCCGGACCGCCCGGCCCGCGGCGTCGAGGTCCGCGTCGTCGCGCAGCGGGTCCTCGCCAAGCCGCGCCATCGCCGCCGCCCTGCCCTCCGGCGTCTCCAGCACGCAGGCCGTGGGGCCGCTCAGGTCCGCGACCCTGTCGCCGGCGAGCAGCCGCAGCCGCACCAGCCCGCGCGGCTCAGGCGGCCACCCCCCGTCCGCATCGCCGTCGCCGGCCCGCTCGCCCTCGCCGGCGCCGGATGCCGCGACGAAGCGGGCCGCTGCGGCCTGGTCCGCGCTGTCCATGTCCTCGCCCGGATCGGCGTCGTCCGCGCCGGCCATCTCGTCGGGGTCGGCCGGGTCCGCACGCGGGGCGGCGGCACGGTGCGGTGCGGCTCCGGTGGCGGCCGGCCTGCGTCCGCCCTCGCCCGCGAGGCCCGGCCCGGCGAAGCGCCAGCCGCCGTAGAGGCCCAGGTGCACCCTGAGCCACACCGGCGGCTCGCCGGAGTCGAGGCCGCCGCCCTCGAAGCGGAGGAACAGGTGCTTGCCGCGCGCCTCGGCCGACGCCATGCGCAGGCCGTCCAGCACCGCGGCGCCGGCCGCGAAGCGTCCCTGTGGGCTGGAGGCGGCCACCACGCGGCCGGCGAAGCGGCCCTCGAACACCCGGGCGAGGCGGTGGATGGTGTGACCTTCGGGCATGGACCTCGACGCGTGCAGGGCTGCCCGACCTGGGCACAACCCGGCGTTCCGGCAAGCCGGACGCCGGTCGAATTGCCGGCGGCTCCGCCCGCCGTGCTGGACCGCCGCCCCGATCGCGGGCACGAACGCGCCCATGGCAGACGCTCGCGAGGCTCCGATGCAGGCTGCGCTGGACGAGGCGCGCGCGGCCGCCCTGCGCGGCGAGGTGCCGGTGGGCGCGGTGGTGCTCGGGCCTGACGGCGGGGTGCTGTCGCGCGCGGGCAACACGGTGGAGGCGGAGCGCGATGCCTCGGCGCACGCCGAGCTGCGGGCGATGCGCGCGGCGGCTGTGCTGCTGGGCTCGCCGCGGCTCGTGGGCTGCACGCTGGTCGCGAGCCTGGAGCCGTGCGCGATGTGCGCCGCGGCGTGCGTGCACTTCAGGGTCGCGCGGGTAGTGTTCGGCGCCTACGACCCGAAGGGCGGCGGGGTGGAGCACGGGGCGCGGGTGTTCGCGCGGCCGGGATGCCTGCACCGGCCGGAAGTGGTGGGCGGCGTGCGCGAGCGCGAGGCGGCGGCGCTGCTGCAGGCGTTCTTCGCGGGGCGAAGATAGGCAGCAAGGCCGGGCTCTGCCCGGACCCGCCAGGGGCGAGCCGCCCTGGACCGGCATTTGATGAAAAAGTCTTGAGTTCAGGTTTCCAAAGGCTTGGCCTTTGGCGGGGTCCAGGGGCAGAGCCCCTGGCCTTGCCTGTCCTGCGCTACGGCCCCCTGGTGAGCCAGACCTCGCCCACGACGTGCTCGTCGCCCTTGGCCAGGAGGAAGCGGAGCAGGCCGAACGGCTGGTGGCGCACCTCGTCGAGCAGGCCGGACAGGGTGTCCGGGCGGCAGGCGCCGTCGACGCGCGCGGTGATGTCGCCGAGGTCGAGGCGGAGGCGGCAGGCCTGGCCCTGGACGCGGCCGCGCACCGGGCCGGCGGCGACCACGTGGTTGGCGGCGTCGAGCAACACGGCGGTGCCGCCGAAGCGCCCGTCGGGGCCGGGCAGGCCCAGGCCGACATGCAGGCTGCGGTGGCCGACGCTGCCGTGGTAGGCGCGCGGCTGGCGCTGCACGGCGGCGAGCGCGTCCAGCCAGGCGGTGGGAGCGGGCGACGCAGGCGAAGGCTCGCGCGCGCGGGCCGGTGCGGGCGGCATGGACGCCCCGAGGGCCACGACCAGCGCCAGCGCGAGCCCGGTCCGGGAGGGCGCGACGAGGGGCGCCGCGACGGTCCGGGTCCGGGTTGGACGGGGCGGCGGGGCGGCGCGGGACGGCTGTTCGTGCGCTGCGGCCCCGTGCGTCCCGACCCCGCGCGTCGCTGCGTCCCGCGTCACAGCCACCCCCGCCACCGGAACAGCGCCAGCGGGCCCACGATGCTGAGCAGGATCAGGCACAGCGCGTAGGGGTAGCCGTAGGTCCAGTCCAGCTCGGGCATGTTCTTGAAGTTCATCCCGTAGATGCTGGCGATCAGGGTGGGCGGGATGCCGATCAGGCTGACCACGGTGAGCACCTTGATGCCGTTGTTCTGCTCTATGTTGAGGAAGCCGAGGGTCGCGTCGAGCAGGAACTGCACCTTGCTGGTGAGCTGGGCGTCGTGGTCGGACAGGGAGGCGATGTCGGCGCGCACCGAGACGCAGCGTCCGTGCAGGTCGGCCGGCATCCACGGCAGGTGGGCCTCGGCCACGTAGGCGGCGATGCGGCCCAGCCCGAGCAGGCTGTCGCGCAGGTGCGAGACCAGGTCGCCGGCCCGGCCGATCCGGCGCAGCACGCCGCGCAGGACGGCGTCGCTGCGCCCGCCGCGGCCCGGGCTGCTGTCGGCACAGAAGATCATGCCGGACAGGGTGTCCAGCTCCGCGCCGGCGTGCTCGAGGATGTCGGCGGCGCGGTCCACCATCGCCTCCATCAGGCCGAGGAACGCGTCGGTGCTGGACGGCGCGGTGCGCGTCGCGAGGCCTGTGACCGCAAGGCCTGTGGTCGCAAGGCCGGGGGGCGCGGGATCGGGGGTCGCGGGGCCGGCCGCGCCGGCCGACAGGGTGCGGGCGAAGCTGTCGAACGCGGAGAGCCGGCTGTAGCGCACGGTGAGCAGGTGGTGCTGCGAGAGCACCAGGCCGAGCGGCGTGACCAGCAGCGGCGAGCCGTCGTCGGGGCGGGCGACGATCGAGGTGCTGAGGTACAGCGTGTCGCCCTCGCGCTGCAGCCGGCTGGAGGCCTCGATCTCGGCGATCTCCTCGCGGGCGGGGATGCGCAGGCCGGTCAGGCGGGCGGCCAGCGCACGCTCCGTGTCGGTGCCGTCGAGCAGGTCGAACCACACGTCCTGCCCGGGACAGGAAGGTGCGCCAGGAAGCGGGTCGGGGAGCACGCGGGCTGGGGCGTCGCCGGGGTGGACGGTCAGCATGGATCGCAGGCTCCGAGGAACGGCCGGAGTGTAGCAGTGTCGCGCGGACGGCCGCGAGTGCGGCAGGCGGGGCCGGTGTCCGGGGCGTGGCGGGGCGCGGGCCTGCGTCCGGACCCTGCACCCCGCCGGGCCCGCACGCGCATTGCCTCTTCGCGCCGGTTCCGCCCGCCTGCTAACAGGTCGCACCGCGCCGGAACGGGCGCAGGCCATGAGGAGCCGCCGAGCGATGTCCACCAGTCCCTCGATCCCCGTGCTCCCGATTCCCGGGCTCCCGATTTCCGGGCTCCCGGCTCCCGTGCTCCCGGCTCCCGGGTCCTCGGTCCCCGCGCTCCCGGCGGGCGGGCCCTGGGACGACGGGCGCGCGCGTGCCGTGCTGCGGCGCATCTTCGACGCGGGCGTGGCCGCCGCCGACCCGCACCGCGTGCTGGCCGCGCACCTGCCGGAGAAGCCGCGCGGGCGCTGCGTCGTCGTCGGCGGCGGCAAGTCCGCGGCGGTGATGGCGGCGGCGCTGGAGGCAGCCTGGCCGGACCTCGTGGACGACGGGCGGATGTCGGGCCTCGTGGTCACCCGCTACGAGCATGCGGTGCCGACGCGGTGCATCGAGGTGCTGGAGGCCTCGCACCCGGTGCCCGACGCCAACAGCGAGCTGGGCGCGCGCAGGCTGCTGGAGGCGGTGCGCGGCCTCGGGCCGGACGACCTCGTGCTCGCGCTGATCTCGGGCGGCGGGTCGTCGCTGCTGGCGCTGCCAGGGCCGGGGCTGACGCTGGCCGACAAGCAGGCGGTGGGCCGCGCGCTGCTCGCCTCCGGCGCCACGATCGGCGAGATGAACGTGGTGCGCCGGCGGCTGTCGGGGATCAAGGGCGGCCGGCTGGCGCAGGCGGCCGCGCCCGCGCGCGTGGTGACGCTGGCGATCAGCGACGTGCCGGGCGACGATCCCGGCACGATCGCCTCGGGGCCCACGATCCCGAACCGCGATCCCCCCGGCGCCATGGAGGAGATCGTCGCGCGCTACGGCCTGGCGCTGCCCGGCGCGGTCGCGGTGCTGCTGGCTGCGGGCGAGCCCGGGCGCGGGGCGCTGGGCGCAGGAACGGGGGGCGCGGGTGTGGGTGAGGCCGATGTGCGCATGATCGCGACGCCCGCGATGGCGCTGCAGGCGGCGGCGGCGGCGGCGCGGGCGGAAGGCCTGGCGACGCTGATGCTCGGCGACGCGCTGGAGGGCGAGAGCCGCCAGCTCGGTACCGTGATGGCCGGGATCGCGCGCAGCGTGCGCCGCCACGCCGAGCCGGCGCGCGCGCCCGCGGTGCTGCTGTCGGGCGGGGAGACCACGGTGTCGATCGGCGCGACGAAGCCCGGGCGCGGCGGGCGCAACACCGAGTTCCTGCTCGGCCTCGCGGTGGCGCTGGACGGCGACGCGGGGATCTGGGCGGTCGCCGGCGACACCGACGGGATCGACGGCACGGAGGACGCGGCCGGGGCGGTCGTGGCGCCGGACACCCTGGCGCGCGCGCGCGCAGCCGGGCTGTCGCCGCGCGCGGTGCTGGCGGCGCACGACAGCTACGGGCTGTTCGCGGCGATCGGCGACCTGGTGGTGACGGGGCCGACGCTGACCAACGTCAACGACCTGCGCGCGGTGCTGATCGCCTGAGGCGGGGCATGGGGGGGAAAGCAGGGTCGAGGCCCCGCCTTCAAGCATGGGCCTCAAGCTCCGCCAAAGGCTCGCCTTTGGAAACCGATGCCCGAGGGGAGAGCCTCCAGAGGCTTCAAGGCCTTCGGCGGAGCTGCCTGAAGGGTCCGACGACCCGCTTGGGTCCTGGGTGATGGGCAGCGGAGGGAGAGCCCGGCCCTGCGTCCGCCTTCAGGCCCGGACCGCGACACCCAGCGTCATGCCCTCCACGGCGGCGGCACCCATCCCGTCCTGCGTCACCGCGCGGTCGCGGCCGGCCCGCTTGGCCCGGTACAGCGCGGCATCCGCGTGCTCGATCAGGGCGGTCGCGCTCGACTCCGCCCGGTCGAAGCGCGGCAGCACGCTGGCCACCCCGATGCTGGCGGTGACGATGCCGGCCGGCAGGTTGGCCGCATGTTCGATCCCGGTGGCGCGGATCGCTGCGAGCACGCGGCCGGCGATCGCGTCCGCGCCCGCCTCGTCGATGCCGGGCAGCAGCAACGCGAACTCCTCGCCGCCGTAGCGTGCGGTGAGGTCGGCGGGGCGGCGCGCGACCTGCCCCATCGCCGTCGCCACCGCGCGCAGGCACTCGTCGCCCCGCTGGTGGCCGTAGCGGTCGTTGTAGAGCTTGAAGCGGTCGACATCGACCATCAGCAGCGCGAGCGGCATCTCGTCGCGCGCCGCGCGCCGCCACTCCTGCTCCAGCATCTCGTCGAAGCGGCGGCGGTTCGCGAGCCCGGTCAGCCCGTCGGTGTTGGCCTGCTCCGCAAGCTCGCGATTCAGCATCGCGACCTGGGCCTCCGCCGCACGCCGTTCGGTGATCTCGCGCACGTTGCAGATCATCTGCGTCTCCCCGTCGATGCCCTCCAGCAGGCGCGCACGCGCCTCCACCCAGAGCAGCGACCCGTCCTTGCAGATGTAGCGGAAGCACCACGTCACCTGGGCCGACCCGGACGCAAGCAGCCCCGCCAGGCGGTCGTACTCCGGCCGGTCGTCGGGGTGGATGATGTCTGTCGATTGTTCGGCGACGCCCTCCTCGAAGCTCCATCCCGTCAGCCTGCTGAACGCCGGCGAGACGTAGCGCCGGCTCCCGTCCAGGCCGATGCACACGATGGCGTCGCTCGAGTTCTCGGCCAGCAGCCGGTAGCGGCATTCGGCCCGCTGCCGAGTCCTGACCTGGCCGGCGAAGCGGCAGCCCACCAGGGCGAGGACCGCCGACACGAACAGGCTGGCGGCCAGGTGGCGCCGGGCGTCGGCGCGCCAGCCGGCCAGCACCTCGTCGAGCGCGTGGCCGACGACGATGTAGAGCGGGTAGTCGTCGAGCCTGCGGAAGCTGCCCAGTCGCGTGACCTCGTCCAGCGGCGAGACGTAGCGGAAGCTGCCCGAGGACTGGCCGGCGGCGATCCTGCGGAACACCGGCCCGCCGGACACGTTGGCGCCGGTGTTCATCTCGGTGGCGTCGGTGCGCGCGACGACGATCCCCTGCATGGATATCAGCGAGATCAGGCCGTGGGAGCCGACCGCGAAGCTGCGGTAGAAGTCCTGCAGGAACGCCGTCGAGATCCTCGCCCGCACGACCCCGGCGAAGCGGCCCTTCGGGTCGTCGATCCGGCGCGACACCGTGATGCCCCAGAGCCCGTCGGCGCGCGAGCGGATGGGCTCGCCGACCCGGACGCCGCGGTCCGCATGGGTTCGGTGGTACTCGAAGTAGGCGCGACCCTCGACCCCGAACACGCTGACCAGGGCATCCCGCTCGCCGGCGAGCTTGGCTCCCTTGGCGTCGAACACCGCCAGGCCGGAGAGCGCCGGCACGTCGGCGACCTGCATCGCGATCAGGCGCTCCAGCCGGTCCGTCCGCTCCGGCGAAGGCGCCTCCGCCTCGACCCGCTCGCGCAGGCCGGACAGGATCACGTCGGCGACCTGGAGGGTGTCGCTGGCATGCCGGGCGAGCGAGCGGGCGAGGTTGGCGGTCTCGACCTTGTCGGCGGCGATCGCGGCCTCGCTGGCCTGCCAGGTGCTCCAGCCGTCGAGCCCGAGCAGCAGCAGGCACACCGCGAGCACGGCGGAGATGATGCCGGCATGCAGCGAGATGCGGCGTCGCCGCCAGGAAGGAAAGGCCAGCCTCATGCCGTGGGAAGTCCCGCTCCGAATGCGCCCTCCACTACGCCAGTGATGTTCTAAGAAACCGTTGAGGGCTCGTCTGCTTCGACGCGCCCCGCTTCAGTCCACCCGGGTCAGTCCACCCAGAGTGCCGAGATCAGCATGTGGTACAGCGGCGTGTAGAGGTAGCCGTGCACGCGCGCGGACACGACGTCGACGTAGGACGGCACCAGCAGCACCACCATCGGCGAGCGCGCGGTCACGTCGCGGTCGATCGCCGCCCAGCGCGCAGCCGCGTCGGCGCCGGTGGCCGCCTCGGCTGCGCGCATCGCCGCGTCGATCGCCGGGTCGCAGAAGCCGGACATGTTGAGCGAGGAGTCCGAGCCCGGGTGGAAGGCGCCGCAGCTGGTCAGCACGTCGAGGAAGTCCGACGCGTCGGGGAAGTCGGCGTACCAGGGCGTGACCGCGGCCTGCACGTGGTTGGCGCTGTTCTGGATGTAGGTGAACTGGATGTCGCCCGACAGCGTGCTGAGCCGGGCGTCGAGGCCGATGGACGCCATCACGCTCTGCAGGTAGGTGCCGAGCTGGCGCTGCACCGGGCTCTGGTCGGCGACCAGCGTCACCTTCGCGCCCACGGCGCCCGCCTCGCGCACCAGGCGGCGCGCCTCCTGCGGGTCGTGGCCGACGGGGCAGCCCGGCTCGCTGCCGGGCAGGATCGGCGGCAGCATCCTGCACCACGGCAGCGCCATGCGCGGGCCGCCGTACACCAGCACGGCGGCGTCGCGGTCCACGGCCAGCGCCACCGCGCGGCGCACCCGCTCGTCGTCGAACGGCGGCTCGCGGGTGTTGAGCGTCATGCGCCAGATCGCGTCGGTCTGGTGCAGGTGGGCGAGGCCGGCGAAGCGTGCGCCCAGCTCCGGCAGGCGGTCGAACGGCGGCTGGTCGAAGGTCCAGTCGGCCTGGCCGTTCTCGATCGCGGTGATCGCGGCCTCCTCGCCGAGCCCGAACTCGTAGTCGATCGCGTCCAGGTGGCCGTCGGGCTGAGCGGCCTCGCTCCACGTCCGGAACGCGGGGTTGCGCACCAGGCGCAGGCTGCGGCCCGGGTCGTAGCCCTCGATGACGTAGGGGCCGGTGCCGAGGGGCGGCACGAGGCCGGCGTCGTGCGGCGGCGTGTCGGCCGGCAGCACCGAGGCCGGGGGCAGCGCCAGCTTGGCGAGCAGCTGGCTGTCGGGGCGGGCGAGGCGCAGCGTGACGCGGCCGGTGGCGTCGTCGCTCTCCACCCCCTCCAGGCGGCAGGTGTCGGGCTGCGCGGTGCAGGCGTCCGCGCCCTCGATCGCGGCGAGGAAGCCGGCGCCCGGCCCGGACACCCGGAACGCGCGGCGCAGCGAGGCGGCGGCGTCCGAGGCGCGCACCGGGCGGGCGTCGCTGAAGCGCACGCCGGGGCGCATGTGGAAGTCGTAGCGCAGCCCGTCTGGGCTGACCGCGGGCAGGGCGTCGGCGAGGTCGGGCTCCAGGACGAGGCCGTCGGCGTCCTCCGCCTTGCGGTAGGTCAGCAGGCCGTCATAGCTCACGGCGTAGAGCTGCCAGTACTGGGCGGTGTCGTTGACCTGCGGGTCGATGGTGCCGGCCGCGGCGTGGGCCACCAGGCGCAGGGTGCCGCCGCGGTGCGGGGTCCCTGGCACAGTGACGGGCGTGGCGGCAACGGGCGGGGCGGCGACGGCCGGCGGCGCGGAGGCGAGGAGCACGAGCAGCATGGGGAGAAGGCGCACCATCGGGTCCTGCCGCTCCGGCGTGGCGTCCCGGCCGGCGGGGGGATCGCGCCCGGATGCTGTTCCAGCCCCGGGCTGCTGCGTCAATCCTCGCGGCGCCGCCGTGCTCCCCCGGGCCGCTGCCGCTGCGCTCTGCCTGACGCTGCTCGCCGCCGTCGCGCACGCCGGCGAGCTCTGCCGCTTCGAGGGCGACACCGACCATGCCGGGCACGTCACCGCCCGCGTCGACGTCACGCCCGGGCCGGACGGCGGGCGCACCGTGGACGTGCAGCTCGACCTCCGCGCCACGGTCTGGTGGGTGCTCGAGGTGCGCTATCTCGTGGAGGAGGTCAGCACCTGGCGCGGCGGCGTGCTGCGCGAGGTCGCGGTGAACACGCGCTCGCTCAGCGGCGGGCGGGTCGTGCGCCAGAGCTGGGACGACTTCCGCAGGGACGGCGACACGCTGTCGGCGCGCCGCGTGCAGGCCAGGACGCTCGCGCAGCTCCGCCAGCGCCACCCGGCCTTCGTCGCGCACTGGGACCCCGCCGCGTTCGGCGCGCCCTGGCTGGGAGAGTACGACGCGGCCGGCCCGGAGCGCCGCCCCGACCTGGATCTCGGCGCCGCCGACCCGGCGACGCGCACGCCGCTGGCCATGGCGTTCTACTGGACGCGGTGGCTGCCGGACCGTCCCGGCCCGGTGCCGGTGGTGCTGCCGGGCTTCAAGCGCGACTCGACCCTGACGCTGGCCCCGGTGGCCGAGGCTCCGGGCGCCGGCGCACCGCCCGCGACGTCGCGGCAGTGGCAGGTGGGCCTGCGCCACCCGGCGCTGGACCAGGCGGCGGCGTCGCAGGCCGAGGCATGGGTCGCGGCGGACCACCGGCTGCTGGGGCTGGCGTTCGAGCTGCACGCCCCGGCGGGGTCGGCACGGGGCACGATCCGCGCGGCGGGGTGCAGCGGGGACGAGAGGTGAAGGCAAGGTTGAGGCTCTGCCTCAAACTCCGCCAAGGGCTGGGCCCTTGGATCGCCTTCTATAAGGGAGGGGTGTCCAGAGGCCCCTGGCCTTTGGCAGGTCTGGGCGTAGCTGGCCAAAGGTTCCGGTGGCCCGCTTGGGCCATGAGGATGGTCAGCGGAGGGAGAGCCCGGCCTTGCTGCCTCCCCGGCCTGCGCGCTCTTGGGCCGGGCTTGCGCTAGGATTGCCCGCATCGCGCGCGGAAGGTTCGGACGGATGAGATGGCTGACACTGCTGGCTTCGGGCCTGTTCGCGGCAGGCGTGCTGGGCCTGTATCTGCTCGTCGCGGGCCACAAGGCCGACCTGTCCAGGATGCCGGACGACAGGCCGGCCGCCGCGCCGGCATCTGCCGTACCGGCACAGCCACCCCCTGCGGCCGGCGGCGCGCAGACCGCGGCGACCCCGCCCGGCGATGCCGCGTCCGTGGCCACGGACCCGCTGGCCGCCGCCGTGGAGCGCCTGCGGGCGGGGCTGCCCGCGTCCCCTCCGCCCGCGGGTGACACTGCCGGGAACGCGCCCGCCGGCCAGCCGGACGTGGCGGCGGCACCGCTCCCCGACCCGGTCCCAGGCGACGATGCGCGATCGACAGGCGATCCGGCGCTGGCCGACGCCGTGCCGCTGGACAACCCCGCGGCATCGTCGGCGGAGGCGGCCGGGCCGCTCCCGGTCAGCGCAGGGCAGCACGTCACCGCGCTGGGCGTGCACTGGACCCTGCTTGCCGCGCGGGAAGCGCCGGCGTTCGTGATCCACCTCGGCGACGGGCAGGACGCCCGCGTCCAGGTCTCGCCGCAGTTCCTGGCGCTGAACCTGCACGCCATGAGCCGCAACGTGGAGAACGTCCGGTTCCTGATCCTGCACGACTACCTCGGCCAGGCGGGGGACTACCTGTTCACCCCGGACGGGCGGCTGGCGCGGCAGTAGCGGGAGGGCAGGCAAGGTCGAGGCTGTGCCAAAGGCTTGCCTTTAGCATTCACGACTCATGCCGGCGGCTTTGTTTGTTGACCCGCCGACAAGCAAGGCTGGGCTCTGCCCAGACCCGCCAGGGGCGAGCCGCCCCTGGACCGGCCTTGCTTAAGGAAGGCGATCCAAGGGCCCAGCCCTTGGCGGGGTCCAGGGGCAGAGCCCCTGGCCTTGCCTGGCCTACTCCGGGAACCCGCCCGCTAGCGCGATCTCCGCGAGCGGCCTGCGCCCGTTCGGGGCCTCGCGCGCGCGCAGCGCCTCCGGGAGCTGCGCTGGGTCGCCCACCCGGCCGACGGCGTAGGCGGCCTCCACGCGGTAGCCCTGCGGCACGCGCAGCTCGGCGAAGGCGCGCTCGCGGTCGAAGCCCACCATGCCGTGCGCCTGCCAGCCCATCCGCGCCGCCTGCAGCGCGAAGTTGGCCGAGGCCGCGCCCGCGTCGAGCGAGTGGCTGTGCGACGGCACCTCGCGCTCCGCCCCGGGAACGCGCATCAACGAGTTCGACACCAGCACCAGGAGCGCCCCGGCCTGGTGCGCCCAGGAGCGGTTGGACTCGGCGAGCAGGCCCAGGAAGGCGTCCCAGTGTGCCGTGCCGCGAAGGGCGTAGAGGAACCGCCAGGGCTGCGAGTTGTAGGACGACGCGGCCCAGCGCGCGGCCTCGATCATCGCGAGCAGCTCCGCCTCGGGAAGCGCCTCGCCGGTGAACGCCCGGGGCGACCATCGCTCGAGGAACAGCGGGTCGATGTCGTGCTCGGACTCGCGTGCATTCGCAGTGGTCATGGCCTCTCTCCCGTGGGGTTTGGGGCACCATGCCAAGTCTGGCGGCCGGTCCGCCAGGGGCCTGGGGAGGAGGCGGGCAAGGTCGGGCGTCTGCCTGCGCTTCCCGTTCCAATAACCCGGTACCGGCGGCTTGGTTCATTGGCTTGCAGGCCGAGCAGGGCTGGGCTCCGCCCGGACCTGCCAGGGGCGAGCCGGCCCCAGCCCGGCCTTGCTTGAGTGGTGGTTTCCAAAGGCTCGGCCTTTGGCGGAGTTTGAGGCAGAGCCTCAACCTTGCTTGCTGCGATGCCGGCCTAGCCGCCGGTCAGCAGCGCCGAGGCAAACTGGGGGAGCAGGACCAGGGCGCCGCTGCCGAGGCTGACCAGGAGCACCAGCAGCGCGGCGCGGCCGGCCCCGATCCGCAGGGCATGGCGGGCGATGAACCAGTCGAGCCACAGCCAGTAGGCGATCAGCCCGAGCACCACGACGCGCACCGCCGGCGCAGTCCCGGCGCCGCCGCCGGTCACGAGCTGGGCGAGGAGGAGGAGCACGGCGAACAGCATGGGCAGCGCCCACTGGCACCAGTTCACGGCGACGGCGTAGCGCAGCCACTCGCGCTCGCGGCCCCAGCGGACAGCCAGGGCGTGCGACAGCACCGGAGGGGCGAGCAGGCCGACCACCGCGCCGGCCAGGCCGCGTGCCGCGTCGGGGGCGCCGCCGGCCGCCATCAGCAGGGCCAGCAGCAGCAGCGGCAGCAGCGAGGCGAGGAAGCCCGCGACCGTGGCGTTGAATCCGTCGAGCCCGTCGGCGTGGCCGCGCCCGAGGCGCCACAGGGCGCGCGCGATGCTGCCCAGGGAGGAGCGGCCCGGCAGGCGCGGGTCGCCATTGGCGACGCGGTGGCGGCGGCGATGTCTGCC
>CAXSFE010000072.1:0-19858 GCA_964236585.1 uncultured Acetobacteraceae bacterium
CGATCGTGGGAATCCCAGACCCGTCAGAGTCAGGCGTTTCGGCGGTTGGTATAAGTCCAGGGTTTCCAAAGGGCTCCGCCCTTTGGCGGGTTCGGGCAGAGCCCGGCTTTGCCCGCCTCACGATGCCGCCTCCATGGCCTCCTCCGCTGCGAGCCACGCCGCCTCCGCCGCGTCGGACTCCCGCGCGACCGCCGCGAGCCGCGTGTTCGCCGCCGTGATCTCCGCCGACCGCCCAGGCGCGTAGATCGCCGGGTCCGCGAGCTTCGCCTCGATCGCCGCGCGCTCTGCCGCGAGCTTCGCGATCCGTGCCTCCGCGTCCTTCGCCTGCCGGCGCAGCGGCGCGAGCTGGGCGCGGCTCTCGGCCCGCTCGCGCCGGTCGTCGCGCCGCGTGGGCGCCGCGTCCGCGCGCACCGGGCGGCCACGCTCTGCGAGGAGCGCGCGGTACTCGTCCATGTCGCCCTCGTAGGCGCGCACGGTGCCGTCGGCCACCAGCCAGAGCCGGTCCGCGACCAGCTCCACGAGGTGCGGGTCGTGGGTGATCAGCAGCACCGCGCCGCTGAAGTCCGACAGCGCCCGCACCAGGGCATCGCGCGCGTCGATGTCGAGGTGGTTGGTCGGCTCGTCGAGGATCAGCAGCTGCGGCGCGTCGCGCGTGGCCAGCGCCAGCAGCAGCCGCGCCCGCTCGCCGCCGGACAGCTCTCCGGTCGGCGTGTCCGCGCGCTCGGAGTCCAGGCCGAAGCGCGCGAGCTGCGAGCGCACCACCGTGGGCAGCGCGCGGGGCAGGGCGCGCGTCATGTGCGCGACGCTGCTTTCTGTCGCGTCCAGCTCCGCCTCCTGGTGCTGCGCGAAGTAGCCGACGCGCAGCTTTCCCGAGCGCCTGATCTCCCCGGCCAGCGGCTCCAGCCGCCCGGCCAGCAGTTTCGCGAATGTCGACTTGCCGTTGCCGTTGGCGCCGAGCAGCGCGATCCGGTCGTCCATGTCGATCGACAGGTGCAGGCCGCGCAGGATCGGCGTCGCGCCGTAGCCGACGCTGGCGTGGTCGATCGCGATGATCGGCGGCGCCAGACGCGCGGGCTCTGGGAAGGAGAACCGCGTCGGCGCGTCCTCCACCACCGCCTCCAGCGCCGGCAGCTTCTCCAGCGCCCGCAGCCGGCTCTGCGCCTGCCGCGCCTTGGTGGCCTGCGCGCGGAACCGGTCCACGAACGCCTGCATGTGCGCGCGCTGCGCGTTGATCCGTTCGGCGGCGCGGGCGTGCTGCATCGCGTGCTCGGTGCGGATGCGCACGAACTCGTCGTAGCCGCCGGGCGTGAGGCTGATGCGCCGCTGGTCGAGGTGCGCGATCGACTGCACCGAGCGGTCCAGCAGCCCTCGGTCGTGGCTCACCACCAGCGCGGCACCCGGGAAGCGCGCCAGCCACCCCTCCAGCCACAGCGTCGCCTCCAGGTCGAGGTGGTTGGTCGGCTCGTCGAGCAGCAGCAGGTCGGGCGCCCCGAACAGCGCCGCCGCAAGTGCCACGCGCATCCGCCAGCCGCCGGAGAACGAGGACACCGGCCGCGCCTGCGCCGCCTCGTCGAAGCCCAGCCCCGCCAGGATCGCCGCCGCCCGCGCGGTCGCAGAGTCCGCGCCGATCGCGCGCAGACGCTCGTGGGTCTCCGCAAGGCGCTGCGGGTCGGAGCCGGTGCCCAGCCGCTCCGCCTCCGCGAGCAGCGCCGTGCGCTCCGGGTCGCCCTCCAGCACCGTCGCCACCAGGCTCGCGTCGCCGGACGGCGCCTCCTGCCTGACCCGGCCCATGCGCGCCCGCGCCGCCAGCCGGATGTCGCCGCCGTCCACCGACAGGTCGCCGGCGATCGCCTTGAGCAGCGTGGACTTGCCGGCGCCGTTGCGGCCCACCAGGCCGATGCGGCGGCCGGCCTCCACTGTGAGGTCGGCGCCCTCCAGCAGGGTGCGGCCGGCGATGCGCAGGGTGACGGAACGGACGGCCAGGAGGCTCATGCGGGCGGGTCTAGCACGAAGGGAAGGCAAGGCCAGGGCTCCGCCCTGGACCCGCTGGGGGCGAGCGCCCCCAGACCCGCACACACAAGGAAAGGCGAGGGGTGCCGCCGTCGCTGTCCAGGCCTCCCGGAGGCGAGTCTCCAGCGGGAGGGACCCGTCAGGAGTTTATTCGACACCCGTGACGCCAGCCGCAAGGCAGGTGGCTCGTAGAGGCCCTCTGCCTTGGCCGGTCTCTGCTCGGCGGGCGGACAACGATGCGGACACCACCTGCCTGCACGGGAGCCAGTCGGTCACTGCTTGTCTTGGCTGGCCTGGATGAACCGTGCCATGCGGTCATGCATCGCGCGGCGGGCGTCCGGGTTGACGTAAGGCTCGTGCCCGGCCGGGAAGAACTGATACTCGATGTTGTCCTGCAGCGGCTGCGGGATGGGCAAATGCTTGATCTCGTACACCGAGGAGAAGTACGTGGTGGCCAGGTCGAAGTAGCCGCCCATCACCAGGACGTGCATCCTCGGGTTCCGCTTGAGCACGTTCGCAAGGTCGGGCAGGACGTTCCACACTCCCAGCCATGTCTTGCTGGTCGTCACATGGAACGAGTCCCATGCCAGGCCGGGAACGTCGGCGTACGCCTGATAGGTCAGCTCTGTGCCGAACCTGAGCGTCTCATGCGCGTAGCTGTTCATCGCTGCCGTGATCGACGAGCGGACCGAGTTCCCGTACGGGTCGTACTCGGCCTCGGCCGCCAGCGGGTTCATCGCAGGTCCTTCGTAGCGGGCATCCTCCCGGCCCGTCGTCAGACCTGAGTCCTCCTGCAGGAGCTTCTTGAACTGGTCGCCGGTGATCCGCAGGTTCGCCTTCACCCACGTCGCGGCCGGTATGCCCGTATAGCTTTCGAGCTTCGCCGCGACGGACTGCTTCCCTTCCGGCGGCAGGTCGGCGCCGGCGAGCAGCGCGCTCGCGTATTCGCCAAGCGCGTAGTGCTCCACGTCGTGAAGCCAGGGCTCGAGCTGTGGTGGCGCGCCTGGCAGCCTGTGGTGAAACCAGGCGATCGCGGCATAGCTTGGCAGCGCCAGGAAATAGGGATTGTCCGTGCCGGGACTGGCACCCGCAACGTCGAGGAAATTGTCACGGCTCATGAAGGTGCTGAGCGAGATGATGCCGTTCAGGTCGATGCCGTCCTGCACCAGCTGCCATCCCAGGGCCGCGTTCCGCGTTGTTCCGTAGCTCTCGCCGAAAAGATACTTGGGCGAGTTCCAGCGGTCGTACTTGCTGAGGAAACGCCGGATGAAGCGGTCGAACGCGGCCGCGTCCTGGTCGATGCCGTAGAAGCCTTTCGCGGCATCGTGGCCCTGGATGCTGCTGTAGCCGGTTCCCGGTGCGTCGATGAAGACGAGGTCTGCCGCGTCCAGCAGCGTGTCCGGATTGTTCTCGATGCGGTAGGGACCGCCGACCGGATGCTGCAGGTCGGGGATCACGACGTGCATGGGCCCGAAGCCCGCGATCCGCAGGTTCCTCGTCGAGGTGCCCGGTCCCCCCTCATAGACAAACACCAACGGTCGTTTTTGCGCCTCCGTGCCCTTTGCGAAATAGGCCGTGTAGAACATGCGCGCCGTCGCGGGCTGCTCGTCGGGACCGGCCGGCAGGCCCGCCGCCGTGCCGGGCAGGCGGCTGCCATCGAATGCCAGCATGGCGTCCTGCGCGTCAGTCGCGCCGACAGCCAGCATGCCGGCGGTCGCCGTGTACGCCAGCGCCGCTCCGTTCGCGAGCGAGGCGGACCCTTCCGTCACCGAGTCGGGCGGCAAGGCGGCGGCGGGCTCCTGCGCGGGTGCCGCCACGGTGCAGGACAGCAAGAGCAAAGCCGCCGATGTGAATGTGCTGCGAAGGCAAGGCATGCTCCAGTACGCTCCTGACTGACGGGAGCGGCCGGCCGAAGATGGCTGACCGCCCCGCAAACCCTTGCCACGCCGGCAGGCTGCCGGCCGGCACGCCGCGGCTTGTCATCCGCAACCGCGTGAGGCGCAAGACGGCGAGGTTTGCCCAGCCAGCCGTGACACCGGCCGCGTGGCAAGCTCGACCCCTGGGTCACTGGCCGACCCGGACGTGGCCGTGGATGAGTGTCGCCCGTCGCTGCCTTGCGGCTCGCAGCAGCGATGCTGGGCTATTCCCTTCAGGCATGGGCTCCGGCCTGCCGCGCTTGCCGCCCCCCGCCCGCCTCGGGTACACGCGCGCCAGTTGAACCCAAGGAGACTCCCCATGGCCGAGCGCACGCTGTCTATCCTCAAGCCCGATGCCACCCGCCGCAACCTCACCGGCAGGATCAACGCGAAGTTCGAGGAGGCGGGCCTGCGCATCGTCGCCCAGCGCCGCATGCGCCTGAGCCAGGCCACCGCCGAGGCGTTCTACGCCGTGCACGCCGAGCGGCCGTTCTTCCGCGACCTGGTGACGTTCATGACGTCCGGCCCGGTGGTGGTGCAGGTGCTCGAGGGCGGGAACGCGATGGCCGAGAACCGCCGCCTGATGGGCGCCACCGACCCGAAGAAGGCCGACGCCGGCACCATCCGCGCCGAGTTCGCCGAGAGCATCGAGGCCAATTCCGTGCACGGCTCGGACAGCGTGGAGAATGCCGCGCAGGAGATCGCGTTCTTCTTCGCGGGCACCGACATCGTCGCCTGAGCCGACCGGCCGCGGGAGGGCGCGGGCTGTCGCCTGCGCCCTCCCGCGGCCATCCGGCCGTCTGCCGCCACAGCCGCGTGACGCGCCCCGAGGCCGCGCCGCGTTAATCTTCCTTTCACGATATGTTAGTATGCTTGACGAACACCGCCGGTTGTTCTAACTAAATGTTAGTCAACCAGACGGAGGCGGCATGGCGCAGCGGTTCGACTGGACACCGGCCCGCAACCGGCAGGTGCTCGAGATGCGCCGGAGCGGGGCGACCTGGGACACGGTCGCGGCGGCGATCGGGGTCGGCCGGAACTCGGTGATCGACCACGCCCGCCGCCTGGGCGTGCGCAAGCGCTCCTCGGTCGGCACGCCGCCGCCGCCGGTGCGCGAGCCCACCGACCGCCCCGCGCGTCCCTCGGGCCACCCCGACACCTGGGGCCTGATCACGGCGGGCACGGTGCTGGAGGGCTCGCCCTACCCGTGGCCGGTGTTCGACCTGTGACCGGACGGACCAGGGCCGGCGGCGAGGGCCGCGCCGCGGATGAACCAACCACAACCGGGAGATGCTGGATGAGCAACGTCGTCAGGCTCGATGCGCGCATGCAGGGTCGCAGCACCATGCCGTCCGCCACCGAGGCGCCGCGGCCGCCCGCCCGCGTCGAGACCCTGCGTCCGCCGGCCGCTGCCCAGGGTGCGCGCGACACCAGGATCGACGCGGAGTACGTCATCGACCGCCTGGAGGTGGCCGGCTGCACCCTGCTGACGATCCCCGGCACCGGCTACTCGACGAAGCTGCGCACCTCGAACCTGGACGTCGTGCGGGCCGCAGAGGCGTTCGGCAGCGACACGGGCGGGCGCATCAAGCCTCCTGTCCCGTCCGCGGCGCAGATCACCCGCATGGACGAGGCGCTCGGCTGGATCACCCTGATCCCGCAGGACCGCTACGTCCTGCGCCGCATCGTCGGCGCGCGCAGCCTGGTCAGCCCGGCCACCGGACGCCACCTCTACAGCTGGCGGCGCCTCGGCACCGTGCTCGGCGCCGACCACAAGGCGGTGCAGCGCTGGCACGCCACGGGGATCGAGATGATCGTGGCTGCGCTCGGCGACCGCGGACGGTAGCAGGGGTCGAGACTTCAGTGCGCCGGTCCAGGGGCGGCCCGCCCCTGGCGGGTCCAAGGGCAGAGCCCTGGCCTTTCCTGCCTCGGCCGCGTCCCGGCGTCTCGACGATGGTGGCGCAAACAGAAACGGGCGGGTATACGTGCCTTCGGACCGGATGAGCCGGCGGGTCCCTCCACCTGCCGTCCCGCCCGGTCCGGACGCGTGAGCTGCGACCGCAAGGCTGCGCTCCGCGCTGATCCGGTCCGGCGCCCCCGCGCCGGGCCGGATCGACGCGCCGCTCAGGCCGCCGCCTCGACCCCCGCGATGGTCGCCTTGGCGATCAGCGCCTCAGCCATGCGGATGCTGGCGATGTCGATCAGCCGCCCATCGAGCGACACAGCGCCGCGGCCCTCGCGCGCGGCCTGCGCCATTGCCTCAAGGATTCGATGCGCCTTGGTGACCTCCGCCTGCGACGGCGAGAACACCGCGTTGGCCGGCTCAATCTGGCTCGGGTGGATCGCCCACTTGCCTTCGAAGCCCAGCACCGCCGCGCGACGCGCTGCCGCGACGTAGCCCTCGGTGTCGCCGAAGTCGCCGAACGGCCCGTCGATCGGCCGCAGCCCGTAGGCGCGGCACGCCACCATCATCCGGCTCAGCGCGAAGTGGTACTGGTCGAGCCAGAAGTAGTCACGCTTGCCCTCCGCGTCCTTGTCCGTCAGCACGCCGTACTCGGCGTGCACGCCGCCGATCGTCGTGGTGCGCGCGCGTGTGCTCGCCGCGTAGTCCGCAACCCCGAAGCTCATCGCCTCCAGCCGCTTCGAGCTCTGCGCGACCGCCTCCACGTTGGCCATGCCGAGCGCGGTCTCGATCAGCACCTCGAAGCCGATCCGCTTCTCGCGGCGCATCGCCGACTCGATCTGCGTGACCATCATGTCGACCGCGTAGACGTCCGCCGCCACGCCGACCTTGGGGATCAGGATCATGTCCAGCCGCGGGCAGGCCTCCACGATGTCGACCACGTCGCGATACATGTAGTGGGTGTCGAGCCCGTTGATCCGCACCATCATCGTCTTGGTGCCCCAGTCGACCTCGTTGAGGCCCTGGATGATGTTCTTCCGCGCCTGCTCCTTGTCGGCGGGCGCCACCGCATCCTCGCAGTCGAGGAAGATGATGTCGGCGGCACTCCTCGCCGACTTCTCGAACAGGCCGGGGTTGGAGCCGGGCACCGCCAGCTCGGAGCGGTGCAGGCGGGCTGTGGGCGGGTCGATCAGCGTGAAGCTCATGGGATTCCCTGCGATGTCGAGGAAGGAAGGCCAGGGGCTCTGCCCCTGGACCCCGCCAAAGGCTGCGCCCTTGCAACGCATCCCTTAAGAGAAGCCGGTCCAGGGGCGGCTCGCCCCTGGCGGGTCCAGGGCAGCGCCCTGGCCTTGCCTGCCGTCAGGCCGCGCGCCGCGAAAGCACGCCCGCCATCGTCGACCCCAGCTCGCCCGCGCTGGGCGAGACCGCCAGACCGAACGACTGCATGATCTCCGCCTTCTCCGCCGCGCTGTCGCCCGCCGCCGAGATGATCGCGCCCGCGTGGCCCATGCGCCGCCCCTTCGGCGCGGTCAGCCCCGCGACGTAGCCGACGACCGGCTTGGTCATATTTGCCTTGATCCACTCGGCGGCCTCGGCCTCCTGCGGCCCGCCGATCTCGCCGATCATCATGACCGCCTCGGTCTCCGGGTCCTGCTCGAACAGCGCCAGGTGGTCGAGGAACGAGGAGCCGTTGATCGGGTCGCCGCCGATGCCGACGCTCGTCGAGATGCCGATGCCCAGCTCCATCAGCTGCGCGCCGGCCTCGTAGCCCAGCGTGCCGGAGCGCGACACCACGCCGACGCCGCCCTTCTTGTAGATGTTGCCGGGCATGATCCCGAGCATCGCCTTGCCCGGGCTGATGATGCCGGCGCAGTTCGGCCCGACCAGCAGGGTGCGCCGCTCCTTGGGGTAGCGGCGCAGGTAGCGCTTCACCCGCATCATGTCCTGCGCGGGGATGCCGTCGGTGATCGCGCAGATCAGCTTCAGGCCGGCGTCGGCGCCCTCCATGATCGCGTCGGCGCAGAACGGGGGGGCGACGAAGGTGATCGAGGCCTCGGCGCCGGTGGCCGCGACCGCCTCGCGCACGGTGTTGAACACGGGGCGGTCGAGGTGCCTGCGTCCGCCCTTGCCGGGGGTGACGCCGCCCACGACGTTGGAGCCGTACTCGATCATCTCCCGGCCGTGGAACGTGCCCTTGTCGCCGGTGAACCCCTGGATGAGGATCTTGGTGGTCTCGTTGATCAGGATGCTCATGGGATCAGGCCTTTGCCCCGCTGGACACTGAGACGTGCGACTTCGCGGCCGCGACCGCCTTCTGCGCCGCCTCGGTGAGGCTGTCGGCGGTGATCACGGCGATGCCGCTCTCCTGCAGGATGCGGCGCCCCGCCTCGACGTTGGTGCCGGCCAGCCGCACGATCAGCGGCACCTTGATCTGCGTCTCGCGGACCGCGTGCACGACGCCCTCCGCGACCCAGTCGCAGCGGTTGATGCCGGCGAAGATGTTGACCAGCACCGCGCGCACGTTCTGGTCCGACAGCACCAGGCGGAACGCGGTGGCGACCCGCTCCGGGCTGGCGCCGCCGCCGACGTCGAGGAAGTTCGCCGGCTCGCCGCCCGCGTACTTGATGACGTCCATGGTCGCCATCGCCAGGCCCGCGCCGTTGACCACGCAGCCGATGTCGCCGCCCAGGCCCACGTAGTTAAGCTGGTGCTCCATCGCCTGCGCCTCGCGCGGGTCCTCCTGCGACGGGTCGTGCATCCCGGCGACGTTCCTCTGCCGGAACATCGCGTTGTCGTCGAAGCTCATCTTCGCGTCGAGCGCGATGATCCGGTCGTCCTTGGTGAGCACCAGCGGGTTGATCTCGAGCATGGTCGCGTCGAGGTCGCGGAAGGTGCGGTAGGCGCCCAGGATCGACGTCACCGCGCCCTGCACCTGGCGGATGGTCAGGCCGAGGGAGAAGGCGATCTCGCGCGCCTGGAACGGCTGCAGCCCGACCGCGGGCTCCACGATCACCTGCGTCAGCTCGTCCGGGCTGTCGTGCGCGATCTGCTCGATCTCCATGCCGCCGTGCTTGGACGCGATGACGCGGACCCGCTCCTCCTTCCGGTCGAGCACGAAGCCCAGGTAGAACTCCTTCTCGAACGGCTCGGCGGCCTCGACGTAGACGCGCTGCACGGGCTTGCCCTCGGGCCCGGTCTGCTCGGTGACCAGCCGCTTGCCCAGCATTCCGGCGGCAGCCTCGCGCACCTGGTGATAGGTCGAGCACAGCTTGACGCCGCCAGCCTTGCCGCGCGCACCGGCATGGATCTGCGCCTTGACCGCCCAGCGCGACCCACCGAGCTCGGTGGCGGCATACACCGCCTGGTCCGCGCTGAACGCGACGGCGCCGCGCGGCACGGCGACACCCGCGCTCGCCAGCAGCTCTTTTGCCTGGTACTCGTGCACGTCCATGTCAGCTTCCTTCCGTCGGGCGGCTCAGGCGGCCACCTCGTTCGTTCCCAGGCGCAGTCGGGCTTTTCGCACCTCTTTTGAAAAGACGTTACAGGTTTCTGCGCGCACTGCGAACGGTTCTTGCGGCACCTCGCGCCGCTGCCCCCTGCCGCAGCGCGCGCGGGCTCCCGCAGCGCAACATTCGGGAGCAGGCTGCACCTGGACCCGGGTCGCTGGCGGCCGGCCGCAGGGAGGCGAACGATGCTGAGGACCCTCGTGGCGCTGCTGGTGGCCAGCGTCGTCTTCGTGCCGGCCTCGCGCCGCGCGGGCTTCGGCAGCGTGCTCGGCTACCTGGTCGCCGGCGCCGCCATCGGCCCGGCCGGGCTGGGCCTCGTGAGCGACGTGGCCGACATCGCCGCCGTGGCCGAGCTGGGCGTGGTGATGCTGCTGTTCCTGATCGGGCTGGAGCTGCGGCCGCACCGGCTGTGGGTGATGCGCCGCGCCGTGTTCGGCCTCGGCCTGTCCCAGGTGGGGGGCACGGCCGCGCTGCTGGCCGGGCTGGCGCACGCGGCCGGCGTGGGCTGGGGCGGATCCGTGGTGCTCGGCGCCGGCTGCGCGCTGTCGTCCACCGCGATCGTGCTGCCGATGCTGGCCGAACGCGGCCTGCTGCAGGGCAGGGCGGGGCGCGACGCCTTCGCGGTGCTGCTGCTGCAGGACCTCGCCTTCATCCCGCTGGTGGCGCTGGTGCCGCTGCTGGCCGCCGGCGGCGGCCCGCTCGCGGCGGGCCTGCACGGCGCCATGCCCGCCCTGGTGCCGTGGGCGCGCGTGGCGCAGGCGGCGGCCGCGATCACCGCGATCCTCGTCGGCGGACGCTTCCTGCTGCCGCTGGTGTTCCGCGCCGTCGGCGGCACCCGCACGCCCGAGGTGTTCACCGCCACCTCGCTCCTCGTCGTCGTCGGCACAGCCTTCCTGGCCAGCAGCGCCGGCCTCTCGATGTCGCTCGGCGCCTTCCTCGCCGGCGTGCTGCTGTCCGGCTCGGAGTACCGCCACGAGCTGCAGGCCGACATCGAGCCGTTCGAGGGCCTGCTGCTCGGCTTCTTCTTCATGTCCGTCGGCATGGCCGCGCAGCTCGGCCTGCTGTCCGCCCACCCGCTGATGATCGGCGCGGCCGTGCTCGGCCTGCTCCTCGCCAAGGCCGTGGTCGCCGTCGTGCTTGGCTGCATCGCCGGCCAGACCCGCGTGGAGGCGGCGCGCTTCGCCCTCGCCCTGCCGCAGGGCAGCGAGTTCAGCTTCGTGCTGTTCGCCGCCGCCGTCTCCGTGCGCGCGCTGAGCGCCGCGCAGGCCGACGGCGCCACCCTGGTGATCGCGCTGTCCATGGCCGCGACGCCCGTGCTGTTCAGCGTGTCCGAGCGCGTCCTGGTGCCCCGCCTCGCGCCGCGCGCGGAGCCGGAGTACGACCTGATCGACTCCGACCCCATGCCGGTGATCATCTGCGGCTTCGGGCGGGTCGGCCAGATCGTCGGCCGGGTGCTGCGCATGCAGGGCATCGGCTTCGTCGCCCTGGAGAAGGACGCAGCCCAGATCGACGTGATCCGCCGCTTCGGCAGCAAGGTCTACTACGGCGACGCCGCCCGCGCCGACCTGCTGCGCGCCGCCGGCGCCGAGGCCGCGCAGGTGCTGGTGGTCGCGATCGACGACATGGAGGCGGCGCTGCGGGTCGCCGAGATCGCGCGCCGGCAGTTCCCGCACCTGCGCGTCGTGGCCCGGGCGCGCAACCGCCGGCACGCGCACCTGCTGATGGACCGAGGCGTCGCCGGCCTGGTGCGCGAGACGTTCCACTCCAGCCTGCGCCTGACGGAACTGACGCTCGACGCCCTCGGCGGGGACGCGGCGGCGGGGCGCGACGCGGTGGCGCTGTTCGCCGCGCGCGACGAGCGGTCGCTGGAGGAGAGCCATGCGTACTACGAGGACGAGACGCAGCTGATCCAGAACGCGCAGCAGCAGGCGGCGGAGCTGACCGAGCTGTTCCAGGCGGACCGGCCCCAGGCCTGAGCGGGTGCGGCTGTGAAGTCTTGACGGATGGCGGTGTCAAGGAAGCAGGCCTGGGCTCTCCCTCCGCTGCCATTCCAACGATCCAAGCGGATCGTCGGAACCTTCGGCAGCTACGCCCAGACCCGCAAAGGGTCCGAGGACCCTTTGATCCCTTGACTTAAGAGAAGCCATCCAAGGGGCTTCCCTTGGCGGGGTCCAGGGGCAGAGCCCCTGGCCTTGCTTCCTCCTCCAGCCCCAGCGCCAGCTGCACCCGCCCCGCCGCCTGCTCCAGGCCCGACACGCTGACGCCCAGCAGCCGTACGCCCCCGGGCGCCGGGAAGCACGGCCGCAACAGCTCCAGCGCCAGGCGCTCCAGCGTGGCTGCGCTGGCGACCGTGTCCACGCAGGACCGGCTGCGCGTAAGGATGCGGAAGTCGGCGTGCTTGACCTTCACCGTGACGGTGCGCCCGCGCAGGCCGCCGCGCGCGTAGGCGGCCCAGACCTTGGCCAGGATCGGCGCCAGCAGGGCAGGGACCTCCTCCCAGGCGAAGACATCGCGCGTAAAAGTGTTCTCCGCGCCCACCGACTTGCGCACCCGGTCGGCGACCACCGGCCGGTCGTCCAGGCCGCGCGCGACCCCGTGGTAGTACGGCCCGGCCTTGCCGAACCGCGCCACCAGGAACTCCAGCGACTGCGCGCGCAGGTCGAGGCCGGTGCGGATGCCGAGCCGGTCCATCTTCTCCGCCGTCCTCGGCCCGATGCCGTGGAACCGGCCGACCGCCAGCGTCTCGACGAAGCCCGGTCCCATGCGCGGGGTGATGACGAACTGGCCGTCCGGCTTCCTGTGGTCGGACGCCAGCTTGGCCAGGAACTTGTTGTAGGAGATCCCCGCCGACGCGGTCAGCCCGGTCTCGGCGCGGATCCGGGCGCGGATCTCCCGGGCGATCGCCGTGGCCGAGCCGCGGTCGAGCAGCGGCGCGGTGACGTCGAGGTAGGCCTCGTCGAGCGAGAGCGGCTGGATGAGCGCGGTGTAGTCGGCGAAGATCGCGTGGATCTGGCGCGAAACCTCCTTGTAGACGTCGAAGCGCGGGTGGACGAACACCAGCTGCGGGCATTTCCGCCGTGCGGTCGAGGACGGCATCGCCGAGTGCACGCCGAACCGCCTGGCCTCGTAGCTCGCGGCCGCGACGACGCCGCGCTCGCGCGAGCCGCCCACGGCCAGGGGGATGCCGCGCAGGGCCGGGTCGTCGCGCTGCTCGACCGAGGCGTAGAACGCGTCCATGTCGATGTGGATGATCCGCCGCACCGTCGGCGGGCCGGCGGCCCGACTGTGGGCCGGTGCGTCAGGAGACGAATCGGGGCGCTGGTCCGGGTCGGGCATGGCGCCCGCCAGCATAGCACGGTGCCGCCCGGGCACATCGACTGCCGGCGCGCCAGGGTGGCTGCCGGCACGCCACGTCGTCGCGTCCGATGTGCCTGCGCCGTGCCGCCGATGCCGCGAACCGGCGTGTCACGGCATCGGGCTGCGGGCCGCGCCAAGCCAGCGCCGCGTCTCCATGCCGTCGAGCTGCTGCAGGTTCCAGAGCCGGTGATGCGTCGCGACGATCAGTTCCCCGACGTCGTTCCTGTCCCTGGGTGTCATCACCGCCCCGCGCAGGAACCTCTCCGCTATGCGCAACATCTGGAAGGCGACGCCCGCCTCCTGCAGATCGCAGGCGACCTGGGCGACCACGACGAACCGCCGGGCAAGACGCTTCGTGTGCGGGGACGTGACAGTGCGATCCATCGTCGTGACCTTTTCCTCAGCGCCGGCGAAATCAGGCGCCCAGATCGGGCGCTCGTCCGGCTGGCGTTCCGGCGAACTCGCGGCCCTGGCCAATCGCCTGCTCCGTGCGGGGAGTAAGACTGTCGGTTGCCAGCCTTGGTGCCGTGCCCCGTGTGGCCACGTCTGGCAAAGCCGTCCCTCCCAGACTGGCCACCTGCCCCGTGACGTGGACGCGATTGGGGCACAGTCGACCGAAGAACGTTTGAAGTTGAGGGCGTAAAGATCGAGCCAATTCTGAAGTCTCGGCACGCGTTGTGGCTGGTGTCGTTCAACCCGGCGGCGGTATAGACTCGAAACCTGCAAGACATTTGGGTACGCGTGATGACCATAACATTTTACCCGGTCCTGTATGCAGCGCGTTACGCATAACCCCATACCAGAAGCGTCACAAACGCGTTACGACCGTGGAAAACCCAGGCTTGGCCGGACAGTCAGGCCGATGCGTCCTGCCGCTGTCAGGTGCCGCGATGTCCACGCAATTTTCCTTGGTCGCGTGAGGAGGCGGCCTGTCCTGCGGCTGCGGCCAGACGCAGCCCCGGCCGGCCGCCGAGGGCGGGGTTGCGCTTCGGCTCCCGGTCGGTCATGGGACCCGTATTTAGTCCTTCGACAGGACGCGACCTTCGCGATACACCGCGCCCGGTCGCGCGCGGTCCGGCGCCCGGCCGCCCCGTTGGAGGAGCCGCCTGTGCAGTTCGAGCGCCGCTTCAAGTTCCTCATCGCCGCGCCCGGCTTCGACGCGGACGACATCGAGGGCATCCGCCTCGACCAGATCACCGCCGAGATCGAGAAGATCGGCTTCTCCACGCTGCGCGCCCGCAAGATCGACGAGGCCGAGCTGGTGATCCGCACCGACGCCGCGCTCGGCTGCGTGGTGATCGACTGGGGCAAGCGCGGGCCGCAGGGCAAGGCCGCCGCCCTGGTGTCCTTCATCCGCAAGCGCGGCCTGGCCGTGCCCATCATCATCCTGGTGCGCCACCAGCGCTTCGAGGACATGCCGGTCGACGTGCTGCACGAGGCCGACGGCTTCGTCTTCCTCGCCGAGGAGACGCCGGAGTTCATCGCGAAGAACCTGGCGAGCTACCTGCGCCACTACGCCGAGACCCTGCGCACCCCGTTCTTCGGCGCGCTGCTGGACTTCGCCGAGCAGGGCAACCAGCTCTGGACCTGCCCCGGCCACAACGGCGGCGTGTTCTACTCGCGCTCGCCGATCGGCCGCATCTTCGTCGAGCACCTCGGCGAGGCGGTGTTCCGCGACGACCTCGACAACTCCGTGCTCGACCTCGGCGACCTGCTGATCCACCAGGGCGCGCCGCTGCAGGCGCAGAAGGAGGCCGCCAAGATCTTCGGCGCCGAGCGCACCTACTTCGTGCTCAACGGCACCTCGACGAGCAACAAGATCGTGCTGCAGTCCCTGGTCGCCGACGACGACCTGGTGCTGTTCGACCGCAACAACCACAAGGCGGCGCACCACGGCGGCCTGTTCCTCGGCTGCGGCATCCCGGTCTTCCTGCCCACCGCGCGCAACGCCCACGGCATGATCGGCCCGATCGACTTCGCGGCGCTGGACGAGACCCGCCTGCGCGAGTCGATCCGCGACAACCCGCTGGTGATCGACAAGGACGCCTGGCGCAGGGAGCGACCGTTCCGCGTCGCGGTCGTCGAGCAGTGCTCCTACGACGGCACGATCTACAGCGCCGACATGATCGCCGAGAAGCTCGGGCCGCTGTGCGACTACCTGATGTTCGACGAGGCCTGGGCCGGGTTCATGAAGTTCCACCCGCTGTATCGCGGCCGCTTCGCCATGGGCCTGAACGGCCTGTCCGAGTCGAGCCCGGGGATCATCGCCACCCAGTCCACGCACAAGCAGCTCGCGGGCTTCAGCCAGTCGAGCCAGATCCACGTGCGCGACAACCACATCAAGGGTCAGCGCCGGCGCGTGGAGCACCGCCGGTTCAACGAGTTCTTCATGATGCACGCGTCGACGTCGCCGTTCTACCCGCTGTTCGCCTCGCTCGACGTCGGCGCGCAGATGATGAAGGGGCGGCAGGGCGAGGTGCTGTGGGACGACACGGTCCGCCTCGGCATCGAGCTGCGCAAGAAGATCCGCTCGGCGCGCGACGAGTTCCTCGCCCGCGAGACCGACCCCGACAAGCAGTGGTTCTTCGAGCCGTTCGTCGCCGACACCGTGCCCAACCCGGCCGCCGGCGTGGCAGGCGCCCCCGCCCGCGTGCGCTGGGAGGACGTGTCGACCGACGAGCTGGCCGCCAACCCCGCGCACTGGTCGCTTTCGCCGGGCGAGACCTGGCACGGCTTCGGCGAGATCGCGCCGGGCTTCGCCATGACCGACCCGAACAAGCTCACGCTGCTCACCCCCGGCTTCGACCACGACACCGGCGCCTATGCCGAGCACGGCGTGCCCGCCCCCGTGCTCGCGGTGTTCCTGCGCGAGAACCGCATCGTGCCGGAGAAGAACGACCTCAACTCGATCCTGTTCCTGCTCACCCCCGGCGTGGAAAGCAGCAAGGCCGGCACGCTGCTGAGCTTCCTCGTGTTCTTCAAGCGCCTGCACGACGACAACCGCCTGCTCGACGAGGTCATGCCCGACTTCGTGCGCCAGCGCCCGGAGCGCTACGGCGGCGTGCGCCTGCGCGACCTGTGCGCCGAGATGCACGAGTTCTACCGCTCGCACCGCACCTCCACCCTGCAGCGCGACCAGTTCCGCGCCGAGCACTTCCCCACCATGGCGATGCGCCCGGACCAGGCGGTGCGCGAGTTCGTGCGCAACAACGTCGACTTCCTGCCGATCGACGAGATCTTCGGCCGCATCGCCTGCACGCTCTGGGTCGTCTACCCGCCCGGCATCGCCACCATCGTCCCCGGCGAGCGGCTCGACGAGCGGGCGCGGCCGATGGTCGAGTACCTCAAGGTGTTCGAGCGCGCGGCCAACCTGTTTCCCGGCCTGGAGAACGAGATCCAGGGCATCTACCGCGAGAAGCAGCCGGACGGCTCCGTGCGGTTCTACACCTACGTGGTGCGCGAGGAGCGCGAGGTTCGCAGGCTCGTCTGACGGCAAGGCCAGGGGCTCTGCCCCCCTGCTCGAAGGCAGGGACCCCGCCAAAGGCCGAGCCTCCGGAACCTGGATCTAGGAAGGCCGGTCCAGGGGCGGCTCGCCCCTGGCGGGTCCAGGGCAGAGCCCTGGCCTTGCTGTCTTTGGCACCCTGTTACCGGTATTCGTTCCGCTGCGACATGTCACCGAACTGTAGTTGGCTCCCCTCGCCGCGACGCGCTTCAACTCCGCCCGACGATGACCGGCCTGTAATCGGACGGACTCGCGGCGACCGCAACTTTGGGTAGTGGAACAGAATGACTCTGAAAAACTGGTACAGGAACTCCTGTGCCGTCCTTGGCACGCTGGCGATGCTGCAGCCGACGGCACTCCTGGCGCAGGAAGCGCCGGGCGACGTGACCATCGCGCCCAAGAGCAGCGACATGGTGCAGCGCTTCGCCACCAACCTGGCCGCCCAGCCGAAGCTCAGCACCGCCGAGAAGGTCGCGCTGCTGCAGCAGAAGGTGAAGTACGTGTTCGTCCTGTTCCAGGAGAACCGCTCCTTCGACTTCTACTTCGGCACCTTCCCCGGCGCGCACGGCCTGTTCACCCAGAGCGGCACGGCCACCCCCGGCTTCTACCAGCCGATCGTCAACACCGACGGCTCGGTGGGTCCCATCTCGCCGTTCCTGATCCCGCAGACGGTCAAGACCGCCGCCGGCGCCACCGTGCCGATCTACCCGGCCGACATCGCCTCGGTCGACCACTCCCACGCCGGCATCGACAACAGCCAGGATTTCGTGGGCGGCGTCTCGCGCAACGACCGCTTCGCGCTCGACGAGGAGGGCCTGACCACCAACGCGGCTGGCCAGATCGTCAGCAAGACCACGCTGCTCCCCGCGTCGTCCAACCCGACGCTCGCGCAGAAGCAGATGGGCGAGCTGGCCATGGGCCACGTCGACTGCGACACCGCGCCCTACATGTGGCAGTACGCCGACCGCTTCGCCCTGTTCGACAACTTCCACATGACGGTCACCGGCCCGTCGACGCCGAACGCGCTGGCGATGATCGCCGGCCAGTCCGGCCTGACCCAGTGGGCGCTGCACCCGGGCGAGGCCAGCAGCAACACCGCGAGCCCCGTCGTGGCCAGCAGCGGCGGCGAGCCGGTCATCGCCGACCCCGGCCCGTTCCCCGGCTCGAACCTCGACTTCTCCCCGGTCAAGCCGCCCTACAACCCGGGTGACGAGAACCCCAACAAGCCCGGGCTGAACCAGACCTACGCCACCCTGCCGCTGTCGTTCATGGGCCGCGCGATCCAGACCACGATCGCCAACGACCCGAACCCGGCGCTCGACCTGCTCGACGTGCAGCACGACATCAAGCGCATCGCCGGCGACGGCAACGCGCCCACCAACTGGGGCTGGTTCCAGGAGGGCTACGACGCCGAGCCCACCGACAGCACGGCCGTGCCGCTGCACAGCTCCTACATCGTCCACCACAACGCCCCGCAGTACTTCGGCTACATCGCCGACAACGCCACGGTGGCCAGCGCCCACCTGCGCGGCCTGAACGACTTCTTCGGCGCCGTGCAGAACCAGCAGCTCGGCACGACCGGCGGCGTGTTCTACGTGCGCGGCGGCTACGACAACAACGACGCCCTGCTGCCCGTCGACCCGAACCCCGCGGTGCGCGCCGCCTTCCCGGGCAGCGACGACCACCCCGGCTACTCCGACGGCCAGATCGCCGAGCAGCTGCTGGCCGACGAGATCAACGCGATCGCCGCCAGCCCGTACTGGAAGGACAGCGCGATCGTCATCGCCTACGACGAAACCGACGGCCTCTACGACCACGCCGCCGTTACCAGCCGCGTCAACGACCCGGAGGGCAACCCGCTGGAGCCGTCGGAGCGCATCCCCGCGATCGTGATCTCGCCCTACGCCAAGGCGCACGCGATCATCAGCCAGAACTCCGAGCACAGCTCGATCATCAAGCTGATCGACAACCTCTTCAGCCTGACCCCGCTCGCGGACCTGCCGGACGAGACACGCGGCTTCGCGGCCGGCAAGGCGCTGACGGGCCAGGACTACGTGGGCCCGGCAGACGCCAAGACGCCTGGCATCGGCGACATGCTCGCGGCCTTCGACAACGCCCGCCTCACCGGCTCGGTCGCCCCGCTCCCGGCCTCCTACGCCGAGATCCTGCCCGGCACCACGCCGAGCCTGCCGCACTACCCGCTCGGCGGCTGCTACACGCTCAACATCGTGCCCACGGACTACCAGAACGGCACCCTGATCGACCCGGCGCCCGCGGACTTCAACCCCCGCCCGTCGCTGACGCCCGGCGTGCCCACCTCGGGCACCTGGACGCCCTGATCCGTCCGAGACGCCTTGCCTGACCTGGGAGGGGAGCCGGAGCGATCCGGCTCCCCTTCTTCTTGCCCGGAGCACGACCCGAGATGACGCCTGCCGCCCCCGCCATCGGCCTGCTGGCCGCCCTGCTGCTCGCAGGCCCGCTCGCCGCGTCCGCCCAGCCGGCCCCCGCAGCCGCCACGCAACCCGCGCCCACCGCCGCGTCCCCGGACGCACGTCCAGAGTCCGCGCGCGGCGCAGACGCCGCGCCCGGACACGCCGCCGCGGCCGCAGCGGACGCCCCCGGACCCACCCTCGCCGCGATCCGCAAGGCCGGCGCGCTGCGCTGCGGCGTGGTCGTCGACGAGGACGACTATTCCGAGGCCGACACCCACGGCAACCTCTCCGCCCTCGGCGCCGACCTGTGCCGCGCGCTCGCCGCGGAGGCGCTCGGCGACCCCGCCCGCGCGCTGTTCCTGTCGTCCTCCGACGAGCCGGACGCGCTGGCCGCCCTGCGCGACGGCCGCGTCGACGTGCTGTTCGGCGCCACCCCGCACCCGGTCGTCGCCGGCGTCTACGGCGTGGCGTTCGGCCCGCCGATGTTCTTCGACGGCCAGGGCTTCCTGGTGCCGCGCAACGCGGGCATCGCCACCCCCGCCGACCTCGCCGGGCGCAACGTCTGCTTCATCAACGCCTCTCCCCCCGAGCGCGGCCTCTACGACGCCCTGGAGCCGCGCCTCGCGACACCCGAGGCACGCTTCCCGTTCTCCGAGCGCGGCGAGATGGAGGCGGCCCTCGTCGGCGGCCACTGCGACGCGATCACCGGCGACATCTCCTGGATGGCCAACGTCCGCGCCGCGTTCCATGCCCAGGTCGAGCGGTTCGCCGTGCTGCCCGACCCCATCACGCTGGACCCGATGTCGCCGGCCACCCGCACCGGCGACGCGCAATGGGCCTCCCTGGTGGACTGGACGGTGTGGGCGCTGCTGCAGGCCGAGGAGCACGGCATCACACGGGCCAACGCCGAAGCCATGCGGGCCAGCACCGACCCGGTGGTGCGGCGCCTCACCGGCGAGCTGCCGTGGATCGCGCGGTCCCTCGGCGTGGGCGAGGACGCGTTCCGCCTGGCGGTCGAGGCCGTGGGCAACTACGGCGAGATCTACGACCGCGACGTGGGCAAGGACTCGCCGCTGCAGCTGCCCCGCGGGCGCAACGCGCTGGCGTCGCAGGGCGGGCTGATGTGGGCGCTGCCGGTGGAGCCGCTGCAGTAAGCCAGGAAACAAGGCCAGGGGCGCTGCCCCTGGACCCCGCCAAGGGAAGCCCCTTGGATGGCTTCTCTTAAGTCAAGG
>CAXSFE010000073.1:0-19853 GCA_964236585.1 uncultured Acetobacteraceae bacterium
CCAGGGCTCTGCCCTGGACCCGCCAGGGCGAGCCGCCCTGGACCGGCACAAATCAGCCCTTTTCCTAAGTCGAGGTTTCCAAAGGCTCGGCCCTTGGCGGGGTCCAGGGGCAGCGCCCCTGGCCTTCCTTGCCTCAGGCCCCCGCCAGCGTCATCCCGTCCACCCGCACCGTCGGCGAGTCCGTCCCCCGCCGGAACACCAGGTCGTCCGCCGGCTGCATCCGCGCGAACATCTGCACGAGGTTGCCCGCGATCGTGATCTCCGACACCGGCTCGGCCAGTGCCCCGTCGCGGATCATGAACCCCGACGCCCCCCGGCTGTAGTCCCCGGTCAGCCCGTTGATCGCCGAGCCGATCAGCTCGGTCACGAACAGCCCTTCGCGGATGTCGCCCATCAGCTCCGCCGGCGTCACGTCGCCCGGCGCCAGGTACAGGTTCGTCGACGATGGCGACGGCGGCCCGCCGGTGCCGCGCGCCGCGTGGCCCGTGGTGGCCATGCCGAGCTGCCGCCCCGTCCGGCTGTCGAGCAGCCAGGTGTCGAGCACTCCGTCGTCCACGATGGCGCGCGTCGCCGTCGGCGTGCCCTCCCCGTCGAACGGCCGCGAGCGCGGACCCCGGCGCCGGCGCGGATCGTCGATCACCTGGATGCCCCGCGCGAACACCTGCCTGCCCAGGCTGTCCTTGAGGAACGACGTTCCCCGCGCGATCGACGCCCCGTTGATCCCCGCGACCAGGTGCCCGATCAGGCTCCCCGCGCAGCGCGGATGGTACACCACGCTCAGCGTCGTCGTGCGCGGCCGGGTCGGGTTCAGCCGCGCCAGCGCCCGCTCCGCCGCCGACCGCCCGATGCTCGCCGCGTCCTCCAGATCCTCCAGATGCACCGCGGAATGGTAGTCGTAGTCCCGCTCCATCCCCGTGCCCGTCCCGGCCAGCGCCGTCGCCGATACCGAGTGCCCGGTCCGCGTGTATGACCCCGCGAACCCCGCCGACGTCGCGAGCCACACCCGCGTGCGCCCGTACCCCGCCTCGCCACCCTCGGAGTTGGTGATCCCCGCGACCGAGCGCGCCGCATCCTCCGCCGCCGCCGCCCGCTCGGTCAGCGCGGCGACGTCCGGCTCCGGCCCCATGTCGCACAGCTCCAGCGCGTCGAGCCCCGACGGCGCCACCACCTCCCCGGACAGCCCGCCGTACGGGTCTTCCGGCACCACCTTCGCCATCGCCACCGCGCGCTGCGCCAGCGCGTCGAACCGCTGCGGGTCGAGGCTCGACGCCGACACGATCGCCGAGCGACGCCCCACGAACACCCGCAGCCCGAGGTCCACGCCCTCGGCCCTCTCCAGATGCTCCGTCTGCCCGAGCCTGCGCGACACGGACACCGACGTCCCCGCGACCAGCACCGTGTCTGCCGCATCCGCCCCGGCCGCCCTCGCGCGCGCCATCAGCGCCGAGAGGTGCTCCTCCGCGCGCGCCAGCGTGTCGGCCGGCGCCTGCAACGCGGCGCTCACGCCGCGAGCCGCTCGACGACGTCGGCCAGGCTCGGCACCTTCTCCGCAGGCCCCATCACCGCGAGCGTCGGCCTGCCCCTGAAGATGCGCGCCGCCGCCCGCTGCACGTCCGCCACCCCCACCGCCGCGAGCTTGGCGACCGTCTCCGCCGTCGGCACCGGCCGCCCGAACACCTGGATCTGGCGCGCGAGCTGCTCGCAGCGGCTGCCCGTGCTCTCCAGCGACATCAGCAGCGACGCCTTCACCTGCGCCCGCGCCCGGTCGACCTCGGCCTGCCGCACCGTGGACTGCACCAGCCGCAGCTCCTCCAGCGCCACCGGCATCAGCTCGCCCGCCTCCTTCTCCCCGGTGCCCGCATAGATGCCGAACAGCCCGGAGTCCATGAACGGCGCGTTGAACGAGTACACGGAGTAGACGAGCCCCCGCTTCTCGCGGATCTCCTGGAACAGCCGCGACGACATGCCCCCGCCCAGCAGCGTCGAGAGCAGCAGCGTCGGGTAGTAGTCCGGGTCGCCATACGGCACCGACGGGAAGCCCAGCGTGATGTGCACCTGGTCGAGGTCGCGCTCCTCGCGGAACTCCCCGCCGGTGTACTGCCCGGCGGGCGCCCGATGCGGCATCACCGCCGGCAAGTCCGCGAAATGCTCCTGCACGAGCCCGAGAACCTGCTCGTGCTCCAGCGCCCCCGCCGCAGCCACCACCGCGTTGCCTGCCGCGTAGTGCCTGCGCATGTACCCGGCGATGCTGTCGCGCGACAGGTCGCGGATGATCGCCTCCGTCCCCAGCGTCGGCCGCCCCATCGGCTGGTCGCGGTACGCCGTCTCCTGGAAATGGTCGAAGATGATGTCGTCGGGCGTGTCGTTGGCCTGGCCGATCTCCTGCAGGATCACGCCGCGCTCGCGCTCCAGCTCCTCCGGCGCGAACGCGGAGTGCGTCAGGATGTCGCCGATGATGTCGGCCCCCAGCGCCAAGTCCTCCTTGAGCATCTTGACGTAGTACGCGGTCTGCTCGCGCGCGGTGTAGGCGTTGATGTGCCCGCCCACGTTCTCCACCGCCTCGGCGATCTCGGCCGCGTTGCGCCGCGCGGTGCCCTTGAACGCCATGTGCTCGAGGAAGTGCGACACCCCGTTCTCCGCCGCCTCCTCGTTGCGCGTCCCCGTCGCGACATACGCCCCGAAGCTCACCGTCTCGACGCGCTCCATGCGCTCGGTGACCACGGTGAGCCCGGACGGCAGCCGGGTGACGCGCACCGCATCCGATCCGCCGGAGGGGGCGCCAGAAGGGGCGCCGGGCACGGGCATCGAGGTCTCTGCAGAGGCGGCATCGGTCATGCGGCGTTCCTTCGTACGGAGGCGCGAACCAGGGCCTCGACGGTTGCGAGGTCTGCGGGCGCGCGGGAAAAACGTTCCTCGCGCTCATATAGGTCGGCCATGCGCGCCGGCAGCCCCGGCCTGCGCCCGACCGCGCGCTCCACCGCGTCCGGGAACTTCGCCCCGTGCGCCGTCGCAAGCGCCACCACCGGCAGGTGCGGCGCCGGCAGCGCACGCGCCGCCGCGATGCCGATCGCGCTGTGCGGGTCCGCCGCGTAGCCGCACTCCGCGTCCAGCCGGCGCATCTCCGCGATCGTTCCCTCGTCGTCCAGCCGGAAGCCGTGGAACAGCCCCCTCGCCCGGTGCCACGCGGCCTCGGGCACCGGCATGACGCCGCCCGCCCGGAACGCCGCCATGCTGCGCGCCGTGGCCTGCGCGTCGCGGCCCAGCAGCTCGAACAGCAGCCGCTCGAAGTTCGAGCTGACCTGGATGTCCATCGACGGCGACAGCGACGGCTCCACGCCGCGCGCGCTCATGTCGTTGGCGTCGAGGAATCGCACCAGGATGTCGTTGCGGTTGCTGGCCACGATCAGCCGCCCGACCGGCAGCCCCATGCGCCGCGCCGCCCACGCCGCGAACACGTTGCCGAAGTTGCCCGTCGGCACGCTGAACGCCACCTCGCGCTCCGGCGCCCCCAGCGCCAGCGCCGAGTACACGTAGTAAGGCACCTGCGCCGCGATCCGCGCCCAGTTGATCGAGTTGATCGCCGACAGCCGCATCTCCGTGCGGAACGCCACGTCGGCGAACATCGCCTTCACCAGGTCCTGGCAGTCGTCGAAGGTCCCGGCCACGCCGATGTTGCCGATGTTGGGCGCGTGCACCGTGGTCATCTGCCGCCGCTGCACCTCGCTGGTGCGCCCCTCGGGGTGCAGCACCACCACGTCGATTCGCCTGCGGTCCCGGCACGCCTCGATCGCCGCCGAGCCGGTGTCGCCCGACGTGGCGCCGACGATCGTCACCCGCTCGCCCCGCTCGGCCAGCACGTGGTCGAACAGCCGCCCGAGCAGCTGCATCGCCATGTCCTTGAACGCCAGCGTCGGCCCGTGGAACAGCTCCAGCGACCACAGGTTCGGCCCGAGCTGCACCAGCGGCGCCACCGCCGGGTGCCCGAACCCCGCGCCATACGCCTCCCGGCACAGCCGCTGCAGCACGGCGAACGGCACGCTCTCGCCCACGAACGGCTGCATCACCCGCGCCGCCACCTCCGCGTACGGCAGCCCGCGCATCGCCCGCAGGTCGGCTGTGGACAGGGTCGGCCACACCTCCGGCACGAACAGCCCGCCGTCCTCGGCCAGCCCCGCGAGGAGCACGCCGGCGAAGTCGCGCGCGGGGGCATGCCCGCGGGTGGAGATGTAGCGCATGAGGGAAGACTAGGGCGGGCAGGGCAAGGAAGGCCAGGGCTCTGCCCTGGACCCGCCAGGAGGAGCCCCCCTGGACTGGCCTTGCTAAGGGAAGCCGGTCCAGGGGGGCTCCCCCTGGCGGAGTTTGAGGCAGAGCCTCAACCTTGCTTCCTGCCTCCGTTCAGCACGTGCACCATCGCCGCGACCCCGATCACCGGCACCAGCAGGTTGAGCCCCGGCACCGCCGCCGCCGCCGCCAGCGCCGCGCCCTGCAGCAGCACCGAGCCCCGCCGCCTCCCGTAGGCCGCGCGGGCGGCGTCGCGCCCCATGCGCCGCATGGCGACCGCGACGAACAGCCCCCGCCCGATCGCCCAGGCCGCGACCGCCCAGCCGAGCAGCAGGCCCACGCCCGGCAGCAGCAGCGCCAGCCCCAGCGCCACGACGTTGAGTGCCAGCACCGCCGCGCCGATCGCCAGTCCGTCCCAGACCTGCACCGCGAGCGCGGCCCCGCGCGGCTCCGGCAGCGCGGGATACCAGGCGCGGTCCACGGCGCGTGCGACGCGCTCCAGGTAGAAGGTGGCGATCACCACCGCGACGGGCTGGAACAGGAACAGCGCCGCGGCGCCCGCGAGCACCGTGGCGGCCAGGCCGCCCAGCGCCGGGCCGGCCACGCCGCCCAGCCACGACCAGGCGCCGTGCCAGGCCGCGCCGTGCGCCGCGAGCCAGTGGTGCGCGCCCCACGCGGCGCCCCAGCACAGCAGCGCGAACCCGCCCGCCGACCACAGCAGCGAGCGGAGCAGCACGCCCACGAACACCGGATCGTCGAGCTGGCGCAGCGCGCGCAGCAGCGGCAGCCCCCCCGCCGCCCCGACGCCTGGTGTCACCGCGCCGTCACGTGCAGGCGCATCTGCGGGTGGATGCCGCGGCGCACGGCGAAGGTGCCGGGCACGGCGCTCCCGCCCGCGACAACGGCCAGGGCGTCCAGGCCGGGCACCACCGCGTCGCGCCACACGCGACGCGGGAACAGGGTCGTGTCCATGCCGCCGACCATGCCCGCAGCCGCCGGCAGCGACAAGCTCGCGTGGCGGCCGGCCGGCGCCCACGCCGGCCACGATGCCCGCACCGGCCCGGCACGACCGCATCCTGGCGCACCGGCAGGGCACGACGTGGTCCTGGCGCACCGGCCCGGCACGACGGCGTTGTGGCGGACGCGACCCTGCTGCGCTAACTCGGGGCACGGCGACAGGCCGCGGGGCCGGCCCAGGGAGCGATCCATACACCGTGGGCCACATGCAGATCCCGGACGCCGCACGGCCCGGGGGCGGAGGCAGGCGGTTCCCCTTCCGTGGCAGAAGGTCGGGGACGCGCGCCCGGGGCCCGGGGCCGCGCACGATCCGCAGCAGCATCCTGGCCGCGTTCCTGTGCATGACGCTGATCACCGCGGCGCTGGGCTGGTTCTCGTTCCTGGCGATCCGTCATACGGGCAGGCTGCTGGTCGAGACCTACAACCTGTCGTTGCAGGCCATCAGCGACGCCCGGGCTGCCGCGGTCGACTTCGCGGGCATGCAGGCGGCGCTGCTGCGGCGCGGCGTGCCAGGAGGCGTGCCAGAACGCGCGTCCGACGACGTGCCTGACGAGGCGGCGCGCCGCGCCGCGATCGAGAGCCGCGTGGCTGAGCTGCAGCGCTCGCTGCACCAGGACCTCGACATCGCCGCCAGCCGCACCCGCTCGCCCGAGGCCGCGACCGCGGCGCAGGCCGCGGAGCAGGCCCTCGGCCACTGCACCGTGCCGCGTCCCCCGGCGGACCGGACCACCGCAAGCCAGGCTGCTGCCCAGCCACCCTCTGGCGGGATCGCCGACCCCGGCGGCGCGTCCCCCGCCGGCACGTCCCCCGTCCCGGCCGCACAGGCGACGCCCGAGGCCGCGACGCCCCGGCCAATCGGGCCGCAGCCCTGGCCGCCGGCCGCGCCGCCGCCGCCGGACCTGGCGGGCGAGACCGACTGGCGCGCGCTCGACCGCTGCGTGCAGGACGTCGAGAGACACATCGAGACGCTGGTCGAGATCACCGCGGGCGACGGCGTCCTCCACCGGCAGAAGGCGCTGCGCGCGATCGGCACCAGCCTCGCGCTGGACGCGCTCGCGGTGCTGGCCGCGGTGGGGCTGTCGGGGCTGCTGACCTGGCTGCTGACGCGGCGCATCGTGGGCCCGGTGCGCGACGCCGCCGCCGCCGCCGCGCGCATCGCCGACGGCGAGCTGGAGACCGCGATCCCGCAGGGCCGCGAGGACGAGCTGGGCGGCCTGCTCGCGGCGATGGCGGTGATGCGCGACAACATCCGCGCGATGATGGAGTCCGAGGTCACGCAGCGGCGCTCCGCGCAGTCCCTGCTGGTGGATGCGGTGGAGAGCACCAGCGAGGGCGTGGTGCTGGTGGACCGGCACGGCCGCATCGCGCTGGCCAACACCCAGGCGGCGGAGCTGTTCCCCCACGCCGGCGCACTGCTGCGCGCGGGCACGCCGTTCGCCCGGCTGGTGGGCCCGGACCCGGCTCCGGAGGACCCTGTCGCGCCCGGGCGCACGGACGAGCCGCCCGGCACGGCCGTACCCGGCCCGCCGCCCCGCACGGAACGGACGCGCCGGGACGACGGGCCGCACGCAGGCGCCGATCCGCCCGCCGCCAGTCCCGACGCCGACCCGTCCGCCGCCTACACGGGAGAGTGGCAGCTCGCCGACGGCCGCTGGCTGCGCGTGAGCCGCAGCCGCACCCGCGCCGGCGGCTTCGTCGAGATCTACAGCGACATCACCGAGCTGCGCGCGCGGGCCGCGGAGCTGGAGCGGATCAACCTGCAGTTCGACGCGGCGCTGAGCAACATGTCGCAGGGCCTGTGCCAGTACGACAGCCAGGGCCGTCTGCAGGTGGCCAACACCCGCTACCGCGAGATGTTCCGCCTGCCCGCCGACGCCGTGGTGGCTGGGCTGTCGCTGCGCGAGATGATCGCGCTCAGCGTCGCGGCCGGCAACCACCTGCGCGACCTCGACGACCTGTTCCAGGAATGGACGGGCCTCGTGGCGCAGCGCCGCGAGGCCACGATGTGCCACGAGCTGCGCGACGGCCGCGTGGTGGCGGTCCTGCACCAGCCGACAAGCGACGGCGGCTGGGTCTCGACCTTCGAGGACATCACCGACCGCAGGCGGGCCGAGGCGCAGATCATGTTCATGGCGCGCCACGACGCCCTGACCAGCCTGCCCAACCGCACCCTGTTCGGCGAGCGGGTGCAGCAGGCGCTCGCCACCCTGCCGCCCCCCGGCGGCGGCCCAGGCGGCAACGGGGACGGCAACGGGGGCGGCGACGAGGACCCGCCCGGCAGCCCCGCGGACCCCGGCGCCGCGCGGACGCGCCCGTTCGCGGTGATGCATCTCGACCTCGACCACTTCAAGTCGGTCAACGACGCGATGGGCCACCCCGCCGGCGACCGGCTGCTGCAGCAGGTGGCGCAGCGCCTGCTGTCCTGCGTGGGCGAGGCGGACACCGTGGCCCGGCTCGGCGGCGACGAGTTCGCCGTGGTGCAGGCCGGCCTGCCCGACACCGGCCTGCACCACGCCGGCCAAGCCGGGGCCGGCCAGGCCGGGGCCGGTGAGACGGGCCGCCTGGCGCGGCGCATCGTCGCCGCCCTGTCCGAGCCGTTCATGCTCGACAGCGCCCGCGTCTCGATCGGGGTCAGCATCGGCATCGCGGTGGCGCCGGCCGACGGCCGCGACGCCCTCGCCCTGCTCAAGAACGCCGACATGGCGCTCTACCGCGCCAAGGCGGAGGGCCGCAGCACCGCGCGCTTCTTCGAGCCCTCGATGGACGTGCAGGTGCAGGCCCGCCGTCGCCTGGAGCTGGACCTGCGCCGCGCCGTCGAGGAGGAGCAGTTCGAGGTCCACTACCAGCCGCTGGTCGACCTCGACGCCGGCCGCGTCAGCGGCCTCGAGGCGCTGCTGCGCTGGCACCACCCCGTGCACGGCCTGGTGCCGCCGGGCGACTTCATCCCCATCGCCGAGGAGGTCGGCCTCATCGTCGAGATCGGCGAGTGGGTGCTGCACCACGCCTGCCGCGAGGCCGTGCGCTGGCCCGCGGGCGTCAGCGTCGCCGTCAACGTCTCGCCCGCGCAGTTCCGCACGCGCCACCTGGTCGAGGCGGTCCGCGAGGCGCTGCAGCACTCCGGGCTCGCGCCGGGGCGGCTGGAGCTGGAGATCACCGAGACCGTGCTGCTGCGCGAGAGCGAGTCCGTGCTGGCGACGCTGCACCAGCTCCGCGCCACCGGCGTGCGCATCGCCATGGACGACTTCGGCACCGGCTACTCCTCGCTCAGCTACCTGCAGTCCTTCCCGTTCGACAAGATCAAGATCGACCAGTCCTTCGTGCGCGACGTCGCCCGCAACGCCGACAGCCTGGCGATCGTGCGCGCCGCCATCGGCCTGGGCGCCAGCCTGGGCATGAAGGTCGCCGCCGAGGGCGTGGAGACCCCGGAGCAGGTCGAGATCCTGCGCGCAGCCCGCTGCGACCAGGTGCAGGGCTTCCTCTACAGCCGCCCCTGCCCCGCCTCCGCCCTGCCGGAGCTGCTCGCGCTGCTGGGACACGGCGGCGGGCAGGGCTGAAGCCTCCCCCGCCGACACGTCCCCCGCGCGCCAGGCCAGGGGCGGCTCGCCCCCGCCTTGAAGCCGGGCCGGGTCCGGGCGGAGCGGCCCGATGGCCCGCCCGGGCCAGCGAAACCCAAAGGGTACTATGAGCTTCGCAACAACCCTTGTTTGGAAGGAACAGCAAGAACCTTCTTTTTCTGAAGAGAAAGAAGCAAAAAGACTTTGCCCATGAGGTCCTGGCCACGCGGGCAGCTCCAAACCCATCGGGAAAAAGTTCTTTGGTTCTTTCTTTCAAGAAAGAACGTGCTTTCTTCCTGCTGCGGGGCACGAAGTCGGGCTTGCAGGTTCATGACACCCTCTGGGCCAGCGGAGAGGAGCCCGGCCTTCCTTCGGCGACAACCCGATGTTACGAGCCCCTGCCGCCGCCCCACGCGCACGGCCACCCCGGGGACAGCCCATGCAGCCAGCACGCTTCGACCTTCTCGGCATCGGCAACGCCATCGTGGACGTGATCGCCGCCGTGCCGCACGACTTCCTGTCGAGCCACGGCATGCGGCCGGGCGCCATGGCCCTGATCGACGCCGACGCCGCCACCCGCCTGACCGAAGCCCTGCCCGACGCCCGCCAGTCCAGCGGCGGCTCGGCCGCCAACACCTGCGCGGTCGCAGCCGCCCTCGGCGCGCGCGTGGCCTACGCCGGCAAGGTCGCCGACGACGCGCTCGGCCAGGCGTTCGAGCGCGACATCGCCGCCTCCGGCGTGCACTTCGCAAGCCGCCCGCTCGTCGGCGGCGCGCCCACCGCGCGCTGCGTCGTCCTGGTCACCCCGGACGCCCAGCGCACCATGAACACCTTCCTCGGCGCCTCGGTCGTGCTCGGCGACGCCGACATCGACGAGGCCCTGGTCGCGGACTCGGCCGTGACCTACCTCGAGGGCTACCTGTTCGACCCCCCCGCAGCCCAGGCCGCGTTCCGCCGCGCCGCCGCGTGCGCCCACCGCGCCGGCCGCCAGGTCGCGCTGTCGCTGTCGGACGCGTTCTGCGTCGACCGCCACCGCGACGCCTTCCGCGACCTGGTGCGCGGCGAGATCGACATCCTGTTCGCCAACGAGGCCGAGATCTGCTCCCTCTACCGCTGCGACCGCTTCGAGGACGCCGCCGCCCAGGCCCGCGGCGAGGTCGCCCTCGCCGCCCTCACCCGCAGCGAACAGGGCAGCGTGCTCTACCGCGGCACGGAAGCCGTCACGGTGGCGGCGGCGGCGGCCGAGGTGCTCGACACCACCGGCGCGGGCGACGCCTACGCGGCCGGGGTGCTGGCTGCCCTGGCGGCCGGGCGCGACCTCGCGGACGCCGGCCGGATCGGCAGCATCGCGGCCTCCGCGGTCATCGCGCAATACGGCGCACGGCCGCCGCCCGGCCTGCGGACGCTGGCCGGGCTGTAGGCGCCGAGCCCGACGGCCCACGCCACGCCGGACAGTGCTTCCCCGGCTCCAAGGATCGGTCGAACGTGGACACGCCACCCGGCTCGCCTCCCGTCCCCCCGAGACTGATCCGGTTCGACGACGCGGGATCGGACATCCACCTGCTCGGCCTCCAGCAGGCGGCGATCAGGGCGGCCTTCTTCGGTCCCGCGCAGCCGCCGCCCCCGACCATGGACGGTCCTTCCTGGGCAAAGGGGTTCATCGCCCGCGAGCACGCGGCGGCGGACATCACCTTCCAGGCCGTCGCCGCAGGCCGGATGCGCTGCCCGAGCCCCTGGACGAACGTCCCGGCCACGGAGACCGACGCGTTCGTGCCCGACTCCTGGAACCTGCAGGGCTTCGACACGGTCCCGGTGGTCCACGCGTTCGAGGAGGGCGGCCGGGAGTTCTTCCTTGCCTTCGCCGGCCTGAACGCCAGGCCGACGCACCTGATCATCCCGGCGCTCGGGTGCGTGTTCCACGAGTTCGACAAGGCACGGGCCGCCCCGCTGTACGAGGCGGTCACGGCCCGGCGCGTCCGGTGCCGCGCTGCGCACGCGCGACTTCGCCGGAACCGTCTGCCTTCTCGACATGGTCACCAACCACGGCCACCAGATGATCAACCACCTGAGCGGCCTGCAGCGCCTCGTCGACAGTCAGCTGCTACGTCGCCCACATCGGCACATTGCAGCACAAGGTCGCGTTCTTCAGCGGGGCGGAAGGCGTCGTGCATGGTCCGACGGCCGAGCTGCAGCGGCTGGAAGTCGGTCCATACTCCGCGGAGTTCGGACAGCCCCCCCACCTGCTGCCGACCGGCTGCGTGCGCGACATACCGACCGACACGAAGCGGGGCCCGGGGCACTTCGACTACGAGATCACGGACGTCTCGCCCATCATCGAGACCCTGCGCGCCATCCTCGGCGGCGATCGCGGCGCCTCGACGCCCGCCGTGGCCTGATCGCCGGGCTCAGCGCCTGTCGCACAGGCCCGAGGGCGACAGCAGCCCGCCGCGGACCCTGGCCACCTCGAGGAGCAGGTCTCCGTCGCAGCCGAGGGTCGGGACGAGATAGCCCCCCTCGTCGTTCTCGTCCCAGGCATAGATCAGGGCGGTCCTGAACGGCTGCTGCCGCGCCCGGCCCAGCGCCTGGCGCAGATGGGCGGCGAACTCGCCGGGCCGTCCGGCGGCGTAGAAGGCGTCGATGCCTACCCCGGGGCGCTGACCCGCCTCCCAGGGGACGGGGTGCTCGACCCGAGGACGGCGGTCCCAGCCGGCCATCGCCAGCGGCACGTAGGGCAGGCCGGTGCGCTCGAAGACGTTCCATCGCTCGGCGACGGCGCTGGCGAGCCCGGAATAGGGCCCGCCGGGCCGCGGCCCCGGGATGGCGTAGGCGCCGAGGCCGTCGGCGTGGATCTCCCTGGCAACTTCCGGCGTCTCGTCGGGATTGCCCATCAGGACGATGCAGGGCTCCCGCCCCGCCTTCGCGGCGACCAGGGCGCGGAACTGGTCCATCCGGGTCCGCCATGCGTCCGCGCCGCCCCAGTTCCTCATCGCCGCCTTGAGGTCGGACAGCAGCAGGAAGAACAGCGGCCTCCCATCCACCAGACGCTGGTACTTCGGATGCGCGAGCCGCTCGGCGTGGTAGTCCGCCAGGCCCGTCGGGTCCGACCCGGTGATCAGGCAGAAGCGAGGCCCGACATCATCGAGGCCAAGGTAGGTCTCGAGCGCCCAGCCCATGGGATTGCCGGGCGGGAACCCGCAGAACGCCCAGTAGTCGAGGCCGGCCGCCCTCGCCTGCCGCATCTCGACCCTCAGCTCGTCGCGATCGGGGGGCGGCACGACGACGCCGGCCGCCGTCGCGGCGACGAAGAACGGGACGCGCCTTTGCCACTGGCGAGGAGACAGGCTGCGCTCGACGGCAGTGGTGGGAACCGAGCCCGGACCATACCAGGCATCCCAGCGGATCGCGCCCAGCAGCACGTCCAGCTCCGCCGCCAACAGCGGTGCAGCCGCCAGCCCTGCAAGCAGGCTTCGTCTGGACATCCGACCCAGGCTCAAGACCATCGCTCCTTCCCGGCCCAGCTGCTACAAGCCTAGGACATACCCGCTTGAGTAGCGAGATCGGATCATCACTCGCCTTGATTGACGGGCTGAGCGCAGGAGTCTGGGCGGATTTCATCAGACGTGCAGCCACACGGCACCTCGTCTCCACGATGGAAGAGCAAGCAAGGCCGGGCTCTGCCCGGACCCGCAAAGGGTCCGAGGACCCTTTGATCCCTTGACTGAAGGAAAGCCATTCAAGGGGCTCCCCTTGGCGGGGTCCCCGCCTTCAAGCGTGGGGGCAGAGCCCCTGGCCTTCCTTTCCGGCCGCCCCGGGACACGTGCCCCGCTTCGTGATCGCCCGCGCTGCAACCGCCACGGCCGTGCGGAGTAGCACAGGCGTCACATCACTGCCGCGGAGCCTGCCATGCGCCCCCTCGTCCTCGCCGCCCTCCTGGCCTTCACCGCCGCGACCCCTGCCCTTGCGCAGAGCAGCCCGAGCGCGACCGCCGTCGGCGGCAGCAGCGGCCAGATAGGCCAGGGCGACACCAGCACCTCCGGCAGCATGGGCGGCGGCAGCGGCGGCAGCGGCGGGATGCACACCGACCCGGTCTCGCCAGGCGGCGTCGGCTCCGGCATGTCCACCAACACCCAGCCCTCCGGCTCGGGGACCTCCGGCATGGCGACCCAGGGCAGCTCCGCCGGCGGAACCGCGACCGGCGCGACGGCGCACTGACCCGACGGGGCCGGCAGGCCTGGCCTGCCGCCGCCCCGCTTCGTCGCCGTCGCCTGCCCGTTGCGCAGGATCGCCCCGCCGGCTCGCCGCAGAGGACACCCGCACGTGCGCACCGCCTCCAGCCTGCTGGTCGCAGCAGCCCTCGCCCTCGTCGCCCCCGCAGCCCGGGCCCAGACCGCCGGGCGCGACGCTGCCATCGGGACGAGCGGCCCCGCCTCCAACCGGGCCAGCAACATCGACCGCGCCGACACCCCCGGCGGGATCGCGCCGCATCTGCCGGGGCCCGCCACCCCGGAGGACTCCGGCCCGGACGGCCTGTTGCGCGCCGCGGACCGCGCGCTGGCCGAGCACCATACCGGCGCGGCGCAGGAGGCCCTGGAAAGGGCGGAGACGCGCCTGCTCGACCGCAGCACCGAGGTCGACGCGAGCAGCCGGCCTGACCAGGACCCCAGGGTGCTGCACGTGAGCGCGGCGCTGCAGGCCCTGGGCCGCGGTGACATCGCGGCGGCACGGGCGGGGATCGCGGTCGCCATGCAGGGCGACATGCCGCCCGCGACGATGCCGGGCATGACGCCCCCGATGCAGCAGCCCCCGATGCAGCGGCCCCTGTCCTCCCCGCGCTAGGCGACGCCCACGCGCCTCGCCGGCCCGCACGCCGTCTGCAGAGCCCCGGGGCAGGGACGCTGCGGTTTTCCCTCGCACTCGGCTGCGCGCCACCCTATGTGTGCGCCGCAACACGACACGCACCGTGCCCCGGCGCCGTGGCCGGGCCCGTGGGCTCGGCCGCGCGGCCGACCCGGCGCAGCCGCCCGGGGCGACCCGGCCGGCGTCGCCCTCCTCGGCGTGGCCCCGGCGATTCGGCGGGGCAGGGACACGCGAAACACCGCGCCGCATCCACGGCGCCAGACGCAGGCAGCCGCATGGACATCCGCAACATTGCCATCATCGCGCACGTCGATCATGGCAAGACCACCCTCGTCGACCAGCTCCTGCGCCAGTCCGGCTCCTTCCGCGAGCACCAGCAGGTGCAGGAGCGCGCGATGGACCGCAACGACCTCGAGCGCGAGCGCGGCATCACCATCCTCGCCAAGTGCACCAGCGTCGTGTGGCGCGACAGCCGCATCAACATCATCGACACCCCCGGCCACGCCGACTTCGGCGGCGAGGTCGAGCGCATCCTCAACATGGTCGACGGCGTGATCGTCCTCGTCGACGCCGCAGAGGGCGCTCTGCCGCAGACCAAGTTCGTGCTGACCAAGGCGCTGGCGCGCGGCATCAAGCCGATCGTCGTCGTCAACAAGGTTGACCGCCAGGACGCGCGCCCCGACGAGGTGCACACCGAGATGTTCGACCTGTTCGCGGCGCTGGGCGCCACCGACGAGCAGCTCGACTTCCCGATGCTCTACGCCTCGGGCCGCAACGGCTGGGCCGACACCACGCTGGAGGGTCCGCGCAAGGACCTCGCCCCGATGTTCGACATGGTAATGGACCACGTGCCCCCCACCCGGCTGGACAAGGAGGCCCCCTTCGCGATGGTCGCCTCCATCCTCGACTACGACAACTTCCTCGGCCGCGTGCTCACCGGCCGCGTCGAGCAAGGCCGCGCCAAGCTGAACATGCCCGTCAAGGTGATGCGCCAGGATGGCACCGTGGTCGAGACCGGCCGCCTGACCAAGCTGATGAGCTTCCGCGGTCTGGAGCGCGTCACGGTCGAGGAGGTCGAGGCGGGCGACATCGTCGCGGTGGCCGGCCTGACCGACAGCACCATCCCCGACACCATCGGCGCGCCCGAGATGACCGCGCCGCTCTACGCGATCCCCGTCGACCCGCCGACGCTGTCGATGACCTTCCGCGTCAACGACGGCCCGCTCGGCGGCCGCGAGGGCAAGAAGGTCACCTCGCGCCAGATCCGCGACCGCCTGTTCCGCGAGGTCGAGGGCAACGTCGCCATCAAGATCACCGAGAGCCAGGAGAGCGAGGCGTTCGAGGTCGCCGGCCGCGGCGAGCTCCAGCTCGGCGTGCTGATCGAGACCATGCGCCGCGAGGGCTTCGAGCTGACCATCGGCCGTCCCCGCGTGCTGACCCGCAAGAACGAGGAGACCGGCGAGCGCGAGGAGCCGATGGAGGAGGTCCTCGTCGACGTCGACGAGCCCTACTCCGGCGTCGTCGTCGAGAAGATGAGCCGCCGCAAGGGCGTCATGCAGGACATGCGCCCGTCCGGCGGCGGCAAGGTCCGCCTGACCTTCCGCATCCCCGCCCGCGGCCTGATCGGCTACCACGGCGAGTTCCTCACCGACACTCGCGGCACCGGCATCATGAACCGCATCTTCGACGGCTACGCCCCCTGGGTCGGCCCGATGGAGGGCCGGCGCAACGGCTCGCTGATCTCGTCCGAGCCCGGCGAGGCGGTGCAGTACGCCCTGTGGTACCTCCAGGAGCGCGGCACCCTGTTCGTTGACCCCGGCGACAAGGTCTACGTCGGCCTGATCCTCGGCGAGCATTCGCGCGAGAGCGACCTCGACGTGAACCCGATCAAGGAGAAGAAGCTCACCAACGTCCGCGCGTCGGGCAAGGACGAGGCGATGCTGCTGATCCCGCCGCGCCGCATGAGCCTGGAGCAGGCGATCGCCTACATCGAGGACGACGAGCTGGTCGAGGTCACGCCCTCCGCCGTGCGCCTGCGCAAGCGCTACCTCGACCCGTCCGAGCGCAAGCGCAACGAGAAGAAGTCGGACAGCCAGGCGGCGTGAGGCAAGGAAGGCCAGGGGCTCTGCCCCTGGACCCCGCCAAAGGCTCGCCTTTGGAAACCTCGACTAAGGCTTTCTTTCTCAAGAGGCCGGTCCAGGGGCGGCTCGCCCCTGGCGGGTCTGGGCAGAGCCCAGCCTTGCTTCCTTGCTGAGGGACCGCCGCCTCCTCCTGATGCTGGCCTTCGGCTTCGCCAGCGGCCTCCCCCTCCCGCTCACGGGCCTGACGCTCCGCCAGTGGCTCAGCGAGCACGGCGTCTCGCTCGGCGCCATCGGCCTGACCGCCTGGATCGGCCTCTCCTACACTTTGAAGTTTTTGTGGGCCCCGCTGCTAGACCAGCTCCGCCCGCCCCCCGGCTTGCGCCGCCTCGGCCGCCGCCGCGGCTGGCTCGTCGCGGTCCAGGCCGCGCTCGCCGGCGCCCTGCTGGCCCTGGCCTGGTCCGACCCGTCGCACGCCCCCGCGCTGGTCGCGGTCGCCGTCGGCGTGGCGTTCCTGTCCGCCAGCCAGGACATCGTGGTCGACGCCTGGCGCATCGAAACCTTCCCGCAGAACGCCCAGGGCGCCGCGATGGCCGCCTACGTCTGGGGCTACCGCATCGCCCTGCTGGTCTCGGGCGCCGGCGCGCTCGGCCTGGCTGGGCCGCTCGGCTGGCACGGCGCGCTGTCGTGCATGGCCGCGCTGTCCGCGCTGGGCATCGCGACGACCCTGCTGGCCGCCGAGCCCGCGTCCGCACAGGCGGCACGAGCCCTGGCCACGCGCGTCCCGGACGCCGCCGCTCGGCTGCGCGACGCGGTGGTGACGCCGCTGCGCGAGTTCCTGTCCCGCCCCGGCGCCGGCGAGGTCCTCGCCTTCGTGCTGCTGTTCAAGCTCGGCGAGGCGCTCGCCGGCCCGATGGCGATCCCGTTCTACCACGACATGGGCTTCGACCGGGCCCAGGTCGCGCGCGCCCTGTTCCTGCCGTCGCTGACCGCGAGCCTTGCGGGCTCGGCGGCCGGCGGCCTGCTGGTCGCGCGCGTCGGCACCGGCCGCGCCCTGGTGCTGACCGGCTTCGCGCAGATGGCGACGCTGGGGCTCTACCTCGCCGTCGCCGCCTCGCACGGCGACGTCCGCGTGCTCTACCTCAAGGTCCTGGTGGAGGGCTTCGCCGAGTCGATGGCCGACGCCGCCTTCATCGCCTACCTCTCCGGCCTCTGCGCCCTGGCCTACACCGCGACCCAGTACGCGCTGCTGTCCTCGCTGGCCGTGGTCGGCGTCCGCACCCTGGGCGGCCTGTCCGGCTTCCTCGCGGGCTGGCTCGGCTGGGTGCCGTTCTACGCGGCCGCCGTGCTCACGGCCCTGCCCGCGATGGCGATCATGCTGCACCTGCTGCGCCGGTTCCCCGGCGGCCTGTCGAAGGAAGCAAGGCCAGAGGCCCTGCCTCTGGATTCCGCCAAAGGCTGAGCCTTTGGAAACCATTCCTCGAAAATCGGGGCCCGGGACGGCGAGCGGCCCCAGACGGTGGCGAGCCCGCCCGGAGACGGCACCTGCGCTCCTTGCGCGCGCCCTCCGGCCACAGTCACACTCGCGGCGCGATTGCAGTGGGGAGCGCGATGTCGGAGGCGTCGAAGACACGGCGGGTGCGCCCCAGAATCCTGCACACGGTCTGGCAGTCCTGGAACAGCACCTGGGCCGCGATGATGGCCATGCCGCTGGCGTTCCTCGCGACAGCGGCAGCATCCGTCCTCGTCGCGGTCGCGGCCGCCCGCTTGGTCGGCCCGACCGTCATCGCGCCGCCACAGGAACCACCGGCCATCCACGGCGACACTGCGCTCTCAGCGCTGCTCACCGGCCTGCCGGCCACCCTGGCGTATGCCTTGGTCGTGGCGCCGCTCGCCATCGCCATGCACCGCTTCGTGGTGCTCGGCGAGCGCCAGACGCTTCCGCCGCTGCGCCCACTGTCGCGCGTGATACGCTACACGGTCTGGGTGACGCTGCTGGGTCTCAGCACCGGCCTGCCCATGGCTCTTCTGCCGACCGCGACGCCTGTCTGGATGCTGATAGCATCCCTGGCCACGATCGTCCTCGCGGTCGCGACGGTGCGCCTGACCCTGCTGCTCCCGCAGATCGCCATCCAGCAGGCGGGCGAGCCGCTGCGCACGTTCTGGCGCAGCACGAGATGGCGCTTCTGGAACACCGCGACCGTGCTGGCGCTTGCCGTGCTCCCGGTCCTTGCGCTGCAGTTCGTAATCATCCTGGCAGCCTTCGGCGGGATCACGGCAGCTTCGGTGAGCGCGGCGAGTGACATGCCGCTCCTGTCCGCCTTGAACGCCCCGTTCGTCGCCCTGGGTGCGGCCGCAGCCTCCTGGCTGTTCCTCGCCTACAGCCGTGACGGCAACGAGCCGGAGACCGCCACCGGTACCGCATCCTGAGCGTCGCACCGCGAGTGGCCTCGCCTGCCTGCGCCGGCAACGCAGGTATCGATCAGCCGGAAAGCAAGGCTGGACTCTGCCCAGACCCGCCAGGGGAGAGCCACCCCTGGACCGACCTTACTGAAGTATTGGATTCCAAAGGCTGGCCTTTGGCGGGGTCCAGGGGCAGAGCCCCTGGCCTTGGCTTCGTCCGCTCGTCAGGCCACCGGCTCGGCCGGCATCTCCACCCGCACCGACTCGGCCCGCACCGACTCAGCCCGCGGCGCCTCGACACGGTGCGTGCTGTCGTAGCCTTCGCCGATCATCTCGATGCGCCCGGTGATCGCCCCGCCGTCCTCGACCTGCAGCCGCCGGCAGCGCGCCGTGCCCAGCACCTTCCCGGTGGCGCGCACGATCAGGTTGCCGCGCGCTGTCAGCGTGCCGTCGATGGTGCCGGCGACCTCGGCCTCCTCGACCTCGACCTCGCCGCGGAACACCCCGCCCTGCGCGATCGACAGCTCGGCCGCGTGGATCATCGTCGCCTCCACGGTGCCCTCGACGACCAGGCGCTCGGCGTCCTGCACGACGCCCTGCACCGAGATGCCGCGCCCGACCACGAGGGTGCGGCGCTCGGCCGCCTGCGGGCGGGACGCCTGGCCGATGCGGCCGCCGGGCATCGGCCCGACGGGCAGCGCGCTGGCGGGCATCGGGGACGGCGCGGTCGGCATCGGGGGACGGGCCATGATCGGGGCCTCCTTCGGCAGGGGGGATGCGGGACGGAACGGGGGCACGCCGAGGCCGGTGTCGGATGGGCGTGACGGGACGGGCGGCGGCGGCGGAACGGGCGACGCGGACTCGAACGGCGCCGGACCCGGCGCGGCGTCGTCCGGGCCGGGCTGCAGCGAATCGGTGTCGTCAGGCTTGCGGCGTCTGAACAAGGAAGCCTCCCTTCGCGCTGAGCATTTTTCCCCGGAGAATCCGGTCGGGATCAGCGTAGATTCAATGGCCTATCACCCGAAGCTCAGTCCGACAAGCGACACGGAGGTGTTCTCGGGGTGTTCGCCCGTGCCGGTGTCGATCCCCTCGCGCAACGGTTGCACAACCCGTTCGTGCTTCGCGCAATTTCGGCATTCCCTGTGGCAAACCGGTCGTGCACCGAGGCAGGGCGGACCCCGCCGGCAGGCCGGGACGCCCCGCCCGCGAGCGCCGGCAGCATCGCGCCACGCCACCATCTCCCCGTGCGGCGCCAAAGCCGGAGCCGGCCACGACACCCGGCCTTCTTTGCCCGCTGGCGCCATGCTCCCCTGCCCGTACGCGGCGACCGTCGCCGTCCTGCCGGAGCCGCCATGGCCACGCACACCACCTGGATCACCCACGCCCTGACCGGCGCGATGCGCGAGGCCCGATTCGCCCGGCCGTCGGACCCGCTCGACCCGGCCGGCCTGCGCCACGCCCACCTGGCCGCCCGCCGACCCGACCCCGCCCGACCCGGCGTCTCCCCGCCCGCTCCTGCCAGGCACGACCAGGCCTGGTGCAGCCCGGCCGCCTGTGCGCGCGAGACCGCGGCGGCCCTGGGACTGGAGGCGACGCCGGAGCCCGCCCTGCGCGACACCGACGCCGGCGCCTGGGCCGGCCGCGACGTGGCCGGCATCGCCGC
>CAXSFE010000074.1:0-19120 GCA_964236585.1 uncultured Acetobacteraceae bacterium
GCCGGTCCAGGGGCGGCTCGCCCCTGGCGGGTCTGGGCAGAGCCCAGCCTTGCGCCTTGACTGCGCTGGAAGAAAACGCCGCCGGGCCGGCTCAGGCGGCGGGCTGGGCCGCCAGGCGCTTGACCTGGCACGCGGCGATGCGGCGCTTGAGCACCTGCGCCTCCGCGGGCAGGTCGCGGTTCGGCGTGGTCAGCAGGAACGAGTCCAGCCCGCCGTTGTGCTCGATGGTGCGCAGCGCCCCGGTGCAGATGCGCATCCGCACGCTGGTGCCGAGGATGTCGGACAGCAGTGACACCTGCTGCAGGTTGGGCAGGTAGCGGCGGCGCGACTTGTTGTTGGCGTGGCTGACGTTGTTGCCCGTCAGGACACCCTTGCCGGTCATCTCGCAGCGGCGGGCCATGGCGTAACCTCGAAGGAATGCGGCGCCCGGCGGGAAACCGCCTGCGCGTGGACAGGCGCGGGGTATGGCCGCCAGCGCCCCCTGCGTCAAGCCCGCGAGGGCGCCGCCTCGGGATGAACGGGGTGGCCGGCATCGGCAAACTCGCCGTCGCGCACGCTGTTCATCGCGTTCTCCAGCACGCCGAGCACCGCCTCGGTCTCCATGCTGTGCGACAGCAGCCCGAGCGAGCCGCCCAGCAGCGCCGAGGCCACCGCGATCGGCGACAGGTTCTTCTCCAGCATGTGCTTGATGGCGTGGGCGACGACGGCCCCGGCCTTGCTCAGCTCCTCGGGCAGCTCTTCGGCCGCGGCGTCGTGGTCCTGCATCGCGTGGTCCTCCTGCGCGCCTGACCGGCCGCGCTGTCCAGATGGGAGCCGCCCGACCCGGCGCCAGGGCAGGCAAGGTCGAGGCCCTGCCTCAAACTCCGCCAGGGGCGAGCCGGCCCTGGACCTGCTTAACTTGAGGGAGGCCGGTCCAGGGGCGGCTCGCCCCTGGCGGGTCCAGGGCAGAGCCCTGGCCTTGCCTTCCTGCGTGTCACTCCGCCGCCTCTGCCGGCAGCGCCGCCTCCTCGCTCTGCAGCCGCCACATCTGGCTGTAGGTGCCCCCCCGCGAGAGCAGCTCCGCGTGGGTGCCGCGCTCGACCACAAGCCCGTCGGCGAGGACCAGGATCTCGTCGGCGTCGACCACGGTGGACAGCCGGTGCGCGATCACCAGCGTGGTGCGCCGCGCCGAGACGGTCTGCAGCGCCTGCTGGATGTCCTGCTCGGTGCGGGTGTCGAGCGCGCTCGTCGCCTCGTCGAGCACCAGGATGCGCGGGTCCTTGAGGATGGTGCGCGCGATCGCCACCCGCTGCTTCTCGCCGCCCGACAGCTTGAGCCCGCGCTCGCCGACCCGCGTCTGGTAGCCCTCCGGCAGCTTGGCCACGAAGTCCGCGACCTGGGCGAGCCGCGCCGCCTCCTCGATCTCGGCCATCGACGCGCCCGGCCGCCCATACGCGATGTTGTAGAGCAGCGTGTCGTTGAACAGCACCGTGTCCTGCGGCACGACGCCGATGGCCGCGCGCAGGCTGTCCTGCGTCACGTCGCGCACGTCGCGCCCGTCGACCAGGATCGCGCCCTCGGTCACGTCGTAGAAGCGGAACAGCAGCCGCGACAGCGTGGACTTGCCCGCCCCGGTGTGCCCGACCACGGCGAGCTTCTGCCCCGGCCGCACGGTGAAGCTCACCCCGCCGAGGATCTCGCGGTTGTCGTTGTAGCCGAAGTGCACGTCGTCGAAGCGCAGCTCCGGCGCCCCGCCCGCGGTCAGGCTGGCCGCGAGCGGCTGCGCGCCGGACCGGTCCGCCACCTCCTGCGGCACGTCGAGCAGCCGGAACATCTGCTCCATGTCGACCAGGCCCTGCCGCACGCCGCTGTAGACGAAGCCGAGAAAGTTCAGCGGCTGGTAGAGCTGCATCAGGTAGGTGTTGACGAGCACGAACTCGCCCACGGTGTAGCGACCGTGGATCACGCCCTGCGCCGCCATCAGCATGATCACCATCAGGGCGCCGGCGATGATCACCACCTGCCCGAGGTTGAGCATGTTGAGCGACACCTGCGTGCGCACCGCGGCCCGCTCGTAGCGGCCGAGCGCCTCGTCGAAGCGCCGGCTCTCGTGCGCCTCGTTGCCGAAGTACTTCACCGTCTCGTAGTTCAGCAGGCTGTCGATCGCCTTGCTCGTGGCCTCGGTGTCGACCTCGTTCATCGCCCGGCGGATCTTGATGCGCCACGTCGTGAAGCCCAGCGTGAAGCCGATGTAGGCGACCACCGCGCCCAGCGTGACCAGGGCGAAGCGGTAGTCGAACTTCCACCAGATGATCGCGGTCACCATCACCGCCTCCAGGACCGTCGGCACGATGTTGAACACGCCGAGGCGCAGCACCGTCTCCACCGCCAGCATCCCGCGGTCCACCACGCGCGTCAGCCCGCCCGTCTGCCGGTCGAGGTGGAAGCGCAGCGACAGCGCGTGCAGGTGCTCGAAGGTCTGGCGCGCGACGATGCGCACCGTGCGCTGCTTGACGCGCGCGAACACCGCGTCGCGCAGCTCGCCGAAGCCGCCGGACGCCACCCGCAGCAGCCCGTAGCCGATGATCAGCGCGATCGGCAGGGCGACCACCGCCGCCTGGCCGTGCTTCGGCGAGAGCGCGTCGATGGCGTGGGCGTAGACCAGCGGCACGTAGACGGTCGCGACCTTGGCCAGCAGCAGGAACACCACGGCGAGCGACACCCGCACCTTGGCGCCGGGGTCGTCGGCCGGCCAGAGATAGGCGAGCAGCGAGCGCGTCGTCTGCAGCAGCGAACGTCGCGCCCCGGGGATGGACAGTGTCGAAGGGGCCATGCGACCGAATGTGGCCCGGCGCCCCGCCGATTGAAGGACACCCGAGCATGTCAGCCGGCCAGCCCAGCGATCCGCCTCCCCGCCGTGGCCCCGGCGCATCGCACGGCCCCGGGCGCCGCCGCCGGTGAGCGCCGCCGGCGACGACTCGCTGCTGCGCCACGTCCGCGCCTGCAACAACGCGACGCTGCCGGGCGGCCGGACGCCGCTGCGGCTGGGAAACGCCCAGGTCGGCTGGGTGCTCCCGGAGGTGGCCGCGCTGCTGGAGGACCTGGGCGCGGTGCGCGACGCCGGCAGCGTGCGCCTGCCGGACGCGCGAGGGCTGCCGGCCCTGTCCGTGGCCCTGCTCGGGCGGCTCGGCTTCCCCCCGCGCGGCGAGCTGTTCGACGTCAGGGCCGACCCGGACGGGCCGGCGCCGGGCGAGCCGCGCGGCCCGGTGCTGGCGCAGGCGGACCGCGGCGCGCTGCCCGCGCTCGGGATCGCCGCGACCGGGGTGCACCTGAACGGTCTGGTGCGCCGCGCCGACGGCCTGCACCTCTGGGTCGCACGCCGCGCCGCCGACAAGCGCCTCGACCCCGGCAAGCTCGACCACCTGGCCGCCGGCGGCGTGCCCGCCGGCCTGTCGCCCCGCGAAACCCTGGCCAAGGAGGCGGCGGAGGAGTGCGGCCTGTCCGCCTCGCTGGCGGCCGAGGCGCGCGAGGTCGCGGTGATCTCCTACGTCATGGAGCGCCCGGAGGGCCTGCGCCGCGACCGCCTGCACTGCTACGACCTGGAGCTGCCGGAGGACTTCGTGCCCCGCCCGGTGGACGGCGAGGTCGCGGCCTTCGAGCTGTGGCCCCTGGTGCACGCGATCGAGACGGCGCGGCGCACGGACGACTTCAAGTTCAACGTCCCGCTGGTACTGATCGACCTGGCCCTGCGGCTGGGGCTGGTGGCCGGCGAGGAGGCGGCACGGCTGCGCGAGGCGCTGCGCGGCTAAGGAAGGCCAGGGGCTCTGCCCCTGGACCCCGCCAAAGGCTAGCCTTTGGAAACCTCGACTTGGGCCCGGAGCTTATTTGTGCCGGTCCAGGGCGGCTCGCCCTGGCGGGTCCAGGGCAGAGCCCTGGCCTTTGCTCCCCTCAGGCCTCTGGCCCGCTCGCGATCGGGATCTCCCGGCTCTCGCCCGGCTGCTCTGCGCGGTCGCCCTCGTCGGCCTCCGGCTGCTCGACGTACTGCCGCCGGGTCTGGTGCGGCCCGTTGTAGGCGGACGACTGCTGCTGCGGCGCCGGCGCGTGCGCGGGCTGGCCCTGGTTCGCGGCCTGCGTCATGGCGTTGATGATGCGGAAGTAGTGCTCGGCGTGCTGGAAGTAGCTCTCCGCCATGACGCGGTCGCTGGAGCTGTTGGCGTCGCGCCCGAGCTGGAGGTACTTCTCGAACAGCTGCTGGGCGGTGCCGCGCACGCGCAGGTCGGGCCCGCTGCTGTCGAAGACGTGGTTGCGGTTGAGCGGGATGGTGCCGGTGTGGTGGCGGATGGGGGTGCCGCCGCTGCTGCCGGGGCCCGGGCTGGTGCCGCGATGGTTGCGGCCGCGCATGCGCTTCATGTTCATCGGTGTCACGGGACTTTCCTGGTTCGGCGGCCGGTGCCGCCCGGCGGCGGCCGAAGCCGCCGCAATCGTCGTCGTGCTGGTGGCGCCAGGCTGGCCGGGCAGCGGCCCTGACGGACGCGAAAAACCGGCCCGCATCGACCGCGGCACCAGCGGCCTGAGGCCTCTCCACCACGAGGGCGGACCGGCGGGCGCTTCTTCAGGGTCACAATAACGGCGGCAGCGTGTGCTGCCAAACGCTTTCTCCCGCGGGTGAAGTCTCAGGGTGAAAGCCCAGGGCTCTGCCCTGGAACCCGCCAGGGGCGAGCCGCCCCTGGACCGGCCTTCTTGAGTCCAGGTTTCCAAAGGCTCCGCCTTTGGCGGGGTCCAGGGGCAGAGCCCCTGGCCTGTCTTCCCGACTTCAAACTGAGACACGACCTTCCCGCGCCGCCCCGCGGACAGGTCAGGGCGGCGGGCCGGCGGCGAGCACCAGGGCGCGCGGCACGCCGCCGAGGTCGTCGCGCGTGCCCAGGTGCGACAGCCCGGCGCCGGCCGCAAGCGCACGCACCGCCCCCCCCTGCCCGGCGCCGAGCTCGAGCACCGCGACGCCACCCGGCGCCAGCAGCCCGGGCAGCGCCGCGACGACCCGCCGGTAGCAGCCCAGCCCGTCCGCCCCGCCGTCGAGCGCGCGGCGCGGCTCGTGCAGCGCCACCTCCGGCATCAGCCCGGCGACCTCGGCCGAGGCGATGTAGGGCGGGTTGCACAGCACCAGGTCGAAGCCGCCGGCGCCCGGCCGGATCGCGTCGTCCCAGCTCGCGCACAGGATCGCCGTGCGCCGCCCCAGCCCGCAGGCGCGGGCGTTGTCGCGGGCCAGGCGCGCGGCATCGGGCGACAGCTCGACGCCCAGCCCCCACGCGCCGGGAAACTCCGACAGCGCGGCCAGCAGCAGGCAGCCGGTCCCGGTGCCGAGGTCGAGCACGCGCCGCACCTCTGCGCGGTCCGGCCGGTGCAGCAGCGCGGCCTCGACCAGCGCCTCGCTGTCCGCGCGCGGCACCAGCGTGTCCGGCGAGACGGCGAGGTCGAGCGTCCAGAACCCCTGCCGCCCCACGATCAGCGCCATCGGCTCGCGGGCCGCGCGGCGGGCCAGCAGGACCGCGAAGCCGGCTGCGTCCACCACGCTGTTGCGGTCGCGCAGGAGGTCGGACAGGCTGGCCCCGAGGGCGTGGGCGAGCAGCAGCCTTGCCTCCCGGGCGGGGCTCTCCACCTCCGCGTCGGCGAGGACGGCGGCCCCTGCGCGCAGCAGGCCGGCGATCGTGGCGGACGCAGGCAGACCGGGCACAACCCGGCTCATCGCGGCCGCCGGCGAAGCGAGGCAGAGGGAACCGGGATGGCGACTTGCGCGACGGCTGCGGGCATCTGCCTGGCCCTGGCGGTGCTCACGGCGACGGACCCGTCATCGGCGGCGCCCGCCCGGACAGGTGCCGCGTCGGCGCCCCCGCCCGCCACGGTGCGCGTCGTGGCGGCGCCGGGCGACCAGGGCCTGGTCCGCTTCAGGATCCAGGACCAGCTGGACGAGCGCGAGCTGGACGAGTTCACCACGATCTACGTCAACAGCACGGTGGTGGGCGCCTTCCATCTCGACCGCGGGACCCCGGACATCACCCTCGACGTCGCGGTGCCGCACGCGGAGCACTACGAGGTGGCGCTGTGCGGGTCGATCACCTTCCGCAACCAGGACGGCGAGCCCGAGACGCACCGCGTCAACAGCGTCGGCGAGGTCGACGACGTGGAGGGCCGCATCTTCGAGGCGCTGGGCGCCGCCGACTTCACCGAGTTCTACCTGGTGGACCGCACCCGCTCCCGCCAGCCCACCGCGCCGCGCCGCAGCGAGGGCGGCGTCTGCACGCCCGCCACGTCGTGACCGCTCCGGCCGCCCCGCGAGGCGGCTGGCGCGCCCTGCTGGACTCGAACCAGCGACATCCCGCTTAGAAGGCGGGTGCTCTATCCAGCTGAGCTAAGGGCGCGCGGGGCCGTCAGGCACCGCGGACGCGGTCAGTGGGTCCAGTTGCCGATGCGGTCGAAGCGGAAGTTGTCGGCGTAGACCTTGGGCTTCTGCACCCGCGCCGGCGCCAGCTCCACGTCGCAGGTCAGCCCGCGCTTGGCGGCAAAGGCGAGCGCCTCCTCGCGCGTGTCGAAGCGCAGGTGGACCTGCGCCTGGGTGTCGGCGCTGCCGAACCAGCCCATCAGCGGGTCCTGCTCGCGCCGCTCCGTCGGCTCCCACTCCAGCACCCAGAACTCCGTGCCGGCCGTGCCCGACTGCATCGAGCTCTTGGGCTGCTTGAAGATTCGCGCACGCATCGGGGCCTCCGTTCGGCTGCATGGACCTGGTCGGGGCGGCCGGACTCGAACCGGCGGCCTCGTGTACCCAAAACACGCGCGCTACCAGGCTGCGCCACGCCCCGGACCTGGGGGACCGTATAGACCAGCGCAAGGCGTGATGGCGAGAGGCAGCAAGGAAGGCCAGGGGCCCTGCCCCTGGACCCCGCCAGGGCGAGCCGCCCTGGACCGGCCTTGCTCAAGGGATGGGGATCCAAGGGCCCCTGGCCCTTGGCGGGTTCGGGCAGAGCCCGACCTTACTTTGCCGCCCCGAACCCCGCCCCCTCGACCCTGGCCCCGACCGTCAGGTTCAGCCGCTGCGCCGTCCCGGCCGCCAGCTCCAGCGTGGCCCGCGCCGGCGCGCGCCCGTCGATCACCGCGAGGCTGTGCGGCACCGTGTTCTCCGCGATGTGGCTCACCGTGCCGTCGGCCGCGATGAACAGCATGTCGAGCGGCACCAGCGTGTTCTTCATCCACATCATGCTCTGCCGCGGCGCCCCCCAGTCGAACAGCATCCCGCCGTCGGCCGGCACCGAGGTCCGGAACATCAGCCCGGTCTCCTGCTGCGCCGGCGTGGTCGCCATCTCGACGGAGAACGCGTGGCGCACGCCGTCGGTCCCGGTGATCGCGAGCGGCTGATGCGCCAGCTCCGACTGCGCGGCGGTGCCCGGGGCCGCGTCGGCCGCGAAGGCGGGGGGGCCGGCGAGAAGCGCCGCGGGCACGCACGGCGCGAACTGCAGCGCCGCGGCCAGCAGGCGCGCGCGCAGGGAAGCGGATCTTGGCATGTGGGGCGTGTCCCGTGTTGTCGGCCGTACCCTAGCCGCGCCGCGCCGCGAGGCAAGCCGCAGGCCTGCTCCCCTGAGGTGCGCCGGTCCAGGGGCGGCTCCCTCCGGTGGCCCTTCCAACGATCCAAGCGGATCGTCGGAACCTTTGGCCACCTCCGCCTGGCGGAGTTTGAGGCAGAGCCTCAACCTTCCTCTTTCTTCCTTCAGGGCGCCATCACCCGCAGCGCCACTTCCCGCACCGCCTCCCGCACCGCCCCCTCGCGCGGCGCGTCGCGGATCGTCGTGAACCAGTGCTCCGGCGGGTCGCGCCCGGCCGCGCGGCCGTAGCGCAGCGCGCGCAGCACCGCCTCCGCCTCCGGCGTCACGCGCCCGGGGATCGCGATCCCGTTCAGCGTCGCCCACACCCCCGCCCAGCATCGCCCGACCGACCACGGGTTGTAGCCGCCGCCGCCGGTGACCACGAGGCGGCGCGCCCCCTCGACCGGCAGCGACATCAGCGCCGCGACCGCGCCGCGGTGCGCGTTGTTGGACAGCGACAGCCGCGCCAGCGGGTCCTCCTCCAGCGCGTCGGCCCCGCACTGCAGCAGGATCGCCTGCGGCCGGTGCGCGGCCACCAGCGGCAGCACGGCGCCGTGCAGCAGGTGCCGGAACTCCGTGTCGTTCAGCCCCGCCGGCACCGCGAGGTTGCGCGCCGCCCCGCCCGCGCGGTCCTCCACGGCCCCGGTGTGCGGCCAGCGCCCGGCCTCGTGCACGCTGACCGTCAGGACGCGCGGATCGTGCGCAAAGGCGTCCTGCACCCCATCGCCGTGGTGCGCGTCGATGTCGACGTACGCGATCCGCTCCAGCCCTGCGTCCAGCCACGCCAGCACCGCCAGCACCACGTCGTTGAGGTAGCAGAACCCCGACGCCCGCCCCGCCCGCCCGTGGTGCGTCCCCCCGCCCGGGCAGTGCACGACCCCGCCGTCGGCCACCAGCCGCGCCGCCAGCAGCATTCCCCCGGCCGAGACCATCGGCCGGCGATACACCTCGGGGAACACCGGGTTGCCCCCCGCGCCGAGCTGGAAGCGCAGCCGGTCCGCCTCCGCCACGCCCTGGGTGCGCTCCGCCTCGCACAGCGCCGCGACATAGGCCAGGTCGTGGAACCGCGTCACCTCGGCGACGCTGGCCATCGGCGCCTCCCGGTAGCGCTCGACTGGGAGCCAGCCCATCGCGCGGCACAGGTCGACGCAGGTGGACACGCGCGGGATCGCCAGCGGGTGCGCCGGGCCGTAGGTCGAGCCTCGGTAGATCTCGCTGCCGATCAGCAACGGGTGGGGCAAGGCGGACACGGGCGAGGATCCTCGACAAGGTTGGAAGCAAGCCCGGGCTCTGCCCGGACCCGCAAAGGGCCTGGGGCCCTTTGATCCCCATCCGTTAAGAAAAACCCTTCGGAAGCCTGGCCTCCGGCGGAGTTCGAGGCAGGGCCTCAACCCTGCGTCGCAACACCCTGCCGGTTGACGCGTCGGGTTGCACGCGGCAGGACCCTCCGGAGCGTCCGCGCATCGAACAACGGAGTGGCTTGCATGGAATTCACCGGGGAACGTCGTGTGCCGTCGCCGCGCAGCAAGGTCTGGGCCTCGCTGAACGACGCCCAGGTGCTCGCCGCCTGCCTGCCCGGCGTCCAGGGCCTGGAGCAGGTCTCGCCCACCGAGTTCCGCGCCCGCTCCGAAACGCGCGTCGGCCCGGTGAGCACGCCCGTCGCCTGGACCGTGCGGCGCACCGCGGCGGAGGAGATGACCTCGGCCACCTACGCGCTCGACGGCCAGGCCGGCGAGCACGGCAGCCTCGCCGGCACCGCGACCCTGCGCCTGGCCGACCAGGGCGAGTTCACCCTGCTGTCGCACGCCGCCTCCGTGACCCCGTCCGGCCGCGTCGCCCAACTCGGCGAGCGCGCGCTCGACTCCGCGGCCGGCGCGGCGCTCGGCGGCTTCCTCGACCGCTTCACCGCCGAGGTCTCCGGCGTGCGCGAGTACGGCGCCGACGGCATCCTGGCCGGCGGCCTGGAGAAGATCTCCGACCTGCGCCCCGGGCCGCGCGCCCCGGCGCTGGTCAACGCGCTCGCGATGATCCCGGCGGCGCCCCTGGGCTACCCGCTGGTGTTCTGGATCGGCAGCGCGCTGTTCCTGGTGGTCGTGCTGCTGGTGTTCGGGGCCATCTGAAGCAAGGCCAGGGGCTCTGCCCCTGGACCCCGCCAAAGGCTCGCCTTTGGAAACCTCTACTTAAGCAAGGCCGGTCCAGGGGCGGCTCGCCCCTGGCGGGTCTGGGCAGAGCCCAGCCTTGCTTCCTGACAGGCCAGCAACCCCAGCCGCCATTGTGCGTCCACCGGCAGCGGCCCAGATCGTGCGGTGCGGCCCAGCCGCCAGAACCCGGAGGCCGCCATGTCGGATGCCAGCACGACCCCGCCCGCGCCCGGCGGCCACGAGGACCTGCTCGCCCTGGCCGCGCGCTGGCACGCCGAGGGCGGCGCGGTCGCCATCGCCACCGTCACCCGCACCTGGGGCAGCAGCCCGCGCCCCGCCGGCAGCCACATGGTCCTGGCCCGCGACGGCCGCATGGCGGGCTCGGTCAGCGGCGGCTGCATCGAGGGCGCGGTGGCCGAGGCCGCCGCCGCGGTGCTGGACGGCGGCCGCCCGGCGCTGCTGGAGTTCGGCGTCAGCAACGAGCGCGCCTGGGAGGTCGGGCTGGCCTGCGGCGGCCGGGTCCAGGTGTTCGTGGAGCGCCTCGCGTGACGCCCGCCCTGCTCGCAGCCCTGGGACGGGCCCGCGCGGCGCAGCAGCCCGCGGTGCTGGCAACCCGCCTGCCGGACGGGGCGCAGCGGCTGCTGCTGCGCGGCGGCGCGGGACGGCTGGAGGCGGCCGCGCCGGACCTTGCCCCCCCGCCCGACCTCGCTGCCGCGGCGGAGTCTGCGCTGCGCGACGACGCGTGCCGCACGGTCGCGCTCGGCCCCGAGGGCGAAGCCGGCGAGACCTGGTTCCTGCAGGCGTTCAACCCGCCGGTGCGCCTGGTCGTGGTCGGCGCCGTGCACATCGCGCAGGCGCTGGTGCCGATGGCGGCCGGCCTGGGCTTCGCCGTCACGGTGGTCGACCCCCGCAGCGCCTTCGCCAGCGAGGCCAGGTTCCCCGGCGTCGCGATCTCCTCCGCCTGGCCCGACGAGGCGCTGGCGGCGCTGCGCCCCGACGGCCGCACCGCCGTGATCACCCTGACCCACGACCCCAAGCTCGACGACCCGGCGCTCGACGCGGCGCTGCGCTCGGACGCGTTCTGCGTCGGCGCCCTGGGCTCGCGCAAGACGCACGCGGCCCGCCTCGACCGGCTGCGCGCCCTCGGCCACGGCGAGGCGGCGCTCGCACGCATCCACGGTCCGGTCGGGCTCGACATCGCCGCGGTCACCTCCGCCGAGATCGCCCTCTCGATCGCGGCCCAGCTCGTGCTGGCCCGGCGCCGCGCCGTGGCCCCGGGCCGGGCGGCCGAGGTGACGCCCGCCCTCCGTCGCGAGGAGGCCGGCGTCGACGAGGCGGCGAGCGGCGTCCCCGTCGCCGACCCCCTGCCCGACTCCGCACCTCCGTCCGGTGCGCCAGGATCCGGGGCAGCCGGCGGCCCGGTCGGGTGATCTTCGGGCCGACGCCGCTCGCCGACGCGCCCGGCGCCGTGCTCGCCCACACCCAGCGCTGCGGCGCCCACGTCCTGCGCAAGGGCCTGGTGCTCGACGACGCCGCCCTCGCCCTGCTGCGCGACCACGGGCACGACACGGTGATCGCCGCGCGGCTGGAGCCCGGCGACGTCGGCGAGGACGCTGCCGCGGACCGCCTCGCCGAGGCCCTGCTCTCGCCGCTGGTCGGCCGCACCCGGGCCTCGACCGGGCGGGTCAACCTCCTCGCCGAGGCGCCCGGCCTGCTGCTGGTGGACGCCCCCCGCATCCACCGCCTCAACGCCGTCGACGAGTCCCTCACCGTCGGCACCCTGCCCGACGCCACCCCGGTCGCCGCCCGCGACATGCTGGCCACGGTGAAGGTCATCCCCTTCGCCGTCCCCGGCCACACGCTGGCCATCGCCGAGCAGCTCGCCCGCCAGGGCGCGGCCCCCGGCCGCCCCGGCGCCGGCGCGGCGCTGCGGCTCGCCCCGTTCCGCCCCCTGCGCGCCGGCCTGGTGCTGACCGAGCTGTCCGGAACCCGCGCCAGCGTGCTGGACGGCACGGTGGAGGCGACCGAGGCCAGGGTGCGCGCGCTCACCGGCACGCTGCTGCCGCCGGAGCGCTGCGCCCACGCCGCCGGCCCGATCGCGGCCGCCCTCGGGCGCCTGATCGGCGCGGGCGCGGAGCTGCTGCTGGTCGCCGGCGCCTCCGCGGTGGTCGACCGGCGCGACGTCGCCCCCACCGGCATCGTCGAGGCCGGCGGCGAGATCCTGCACTTCGGCATGCCCGTCGACCCGGGCAACCTGCTCTGCCTGGGCCGGATCGGGCGGCTGCCGGCGCTGGTGCTGCCCGGCTGCGCGCGCAGCCCGCGGCTCAACGGCATCGACTGGGCGCTGTGGCGGATCTTCGCGGGCGTTCCGGTCGACGCCGCCTGGATCGCGCGCACCGGCGTCGGCGGCCTGCTCAAGGAGGCCGACGCCCGCCCGCTGCCGCGCATCCGGGCGTCGGGACCGATGGCGGACCCGCCGGCCGGCATCAACCTCCCCGGGAACGCCGCCCCGTCGCCGCGGCCCGCGGCCCCGCGCGCGAGGCCGCGGGTGGCGGCGATCGTGCTGGCCGCCGGCCGGTCGAGCCGCATGGCGCCGCGCAACAAGCTGCTGATCGCGGGCGCCGGCGGGCAGGCGATGGTGACCCGCGTCGTCGACCACGCGCTGGGCAGCGCCGCGCGCCCGGTCCTCGTCGTGCTCGGGCACCAAGCCGCAGAGGTGGAGCAGGCGCTGGCCGGCCGCCCGGTGCGCCTCGTGCACGCCGCCGACCACGGCGACGGCCTGTCCGCCAGCCTGCGCGCCGGGCTGGCCGCGCTCCCGGCCGACGTCGACGCCGCGCTCGTGTGCCTGGGCGACATGCCCCTGGTCACCGCGCGGATGCTGGACCGCCTGGTCGAGGCCTACGACCCCGACGAGGGGCGCACCATCGTCCTGCCGACCTTCCAGGGCCGCCAGGGCAACCCGATGCTGTGGGACCGGCGCTGGTTCGCCGACATCGCCGCGGTCACCGGCGACACGGGCGCGCGCCAGCTGCTCGCGGCGCGGGCGGAGCACGCGGCCGAGGTGGAGATCGGCGAGGACGCGGTGCTGCGCGACTTCGACACGCCGGCTTCGCTGGAGGGACTGGAGAAGCAAGGTTGAGGCTCTGCCTCAAACTCCGCCAGGGGCGAGCCGCCCCTGGACCGGCCTTACTTAAGTATTGGATTCCAAAGGCTAGCCTTTGGCGGGGTCCAGGGGCAGAGCCCCTGGCCTTCCTCCCTGTGGCGCTCCCCGTCCGCCTCGGCCATAGTCCGCGCCTCCATGCGCACCCTGCCCCGCTCCGCCGTCCAGGTCCGTGCGACTCCCGACGGCGTCCTGACCTACCTCGTGGACCTGCCGCCCGAGGAGCTGCCCCCCGTGCGTGGCCGCGACCTCGAGGCCGCCTGGGCCGCCGCCGGCGAGCTGGCCCGCGACGCCCGCCCCGGCCGCCCCCGCGTGTTCCGCTTCCGCGGCCGCGGCGGCGAGTCCGTGGACCTGGCGCTGACCGACCCCGACGCCTGCTGCTGGGCGCGCGCCGTCGACCAGACCGTCGGCATGGGCCACAGCTACGGCCTGTCGCTGTGCCTGCGCCTGCTGGCCCTGGTCGAGCTGCTCGGCCGCGCGGCCTGGGCCGGCGGGCGCGCCGCGGTCGGCGTCGGCCCGCACCCGGCCCTGCTCAGCGCGGCCGGCGCGGTGCCGCTGACGCCGGACCTGCGCCTCGACGAGCCGGGCCTGCGCGCCCGCCTGTCGCACCTGCCCCGGTTCGGCGACACCTCCCTGCCCGGAACGCACGCATGATCCCGGCCCGATCCGTCCCAGCGGCCCACCCTGCCCGCGCCCGCCCTGCCCGTGCCCGCCGTGCCGTGCCGGCCGCGAGTCTGGCGGTCGTGCTGGGCCTGCTGGCGGGATGCACGTTCGGGGGCCCGAAGCCGCGCACGGACGAGCAGCGCGCCGTGTCCGCGTGCAAGGTGGACGCGGACCGCGCCTACCTGCAGCAGAACCGCGTCCTGCTGTCCGAGCGGAGCCAGCGCGACACGCCGTTCTCCTCCTCGGGCACTGTCGGCATCACCTCCGACGGGCTGCCGCAGCTCTACGACCGGTCCAGCGACTTCGAGGCCTGCCTGCGCAGCCACCGCGTCGACGGCGCCGCCGCGGAGCCCGCGGCCAGCGGCGCGACATCGCCGCGGATGGACCCCTCCTCCCAGCCCTGACGCGCCGCGCCCCGGACGGCAACGGCCCGCGGCGCTGCCCGGCACGGGCGGCACCGCCCCGGCCCGCGACCCGGCGTGCTCCTCGCCCCCCACCCGCCCAAGGAGACCGCCATGACCAGGATCGTCCGCACCGACGCCAGCCCGGTGCTGTCCGCAGCCGTGGAGTACCATGGCTTCGTGTTCACCCAGGGCTGCGTCGCGCAGGACCTGTCGAAGGACATCACCGGGCAGACCGAGGAGGTCCTGGCGCAGATCGACGCGCTGCTGGAGCGCCACGGCACCGACAACACCCGGCTGCTGCAGGCGCAGATCTGGCTGAAGAGCATGGCCGACCGCGAGGCGATGAACGCGGTGTGGAGCCGCTGGCTGCCGGAGGGCCTGGCACCGGCGCGCGCCTGCGTGCAGGCGGAGATGGCCGACCCGCGCTACCTCGTCGAAATCATGGTCACCACCTGCAAGTAAAACGCGAGTCGATGCGTCTTCCCTTCGCGTGTGGTGGCGTGGTAGGCACAGTGTTGCCCACCGAACACGCCGTTTTGTCTCACGGCTGTGCCCCGCGCCAGCCGGGTTGGACTGCCTCCGATAAGATTATTTTCCTCGAAAAGCCTTTCGTCCACAGGGCGTTTCGGAGAAATCGCGGAAGCCTCTCGTTTTTGTGACCCTGCCGCTTGCCTCCGCCTGAACCCGGTGGCTAACCGGATGGCAGGACAGACGACAAAAAGGGTTTGGCTCATGCGGCTTACCGGCTCCGGCGCTCGCCTCCTGCTGCTCTGCTCGGCGGTTGCACTCGGGCTTCCCGGGGCGGCGCAGGCCCGGGGCCGCCACGGCGGCCACGCCCATGCCGGCCCGGCCTCCTACGTGCGCCAGGCTTCCTACGCGCGGCAGGCCTCCTACGCGCGCCACGGCGGATACGGCTACGGGATGCGCGAGGCGCGCGCCGCCACCTGGTTCCACGCCGGGCGCAGCCGGTTCCGCCGCTACGCCGGCGGCGGCCCGGTGCTGCAGTGCGTGGCCTTCGCCCGCGAGGACTCCGGCATCGAGCTGAGCGGCAACGCCGTGAACTGGTGGAACAACGCGGAGGGCATCTACGCCCGCGGGCTCCGCCCGGAGACCGGCAGCGTGCTCAGCTTCCGCGCCAACGGCCACATGCGCCTCGGCCACGTCGCCGTGGTGAGCGACGTGATCGACGACCGCACGATCCAGATCGACCACTCGCACTGGGGCAGCCGCGGGATCAGCCACGCCATGTCGGTGATCGACGTCAGCGAGAACAACGACTGGAGCGCGGTCCGGGTCGAGCTCGGCCACACCGGGACCTACGGCGCCATCTACCCGACGCACGGCTTCATCTACCCGCGCCCCTCCGGCGGCGAGCGCGTGGCCGAGGCGCGCGAGGCGCCGACGCCGCGCCTGGTCTCGCTGGAGGCGCCGAGGCGCCGGACGGCCGCGTCGTACGAGGTCGCGGAGGCGCCGGGCCGCGGGCTCGACCTCACCTACCGCCAGCGCTGAGACGCCCGGGGCTCCGCCCTCACCGAGGGGCGTCCATGGCCTTGTGCCAGTGACCCCTGGGCAGGACCGGCCAGGCAGGCAAGGTTGAGGCTCCGCCTCAAACTCCGCCAAAGGCCGGGCCTTTGGAATCCAATACTTAAGGATAGGGTTTCCAAAGGGCTCGGCCCTTTGGCGGGTCTGGGCGGAGCCCGGTCTTGCCTGCTGCCTTCCCGGCCACCCTCGTTCCACCACCCGGGCCCCTGGTCATGTCCTGGGACCGTTGCTAGACCGCACGGGACAGCGCGAGGGACGAGACCATGGAATACCCGGCCGACACCGTGCACGCGCTGCTGCGCGCCGGCACCGACGAGTCCGCCGCGGTCGGGGCGCCCGACCGCGCGCCTCTGACCTATGCCGGGCTGCGTGCGCTGGCCGACGCCACAGTGGCCTCGCTCAACGCCATGGGCATCGGCCGCGGCGACCGCGTCGCGATCGTGCTGCCCAACGGTCCGGAGATGGCGGCCGCCTTCATCTGCGTGGCGGCGGGCGCCACCACGGCGCCGCTCAACCCCGCCTACAAGCCGGACGAGCTGGACTTCTACCTCTCCGACCTCAAGCCCCGCGCGATGCTCGTGCTGGAAGGCGCCGAAACCCCCGCCCGCGACGCTGCCGCCCGTGCCGGCGTGCCCCTGGTCGAGCTGGTCCCCGGCGATCTCGCCGGCGCCTTCACCCTGCGGCCCGCCTCGCCCTTGTCCGGCACCGCGGCCCGCCCCGGCCCCGCCCAGCCCGGCGACATCGCCCTGGTCCTGCACACCTCCGGCACCACGTCGCGCCCGAAGATCGTGCCCCTGACCCAAGCCAACGTCACCGCCTCGGCGCACCACATCGCCACGACCCTGGCGCTCGCGCCCGACGACGTGTGCCTCAACATCATGCCGCTGTTCCACATCCACGGGCTGATCGCGGCGACGCTGTCCTCGATCTCGGCCGGCGCTTCGGTGGTGTGCACGCCCGGCTTCAACGCCTTCAAGTTCTTCGCCTGGTTCGCCGCCGTGAAGCCGAGCTGGTACACGGCCGTGCCGACCATGCACCAAACCATCCTGGAACGCGCCGCGCGCAACGCGGACGCGATCGCCACCAGCCGCCTGCGCTTCGTGCGCTCCTCCTCCGCCTCGCTGCCGCCGCAGGTGATGGCCGCCCTGGAGGACACGTTCCACGCCCCCGTCCTGGAGGCCTACGGCATGACCGAGGCCTCCCACCAGATGGCGTCGAACCCGCTGCCGCCCCGCGCGCGCCACGCCGGCTCCGTGGGCCTCGCCGCCGGCCCCGAGGTCGCGATCATGGCCGACGACGACACCCTCCAGCCACCGGGAGGCCTCGGCGAAATCGTCATCCGCGGCCGCAACGTCACCGCGGGCTACGAGAACAACCCCGACGCCAACGCGAAGGCCTTCACCGACGGCTGGTTCCGCACCGGCGACGAGGGCACGATCGACGAGCACGGCTACCTGCGCCTGACCGGCCGCCTGAAGGAGATCATCAACCGCGGCGGCGAGAAGGTCTCCCCGCTCGAGGTCGACACCGTGCTGATGGACCACCCCGCCGTGGCCCAGGTCGTGACCTTCGCCGTCCCCCACCCCAAGCTCGGCGAGGAGGTCGGCGCCGCCGTCGTGCTGCGCGAGGGCCACAGCGTCGACGAGGCCGCCCTGCGCGAGTTCGCCACCGCCCGCCTCGCGAACTTCAAGGTCCCCCGCCGCATCGTCTTCCTCGACGAGATCCCCAAGGGAGTCACCGGCAAGATGCAGCGCATCGGCCTGGCCGAGCGCCTGGGCGTGACCGCGTGAAGGTCGCCATCTTCGGAGCGGGCGCGATCGGCGGTCTGCTCGGGGCAAAACTGTCCGCGTCCGGCGTCGACGTCACCTTCGTCGCCCGCGGCCCCCACCTCGCGGCGATGCAGGCCCGCGGCGTCACCGTGCACAGCCGCACCGAGGCGGGCACCGAGACGCTGGTGGCACACCCCCGCTGCGTGTCCGACGCCGGCGAGGCGGGCGTGCAGGACTACGTGTTCGTCACCCTCAAGGCACACTCCCTGCCCGGTGCCGCCCCGCAGATCGCGCGCATGATGGGCCCGCACTCGACTCTGGTGACCGGGATCAACGGCATCCCCTACTGGTATTTCCACGGCATCGAAGGCGAGCACCGCGGCCGCCACGTCGAGAGCGTCGACCCCGGCGGCGCGCTGCTGCGCCTGCTGCCACCCGAGCAGGTCCTGGGCTCGATCGTCTACCCCGCCGCCGAGGTCACCGAGCCCGGGGTGATCGAGCACACCTACGGCGACCGCTTCAGCCTCGGCGAGCCCGACGGCAGCCGTTCCGAGCGCGCCGCCACCCTGTCGCAGCTCCTGATCGCCGCCGGCCTCAAGGCGCCGGTCCGCCCCCGCATCCGCGACGAGATCTGGGTCAAGCTGTGGGGCAACCTCGCATTCAACCCGCTCTCCGCCCTGACCGGCAGCACGCTGGACCGTCTCGCCGGCCAGCCCGACCTGCGGGCCACCGCGCGCGCGATGATGGTCGAGGGCCAGGCGGTCGCGGAGGCGCTGGGCATCCGGTTCGGCATCTCCGTGGACAAGCGGATCGACGGCGCGGCCGAGGTCGGCGTGCACAAGACGTCGATGCTGCAGGACCTGGAGCGTGGCCGGCCGATGGAGATCGACGCGTTGCTCGGCGCGGTGGTGGAGCTGGGCGAGGTCATGGGCCAGGCGATGCCGTCCTGCCGCGCGGTGCTGGCGATGGTGCGGGAGCGGGCGCGGCTGGCGGGGTGCTACGGATAGGACGCAATCTTGGGCTCTGCCCGAACCCGCCAAAGGGCCAAGCCCTTTGGAAACCCTATCCATAAGAAGCGGAATTAAGGCCCGCCTTTGACGGACCCCTGGGCAGCGCCTCTGGCGTCGTTCGACCAGAGCGCGCCGATCAACCGCGCCTGTATCTGCCGGATCCCGCCCGAAAATCGTGGGTGGGCACAGCGATTTGCAACAGGAAGTCGGCGACCTCGGCAGGATCGTTCAGGTCGAGCACCGGCACACTGACACCCAGACGTGTGTCGCTTGCAACCGCCCGGATGCAGGGATCGTCGGGCTGAAGCAAAGGCTTGCCGAGGGCTGTACGGTGCACCTCGACCTTCGGGTGATCGTCGCGCTTGAAGCCCTCAACGAGAACAAGATCGACCGGCGACAGGTGCGAGATAAGATCAGCGAGGCAGGGTTCGTCCTTGCTGCGCAACTCGTGAATAAGTGCCCACCGGCGCGCAGACGCAACCAGAACCTCCGACGCGCCAGCCTCGCGATGGACATGACTGTCCTTGCCAGGCTTGTCGATGTCGAAATCGTGGTGGGCGTGCTTGATGGTCGAGACGCTGTAGCCACGCCCGCGGAGTTCCGGGATCAACTTGGCCACAAGGCTGGTTTTGCCAGCACCGCTCCAACCGCAGAGGCCAACAAAGTTCATTGCCTAGACTACTACGCAAGAACGCAAAGCGACATTCGGCTCTGGCCTTTGAGTCGTGACAGCCGGAACGCAAGTATTGATTAATACTAGGATGGTATGGTTGCGGGGACAGGATTTGAACCTGTGACCTTCAGGTTATGAGCCTGACGAG
>CAXSFE010000075.1:0-19036 GCA_964236585.1 uncultured Acetobacteraceae bacterium
CGCTGCTGCTCCGACGCATTGCTCACCCATGACCATTCTCAAACGGGCACTAAGGGAAGCCATCCAAGGGGCTTCCCTTGGCGGGGTCCAGGGGCAGAGCCCCTGGTCTTGCTTCCCCGCGTGTCACCCGGTCACTCCGCTCGCCTCGGCGGCGGAACCGCGCTCCCTCCGCGCATACCTGATATGAAACGCGTGGTTACCGTATAGACACACCAGCAATAGTGGTTAACGCTTATCACCGAAACATAGAGTGAATAGCCCCGCCATGACCCCCGCCGCCCTGCCGTCGCGCCGCTCCTTCCTGACCTGCACCGCCCTCGGCGCCGCGGCCGCCACGATCGCCCGCGCCGCCGCCGAGCCCTCCGCAGACACCACCCCTGCCCGCAGCCCCCGCTCCGGCCCCGTCGGCTACACCTCCTTCATCAACCCCAGCGCCGAGATCGCGACGGACACCTTCTCCATCGGCGCCCAGAGCCTGATCGAGGGCTTCGTCTCGCTGCAGGGCCGCTCCGCCCGCCTCGGCAACGCCGCCGACCTGCAGGACAACGACCGCCTGCTCAACCACCCCGCCGCCCCGGGCGACCTGGTCATCGGCGACGGCTCCTTCACCGCCCACGGCGTGACCTTCATCGGCCGCGTCCGCGTCGGCGAGGCCTGCGGCACCGTCATCAACGCCACCGTGCAGAACGCCACCATCGGCGACGCCAGCATCACCGGCTTTGTCGCCCAGATCCTCGGCACCGACCCGAACCGCCCGATCCGCATCCCCGACGCCACCCTCGTCCTGTTCGGCGCCCGCATCACCGACCAGTCCCAGGTCGCCGCCAACACCATCGCGATCCCGACCTCGTTCTCCCTGTTCGCCTCCGACGTCGACTCCGAGAACGTCCTCCTCGCCCGCGCCTACAACCTGCTCTACCGAGCCGCCGCCCGCATCACGCCCTTCTCCCCGGCCGCCGGCGCCCCCGGCAACCCCGGCGCCTCCTTCCCCGACGTCGCCACCGCCTTCGGCCGCTTCTCCACCGGCCCCGCCACCCTCGACCGACGCGGCACCGGCGTCATCCCCGCCCGCCAGGCCGGCCTCGGCGACCTCGGCTTCGCCACCTTCCAGCCGCTCTCCCCCGTCCCCACCCCCTCCACCCCCGCTCCCGACCAGGGCGGCGCCGACGCCCCCCCATCCGCCAGCGCCGCCGCCGCCGCCCGCTTCATCGTGCCCCGCGTCGCCTCCCCCGAGCTGGTCGACACCCACGCTATCCTGATCGGCGGCGTCGAGCTCGCTCCCGGCGTGCGCGTCGGCCCCGGCTCCTACCTCCACGCCGGCGACAGCCCCGCCGTCTCCGTCGGCGCCAACACCCGCATCGGCCGCAACACCTCCGTCCACGAGCTGACCTTCACCTCCACCCGCATCGGCGCCAACTGCACCATCGGCGACCGCGTCGTCCTCCACGGCCCGCTCCAGGTCGGCGACAACGTGTCCATCGGCGACCGCACCGTCCTGTTCGGCCCCTCCGTCGCCCCCGGCGTGCGCATCGGCCGCAACGTCCTCGCCTTCGGCCCGATCGCCATCACCCAGGACGTCCCCGACGGCACCATCCTCGTGCCCCCCGGCAACGAGTTCCTCATCGCCCCCTCCCACCCCGCGGCCAGCGGCACCCTCACCCTGCACGCCGAGATGCGCCGCCAGTGGCGCGAGGCGCAGTCGCGCGGCGGCCGCTGCGGCTGCGGCGTCGGCACCATGCTCCACCAGTGCGCCTGACCGCAGGCAAGGCCAGGGGCTCTGCCCCTGGACCCCGCCAGGGCGAGCCGCCCTGGACCGGCCTCGCTTAAGGAGGGCGATCCAAGGGCCCGGCCCTTGGCGGGGTCCCCGCCTTCAAGCAGGGGGGCAGGGCCCCTGGCCTTCCTTTCCCGCACAGGTTGCACAAACCACGTGCTACACACGCGTGCATGGACGGCGACCTCCGACATGCCCCGCCCCAGGCAGCCACGCTCCCCCGCGGCGCCTACCGCCCGTTCGGCGCCTTCCGCCTCGCCCTCGCCCTGCTGGTTGTGCTCCAGCACCTGCAGTACCTCCTCCCCGACGCCCTGCGCGCGCCCTTCCACCGCATGGGCTTCGGCGCGCTCGCCGTCGGCGTGTTCTTCGCCCTCTCCGGCTTCATCGTCGCCGAGGCGCTGGACAGCTTCTACGCCGGCCGCCCCGGCCCCTTCCTCCTCAACCGCCTGCTGCGCGTCGTCCCCCCCTACCTCGCGGCGCTGGCGATCTCCGCCGCCACCCAGGCCGTCCTCTGGCGCACCGGCCAGCTCGCCCTGTGGGACTTCACCCTCCGCCGCGACCCCCTCGACCCCGCGCTGCTCGCCGCCGGCGTCCTCTCCCTGCTCCCCGGCTTCCACACCAGCTACGTCGCCCAGGACTTCGAGTACATCCCCTTCGTCTGGACCCTGCGCGTCGAGATGGCCTTCTACCTCGCCGCCACCGCCATCGCCGCCGCCGCCACCCTCGCCCCGCGCGCCCACATCCCCGCCGCCGCCACCGCCGCCGCCTTCGCAGCCTTCGCGCTCTACCTCGCCCGGGGCGGCCCCGGCCTGCTCACCGACGTGCCCTTCTTCCTCCTCGGCGCCTGCCTCTACGCCACGCTCCGCCACCCCACGCCCACCCGCGCCGCCGCCACCGCGCTCGCCGCCGCCTGCGCCCTCGCCGCCTTCCCCCACTGGGACCAGCGCGGCCTCCCCACCCTGGCGCTCCAGCTCCCCGCCCTCGCCGCCCTCCTCGCCGGGATGGCCGCCCTGGCCGCCTGGCCCCGCGTCGCCCCCGCCTGGCGCCGCCTCGACCGCCGCCTCGGCGCGCTCTCCTACCCGCTCTACCTGAACCACTACGCCGTCGGCATCGCCCTCTACGACACGATCGCGCAGCGAAACGTCGCGATCTACGCTGCCGGCCTCGCCCTCTCCCTCGCCCTCGCCTGGCTCATGCACCGCCTGGTCGAGGCCCCCATGGACCGCCTCCGCACCCGCGTCCGCGGCAGCGCGGTGTGACCCCGACGGCCCGGATCGTCGATCCGCCAGCAGGCAAGGCCAGGGCTCTGCCCTGGACCCGCCAGGAGCGAAGCCGCCCCTGGACCCGGCTTGACTTGAAGAATGGGTTCCAAGGGCCCTGCCTTTGGCGGGGTCCCCGCTTTCAAGAAAGGGGGCAGAGCCCCTGGCCTTCCTATACCCGCCCCGCGCCTCTGCGCACCGCCAGCGCCACGCCCGACCAGTCGATGTCCGGCCCGTCGACGGCGATGGCGGCGCGCAGATGATCGCGCACCACGCCGAGCACCGGCATCGCAACCCGCGACGCGCCCGCCGCCTCGTCCACCAGGTTCATGTCCTTCAGCCCCAGCGGCGCCGCGAAGCCCGCCGGCCGGAACCGGTCCTCCACCAGGATCTCGCCGTACAGCTGGTACACCGGCGCCCCGAACAGCGTGCCCGTCAGCACGTCGAGCATGTCGCGCCGCCCCACGCCCCCCGCCTCCACGAGCGTCATCGCCTCCGCCATCGCCTCGACCGCCGCCATGATCATGAAGTTGCCCCCGAGCTTGACGAGGTTGGCGGCCTCCGGCGACGTCCCCACCCGGAACACGCGCTGCCCGATCGCCCCGAACAGCGGCAGGCAGCGCTCGACCGCCTGCTCCTCCCCCGCCGCCACCACGAACAGCTTCGCCGCCTGCGCCGCGGGCGGACGCCCGAACACCGGCGCCGACACGAAGCCCGACCGCACTCCCTGCTCGCGCGCCAGGCGCCCGGCCAGTGCCACGCTGATCGTGCTGTGCGAGACATGCAGCGCGGGCGCGCCCAGGAGGCCGCCCTCGCCGAAGACGACCGCCTCCACGGCCGCGTCGTCGGCCAGCATGCTCATCACCACCTCGCCCTGCGCCGCCTCCGCCGGGCTGCCCGCCAGCCGCGCCCCCTTCGCGACCAGCTCCGCCGCCTTGTCCGCCGAGCGATTCCAAACCGTCAGCGTGTGCCCTGCGCCGAGCAGGTTCGCCGCCATCGCGCGGCCCATCTGCCCCAGTCCGATGAAGCCAATGTCCATGCCCGCCATCCCTTCGAGGTGGATCGACCGCCGCCGCGACGGCCGCCCTCCCGGCGCCCGCCGCCGGAAGCCGCAGTGGCCGCGCCGGTGTGCGCCATGTCCAGGCCGAAGACGCCAGTCTGCCTGCGCCCGGCGGCCGTCCCGGACCCGCGGCCACCATCCCTCGTTGCAGGACGCGTGACATGACCGACCTGGTGCACCCCGCCGCAGGCCGCCCGACGTCGCTGGTCGAACGGGCCGAGACCGCGGCCGCCGCGACACTCGGCATCACCAGCCTGCGCCACCGCTCCGCCCTGCGGCACCTCGCCCCCTTCGACGGCGTCGCACTCGTCGCCACGATCCACCGCACCATCGCGGACGACCACGCCCGCGGCGGCGCCTCGGCCAACAAGGACCTGTCGTGCGAGAACTGGCGCTGGCAGGTGCTCCAGCCCCGGATCTCGGCGCACAACCGCAGCCCCGAGGTCAGGGTCGAGCGCGCCATCGCCGCCGCCTGCCAGCGCCTCGGCCGCACGGACTGGGCGAATCAGGTCCCGACCGCATCCGGCCTCCTCGGGCCGACGCGGGACCGGCGCCGCGCCATCGACCTCGTCCGCCAGCGCGGCCCGCGCCACTTCGAGCTGGTCGAGCTCAAGATCGAGAGCGACACCCCCCTCTACGCCGCGGTCGAGATCATCGCCCACGCCTGCCTCTGGCTGATCGCCCGCGACGACCGGCCCGCCCGTCCCAGCGTCCTCCTCGACGCCGACCACATGGACCTGCGCGTCCTGGCCCCGCCCGCCTACTACGGACGCTTCGCCCTGGAGCACGTCGAGGCCGCCCTGGACGCCGGTGCCCGCGCCCTCGGCCGGCGCCACGGCGCCACCCTCACCTTCGCGTTCGATCGCCTGCACGAGCGCATCCGCCCCGACGACATCCCGGACGACGCCACGCTCCTGGCCCTTCTCGACCCCGCACCGAATGTCCTGGAAACGGAGTCCCCGCCATGACGCCACTGTTCCTCCCCGGCGTGCCCGAGGAGCACATCCTCGAACGCCTGCTGCAGGCCGGCGGCGACGAGATCGGCAGCGGCAAGTTCGACAGCCCCGACAGCTCCGCGGCCCTCGCCGCCAACGCGCTCGGCTGGTTCATCAACCGCCCCGCCCTGCTGCCGCCCTTCCCGGGGCCCGCGACCGGCCCCGCCGAGTCGGTCGAGATCGAGTACTGCGCCCGTTTTCCCTGGAAGGGCGGCAGCCACCCCTGGCTCAACGCCGCGGTGATCACCGCCACCCACCTGGTCGGCATCGAGTCCAAGCGCTTCGAGCCCTTCCGCGACCGGAAGGCGGCGTCGTTCTCCGAGGCCTACGACCGCCCGGTCTGGGGCCCGCGCATGCAGCGCCACGGCCTGGTCCGCGACGCCCTGCGCTCCGGCGCGCTGCGCCCCCGCCACCTCGACGCCGCCCAGCTCGTCAAGCACGCCTACGGCCTCGTCACCGACGCCCGGCGCATCGGCCGCACGCCCATGCTCGTCTACCTCTTCGCCGAGCCCCCGGCGCACGCCGGCCACCCCATCGCGCCCGACGACCACCGCAGGCACCGCGACGAGGTCGCCGACTTCGCCGCGCGCGTCGCCGGCGACGAGGTCCTGTTCGCCTCGTCCACCTACCGCGAGTGGCTGCGCGGCGCCTCCGGCCCGGCCGCGGTGCACGCCGCCGCCGTCATCGACCGCTTCGACCCGTGAAGCACGCCGTGGCCCCACGCCGGCACCAGCGGCACGCGCGGCCCGGGAAAGACAGCAAGGCCAGGGGCTCTGCCCCTGGACCCCGCCAAAGGCCAAGCCTTTGGAAACCAATCCTTAAGTAAGGCCGGTCCAGGGGCGGCTCGCCCCTGGCGGGTCTGGGCGGAGCCCAGCCTTGCTTCCTCCCGCCCCTGCAACGCCTCAGACCCCCATCAGCGCGTGGATCCCGCGCTCGATCAGCTCCGTCAGCCGGTCGAAGTGCCCGAGCATCACCTCGCTCGACGCCGCGACCTGCTCGCGCCCGGCCGGCGTCTCCCTTTCCGCCAGGCCATGGCGGAACGCCTGCCACGCCAGGTGCGTCGCCGCCAGCTCGCGCGCGATCTCCGGGCTGCTCAGCGGCAGCCGGTCGAGGTACTCCAGCCCGCCGACGAACTCCGCGAGCGTGGCGCCGCCGCCCGGGTCGCCCCGCTGCCCCGCGGCACCGGGCAGCGTGCCCATCAGCGCCTCCTTGGCCAGCCGCTGCGCCAGCATCCTCTGCCGCCCGGCGACGTTGATGGCGTGCAGCACGGTGGCGTATCCCGCGACCTCCAGGTTCTCCGTGAGCGTCTCGGCGTGGCCCAGCAGCTGCTCGGCCAGCCCGTCGACCTCGTCCAGCCGCGACACCCTGGGCGTCGACTTCAGGGCCGCCTGCAGCCTCCGCCACGGGTCGGCCACGGCGCCGAGCAGGTCGCCGAACGTCGCCTTCGACAGGCTGCGGTCGAGGATCGCCAGGTTGCTGTCCACGTGCGCGACGGAGTCGGCGAACATCCCCTGCGCCTCCGGGCCCGCGGCCCCCGTGCACGCCAGCGCGTAGAACTTGACGATGCGCTGGGACAGCATCCGCAGCTGCCCGGCGCGGTTCACCGCCTCGGCGTAGTGCGCGGAGTCGATCACGACCCGCGAGACCTGGCCGATCCGCTGCTTGGACGCCATCGCCGCGAGCCGCAGCGCCCGGAACGCCTCCTCCTCGCGGAGCTGGCGCGCGCCCATCAGGATGCCCTTGGCGCGGTCCACCAGCTTTCTCTCGTCGAAACGCTTGCGGACCTCGTCGAGCTCCTGGCGCAGCAGCTGCTCGTGGCGGAAGCGCGCCTGCGCCAGCTGCACCACGGAGCGCAGCCGGGTGCGGCCGTAGCCGGACACGACGTAGGCGTGGACGCCGCTGCTCGTGGCCGACGCCATCTTCCCGGCGTCCGGATCCGCCGTGAACACCACCACCGGAGAGGGCGCCGAGGCCGCGACCGCCGCGAGCGCGGCGAAGAAGCCGGCGTCGGGCGACTCCTGGAAGCAGACCACGACGTCTGTCGATTTTTTCACCAGATCGTGCAGGAGATTTGGGCAGTCGGTCTCGCCGTGCACCTCGATCCCCGCCGCCGCCAGGTCCGTGGCGAGGTCCGGGGCGGCAGGACCGCCGCTGGACAGCAGCAGGGCCGAGGTCATGGGCTGTGTGTCATGCGGTTCCTGATTCGCGATCGGTTCGCGGGCGCTGCAAATCCCGCACCACCGCGCGCGTGTGGCACGCCACGTGCTTAGGCCTGTATCGAGGCCACAGTGACGTGGCCTCGACGCGCTCAAAGCACCGCGCGTCGATGCCCACGCTGCAGTGGGCAGGGAAGTGCCAACGCGCGGAGTCCGCCTTCGCGACTTCCTGGAACGACGACCCATGTCGGATTCGAATCTGCTCGAGACCAACACCCTGCTGGTGAAGAACAGCGCTGTCCTGCAGTCCAACGCCGCCGCCCCGAAGGGCAACCACGCCCTCCTCGAGGAGAACCACGGCGTCGTCGCCGGCAACAGCGCGACGCTGGACGCCAGCAGGAAGACGCTGGCGGCGAACGGCTCGATGCCGACGGCCAACCACGCCACCATCGAGGCCAACGAGGCCGTGCTGGACGAGAGCCACGCGGCCCTGGTCGACAACACCTCGGCGATCCGGACCAACGCGTTCGGCCTCGAAACCAACCGCAAGGCGCTGGCCGGGAATGCGTCGAGGATCGGCGCCAACAGCGGCGTCCTGGCGAAGAACGCGAGCCTGCCGGCCGACAACCACGCGACCGTCGCGGCCAACAGCGAGGCCCCGGCCGACAACGGCGGCGTGCTCCAGGCCAACAGGTCGGCACTCGCCGCCAACACGGCGAGGATCGGCGCGAACGCCGAGGCGCTGGGCCGCAACAACGCGATCCTGGCCGGCAACGCGTCCGTGGTCGCCGGGAACGCCGAGGTGCTCGCCGCCAACAGCGCGCTTCTGGAGACGAACAACAGGCTGCTGAGGTCGAACGCGGCGGCGATGCAGGCCAACCACGACCTGCTGGTGGCCATCGCGGCGAAGCTCGGCGTCGCCGCCTGAACCACGGCGGGCATCGCGCCCGGCCGCGGCCGCCGCGGCGCCCGCCGCACCTCCCCGCCTTTCACCGACACCCTCGCCCCACTCGCCGGAGATCTGCATGTCCACCAGCAAGGCCACCAGCATCGACCTGTTCAGCCTCCGAACCCCGCAGATGCGGGCGTTCCACCTGACCTGGGTCGCGTTCTTCGTCTGCTTCTTCGCCTGGTTCGCCACCGCGCCGCTGATGCCGGTCATCAAGGGCGACCTCGGCCTGACCAACGACCAGGTCTACTCGATCGGCATCGCCGGCGTGTTCGCGACCGTGCTCGCCCGCTTCATCATCGGCCCGCTGTGCGACAAGTACGGCCCGCGCCTGACCTACACCGCCCTGCTGTTCTTCGGCGCCTTCCCGGTCATCGGCGTCGCCTTCGCCTGGGACTACACCTCGTTCCTGGTGTTCCGCCTGCTGATCGGCATCATCGGCGCGAGCTTCGTCATCACCCAGTTCCACACCTCGGTGATGTTCGCCCCCAACGTGGTCGGCACCGCCAACGCCACCGTGGGCGGCTGGGGCAACGCCGGCGGCGGCGTCACCCAGAGCATCATGCCGATGGTGCTGGCCCTCGTCGGCGCCTGGGGCTTCAGCAAGGGCCTGTCCTGGCGCTACGCCCAGGTCCTGCCCGCGGCCCTGATGCTGATCACCGCGGTGCTCTACTGGAAGTACACGCAGGACACGCCCGAGGGGAACTTCGCCGACATGCGCCGCGCCGGCCTGTCCACGATGGTGGGCAAGAAGGGCGGCCTGGACGTCATGAAGGAGGCGGGCCGGAACTACCGCGTGTGGCTGCTCGGTGCCTGCTACGGCGCCTCGTTCGGGGTCGAGCTGTTCGTCCACTCCATCGCGGCGACCTACTACTTCAACCGCTACCAGCTCTCGCTCGAGGACGCCGGCCTGGCGGTCGGCGCGTTCGGCCTGCTCGCGCTGTTCGGGCGCGCCGTGGGCGGCCTGATGTCGGACAAGATCGCGCGGACCAGGGGGCTGGACGGCCGCACCTGGCTGCTGTTCGGCCTGATGATCGGCGAGGGCGTGTTCCTGATCGCCTTCTCCCAGGCCAGCACGGTCACGGCGGCGGTCTCGATGATGCTGGTGTTCGGCCTGTTCACCCACCTGGCGTGCGGCTCGCTCTACGCGCTGGTCCCGTTCATCGACCGCAAGGTGCTCGGCGGCGTGTGCGGCATCATCGGCGCGGGCGGCAACATCGGCGGCGTCGCGGCCGGGCTGCTGCTGCGCTTCACCGGCCAGCCGGCGTTCTGCTTCGAGGTGCTCGGCATCACCGCCATCGTCTGCGCCTGCGGCGCGGCTGCGATCCGCTTCTCCGTCAAGCACAAGCAGGACGAGCAGGCGCTTTACGACGCGGCCGTCGCGCAGCGCATGTCGTCGTCGATGGCCGTCGCCGCCTGAACCAACCGGCCTCACCAACCCCTACGGAGGGCCGTCCGCCTGACAGCGGACGGCCCTTTGTCTGACACGAGCGGCTGACACAAGGTGCCGCCCAAGGCAGGCAAGGCCAGGGGCTCTGCCCCTGGACCCCGCCAAAGGCCGAGCCTTTGGAAACCTGGACTTGAGTTCATGCCGGACCGGGGAGGGCCGCCCCTCGCGGGTTTGGGCAGGGCCTTGCTTACCGGCCAACCGACAAGCCCAGCGGCCGGCATCAATCCGGAGGCAGCCGCCGCGACAGGGCAGGGGACTCCGCGTCCCGCCCAGCCCTCAGTCGATCTGCTTCGCCAACTGCCGCCCCAACAGCCACCCCGGCAGCGCGGCCAGCGGTGCCGCCGGCACCACCATCAGCAGGCCGAGCGGCTGCCCGTTGACCATCAGGTCCATGCCGATGCCCAGCAGCAGCCCGCCGAGCAACGCGCCCACCACGCCGGAGGACACGCCAAGCCACACCACATCGCCGCGCGAGATCATGCCCCGGGAGTAGGGGCGGCCCGCGCGCTTGGCAAGGCAGACAAGGCCAGGGCTCTGCCCTGGACCCGCCAGGGCGAGCCGCCCTCACTCAAGAGGTGGCGATCCAAGGGCCCAGCCCTTGGCGGAGTTTGAGGCAGAGCCTCAACCTTGCTTGCTAAACTTCCCCCAGGTTTGACACCCCACCCCGACCCTGCCACACCCCGCCGCACTGCCGGGAACGTGGACAGGCCTTTGTGGCCTGCGCCCGCCCCTGCGCACGTCCGCCCGGACTGCGCAGGTGGCCTACCGGTGCAACGAGCCGAAACCGCGAAGCGGGCGGCACAGAACAGGAGAGCGCGCATGACCAAGCGCCTCGAGAGCAAGTACAAGGTGAACCGCCGCCTCGGCGTCAACCTCTGGGGCCGTGCCAAGTCCCCGATCAACAAGCGCGAGTATGGCCCCGGCCAGCACGGCCAGCGCCGCAAGCAGAAGCCCAGCGACTTCTCGGTCCAGCTGATGGCCAAGCAGAAGCTGAAGTTCTACTACGGCAACATCGGCGAGAAGCAGTTCCGCAAGTACTACGACGAGGCTGTCCGCCGCAAGGGCGACACCTCCGAGAACCTGATCGAGATCCTGGAGCGCCGCCTCGACGCGGTGATCTACCGCCTCAAGTTCGCGATCACCCCCTTCGCCGCCCGCCAGTTCGTCAACCACGGCCACGTCACCGTCAACGGCCGCAAGGTCAACATCCCCTCCTTCCTGGTCAAGGACGGCGACCTGATCGAGGTCCGCGAGAAGTCCAAGCAGCTCGCCATGGTCCTCGACGCCACCCAGAGCGGTGAGCGCGACGTCCCCGAGTACTACGAGGTCGACCACCGCGCCATGAAGGGCCGCATGACCCGCGCGCCGAAGCTCTCCGACGTGCCCTACCCGGTCACCATGGAGCCCAACCTGGTCGTCGAGTTCTACTCCCGCTAGCCCACGACCTGGACCACGCGGCAGACGCCGGGCGCGAGCAATCGCCCCGGCGTCTTTCGTTTGCACGGCCGGGAAAGCAAGGCCAGGGGCTCTGCCCCTGGACCCCGCCAGGGCGAGCCGCCCTGGACCGGCCCATATAAGGCACAGGCCCAAGTCGAGGTTTCCAAAGGCTCCGCCTTTGGCGGGGTCCAGGGGCAGCGCCCCTGGCCTTCCTTCCTTTCGGAGTGCACGCCATGAGCGACGACCTTGCCACCGAGATCGCCCGCCGCCGCACCTTCGCGATCATCTCCCACCCCGACGCCGGCAAGACCACGCTGACCGAGCGCCTGCTGCGCGCCGGCGGCGCGATCCAGCTCGCCGGCAACGTCCGCGCCAAGGGCGAGCGCCGCCGCACCCGCTCGGACTGGATGGGCATCGAGCGCGACCGCGGCATCTCCGTCGTGACCTCCGTGATGACGTTCGAGTACGGCGGCTGCGTCTTCAACCTGCTCGACACCCCCGGCCACGAGGACTTCTCCGAGGACACCTACCGCACGCTCACCGCCGTGGACTCCGCCGTCATGGTGATCGACGCCGCCAAGGGCATCGAGGCCCGCACCCGCAAGCTGTTCGAGATCTGCCGGATGCGCGACATCCCGATCCTGACCTTCATCAACAAGATGGACCGCGAGGCCCGCGACCCCATCGAGCTGCTCGACGAGGTCGCCTCCACCCTGGCGCTCGACACCTCCCCCGCCACCTGGCCCATCGGCCGCGCGTCCCAGTTCATCGGCACCTACGACCTGCGCACCCGCGAGATCCACACCACCGAGCCCGTCGAGCAGTCCGACCCCCGCATGATCGCCATGGCCGAGGAGATCGACCTGGTCCGCTCGGCACTCCCCGAGTTCGACCGCGAGAGCTTCGACGCCGGCCACCTGACCCCCGTCTTCTTCGGCAGCGCGATCCGCGAGATCGGCGTCCTCGACCTGCTCGACGCCCTGGTCGCCTTCGGCCCGAAGCCCCGCGCCCAGCCCGCCGACACCCGCACCGTCCAGGCCACCGAGCCCGCGCTCACCGCCCTGGTCTTCAAGATCCAGGCCAACATGGACCCCAACCACCGCGACCGCATCGCCTTCGCGCGCGTCTGCTCCGGCCGCCTTACGCGGGGGATGCGCCTCCGCCAGGTCCGCACCGGCAAGAGCATCCCGCTCCACGCCCCCCAGTTCTTCTTCGCGCGCGACCGCCAGATCGCCGAGGAGGCGTACGCCGGCGACGTCGTCGGCATCCCCAACCACGGCACCCTGCGCATCGGCGACACCCTGACCGAGTCCGAGGACCTCCAGTTCGTCGGCGTCCCCTACTTCGCCCCGGAGATCCTGCGCCGCGTCCGCCTCGACGACGCCATGAAGGCCAAGAAGCTCCGCAGCGCCCTGCAGGAACTGGCAGAGGAGGGCGTCGTCCAGCTCTTCCGCCCCCAGGACGGCAGCCAGCCCATCGTCGGCGTCGTCGGCACCCTCCAGCTCGACGTCCTCCTCGCCCGCATGGGCGCGGAGTACGGCGTCGGCATCGGCTTCGAGCCCGTCCCCTTCAGCCTCGCCCGCTGGATCAGCGGCGACCGCCTCGCCATCGAGCGCTTCACCACCGAGAACCGCACCGGCATGGCCGACGACGTCGACGGCGACCCCGTCTTCCTCGCCAGCTCCGCCTTCATGATGAAGCGCACCGCCGAGCTGCACCCCACCCTCGGCTTCCGCGACATCAAGGACATCCGCCCCGACGCGGCGTGACCCCAGCGCGGAACGGCGAAGCCACCAAGGCCAGGGGCTCTGCCCCTGGACCCCGCCAAAGGCCGAGCCTTTGGAAACCATCACTCAAGTAACGAGTTTTAGGCCCCCGGTTGCGCCCGCCGTTACTTGCGCGCCGCCACCGACCTCGACCGCTGGAAATTGCCGCGGGGCCCTCCAAAGGTCGGATCTCTGTCCTGCGCGGCAGGACAGAGGGGGTCCAAACCGCCCGATTTGTCCTGTCCGGCAGGACACCGGTGTCCTGCCGGACAGGACACCCATCCCGGCGCGCCGGCGATGCCCGACCAGGGCAGGAAACCGCCCGCACGCCGACCCCCGAACGCACAGCGCCGGCCAGGGCGAACCCTGGCCGGCGCTGCACCACGCTCAGTCCGTCCGGCTGTTACCGGTAGTAGCCGTGGTGGTGGAAGCGGTGCCGCGGGAAGTAGCGGCGGTGCCGGTAGTACTGGGCCTGGTGCACGTAGGCGCGCGCCGGCGAGGCGGTGAGCGCGTCGAAGCTCAGCTTGCCGGCCTCGCTCTCGGTGACCACGTGCTGCGCCGAGGCGGTGCTCACGGTCGCGGCACCCGCCAGCAGACCTATCGCCAGCGCCGCCGCCGTGGCGGTCCGAATCAGTCCATGCATGCGATCGCGCTCCTGCTCGTTCAACATACCGCCTAGATCATGCCGCCCGCCGGAGCAAGCGGGCAACCGGCCGCCACCGCCGATTGCCCGCCGATCGTGACGCTCATGCAACCTTGGCCAGGCCCTTCTCCTTGATCAGCGTCTCCAGCTCGCCCGACTGGAACATCTCGGTGACGATGTCGCACCCGCCCACGAACTCGCCGCCGACGTAGAGCTGCGGCACCGTCGGCCAGTTCGAGAACTGCTTGATGCCCTCGCGCAGCTCCGGGTCCTCCAGCACGTTGGCCGTCTTGAACGCCACGTTCATGTGCCCCAGGATCTGCACCACCCGCGCCGAGAACCCGCACTGCGGGAACATCGCGTTGCCCTTCATGTAGAGCATGACCGGGTTCTCGGTGATCTCGCCCTGGATGCGGTCGGTGATCGTCGTCATGGTCTGGAACTCCCTGATGGGGTTGGAACAGGCACCTAGCGGGTGGCCGGGTCGCCGGGCACGGAGGTCTGCAGCGCCAGCGCGTGCAGCTCGCCCCCCATGCGCCCCTGCAGCGCGGCATAGACGACCTGGTGCTGCCTGACCCGGGACTGCCCGCGGAAGCTCTCGCTGATCACGGTCGCGGCGTAGTGGTCGCCGTCGCCCACCAGGTCCTCCACCGTCACGACGGCGTCGGGCAGGGCAGCCCGGATCATCGCCTCGATCTCGCCGATCGCCATTGCCATGCACGCTCTCCGTGGCCGGGGCCGCACGCTCGCGGCCGTGCCCGCTCTGTGGAACCGGCCTGCGCCGGCGGTTTTCGGCCGGGACGCCAGCTCAGTGGCCCATCCACTCCGGGAAGAACCGCTCGTGCGCCGCCCGCAGGCTTGCCAGGGATATGAGCACCCCGCCCGGCAGTGTCAAACCGCCCCCCTCGGTCGAGCCTCCCTCCGTCGTGCCCGCCTCCTCCGCGTGCCCCAGCCGCCGCGCCGGCACCCCCGCCGCGGCCGCGTGCGCCAGCAGCGCGTCGGCATGCGCCGTCACCAGCACGTAGCGCGCCTGGTCCTCCCCGAACCAGAACCCGTGCGGCGCCACCCCGTCCGGCGCACCCTCCAGCACCGCCCCCACGCCCCCGCCCAGCGCCATCTCCGCCACCGCGACCAGCAGCCCGCCGTCGCTGACGTCGTGGCACGCCGCCACCTCGCCGCGCCCGATCGCCGCGCGCACGAACTCCCCGTGCGCCCGCTCCGCCGCGAGATCGACCGGCGGCGGCGGCCCGTCCTCGCGCCCGCATACCTCGCGCAGCCACAGCGACTGCCCCAGGTGCCCCGCGCCCTCGCCGACCAGCACCAGCTCCATCCCCGCCACCAGCGCCAGCCCCACCGAGGCCGCCGCGTCCTCCAGCACGCCCAGGCCCCCGATCGCCGGCGTCGGCAGGATCGCCGTCCCCCGCGTCTCGTTGTACAGGCTGACGTTGCCGCTCACGACCGGGAAGTCCAGCGCCACGCACGCCGCCGCCATCCCCCGGATGCAGGCCGCGAACTGCCCCATGATCTCCGGCTTCTCGGGGTTGCCGAAGTTCATGTTGTCCGTGATCGCAAGCGGCTTTGCTCCCACCGCCACTAGGTTGCGCCACGCCTCCGCCACCGCCTGCGCGCCCCCCGCCTCCGGGTCCGCGAAGCAGTACCGCGGCGTGCAGTCCGTCGTCAGCGCCAGCGCGCGGCGCTCGGCGACCCGCACCACCGCCGCGTCCGCCCCCCCCGGCCTGCGGATCGTCTGCCCGCCGACGGTGCTGTCATACTGGTCCCACACCCACGCCCGCGAGCACAGGTCCGGGCACCCCACCAGCGTCAGCAGCGCGCCTGCCAGCCCCACCGGGTCGTCCACCTCGCCGAGCGGCGCCCGCCTCGGCGTCTCCACCGTCGGCCGGTGATACAGCGGCGCCTGCTCGGCCAGCGGGTCGAGCGCGATATCCGCCTCCACCACGCCCCTGTGGCGCAGCACGATCCGCCCGGTGCCGGTGATCCGCCCGATCACCGCGAACTCCAGCTCCCACTTGTCAAAGATCGCCCGCGCCACGTCCTCGCGGTCCGGCCTGAGCACCATGAGCATCCGCTCCTGGCTTTCCGACAGCATCATCTCGTAGGCCGACATCCCCGCCTCGCGCTGCGGCACCGCGTCCAGCTCCAGCTCGATCCCCACCCCGCCCTTGCCCGCCATCTCCACGGCCGACGACGTCAGCCCCGCCGCCCCCATGTCCTGGATCGCCACGATCGCGTCCGTCGCCATCAGCTCCAGGCACGCCTCGATCAGCAGCTTCTCCACGTAGGGGTCGCCCACCTGCACCGTCGGCCGCTTGGCGTCCGTGTCCGCGTCGAACTCCGCCGACGCCATCGTCGCCCCGTGGATGCCGTCCCGCCCCGTCCTGCTGCCCACATACACGACCGGGTTCCCCACCCCCGCCGCCGCCGACAAGAAAATCCTGTCCAGCCTCGCCACCCCCACCGTCATCGCGTTGACCAGCGGGTTGCCGTCGTAGGCGGGATGAAAATCGATCTCGCCCCCCACCGTCGGCACCCCCACGCAGTTGCCGTACCCCCCGATGCCGCGCACCACCCCGTCCACCACCCGCTTCGTGCCTGCAGCGTCCGGCGCCCCGAACCGCAGCGCGTTCAGGTTCGCGACCGGCCGCGCGCCCATGGTGAACACGTCGCGCAGGATGCCCCCCACCCCCGTCGCCGCCCCCTGGTAGGGCTCGATGAAGCTCGGGTGGTTGTGGCTCTCCATCTTGAAGATCGCCGCCATCCCCTCGCCGATGTCCACGACCCCGGCGTTCTCCCCCGGCCCATGCACCACCCACGGCGCCTTGGTCGGAAGCGTGCGCAGCCACGCCCGCGACGACTTGTACGAGCAGTGCTCCGACCACATCACCGAGAAGATCCCCAGCTCGGTGAAGCTGGGCACCCGCCCCATGATCGCCTCGACGCGGGCGTACTCCTCGGCGGAAAGGCCGAAGCTCTTGGCGAGGGCGGCATCGACTGTGGGCATTGGGGGCCTCGCGGAGGAAGGAAGGCCAGGGCTCTGCCCTGGACCCGCCAGGGCGAGCCGCCCTGGACCGGCATTACGAGAAAAGAACAGGTTGCGCCGGGGGTCCGGGGGGGCGGCTCGCCTCCCCGGCCTTGCTTGCCTCAGGCCGCCAACGCCTCCGCCAGCCCCGCGAACAGCGGCCGCCCGTCCACGCCCCCGCACAGCGGGTCCACCAGGTCCTCCGCGTGCGGCATCAGCCCGAGCACCCGCCCATTGGCGCTGGTCACCCCCGCGATCGACCGCGCGCTGCCGTTCGGCGCCTCCGCCAGCACCTGCCCGTCCGGCGAGGCGTAGCGGAACGCCACCCGCCCCTCGCCCTCCAGCCGGTCCAGCGTGTCCTCGTCCGCGAAGTAGTTGCCGTCCCCGTGGGCCATCGGCGCCTGGAACACGTCGCCCTCCGCCCACCCGCGGGAGAAATCCGTGTCCGCCCGCTCGACCCGCAGGAAGCAGTCGCGCGAGATGAACCGCAGCCCGGCATTGCGCAGCAGCGCGCCGGGCAGCATCCCGGCCTCGGTCAGGATCTGGAACCCGTTGCACACGCCCAGCACGTGCCCGCCGCCGTCCGCGAACGCGCGCACCGCCGCCATGATGGGCGAGTGCGCCGCCATCGCCCCGCAGCGCAGGTAGTCGCCGTGGCTGAACCCGCCCGGCAGCACCACCAGGTCGAGCGCCGGCAGCGCCGCCTCCTTGTGCCACACGAGGACCGGCTCGTGCCCGCCCGCCTGGCGCAGCGCCACCGCCATGTCGCGCTCCCGGTTGGTCCCGGGAAAGATGACGATCCCCGCCCTCACGACCCCACCTTCACGACACGACCCTCATCGCACGCCCCTCATCGCTCGGCGGCGCTGCCCGCGGGCGTGCCGCCCTTGCAGGGGAAGCTGGCGCGGAACGCGTGCACCACGAGCGTCGCCGCCGGCAGCTTGGAGTCCTCGCCGTGCGCCTGCGCCCACGCCACCACGGTCTGGCGCAGCGCCGAGCCCTTGACGTCGGCGGGGATGCAGAACTGCACGGCCTCGTGGTCCCCGGCCTCCGCGCCGGAGCGGCCGATCAGCTCCGCCTCGTCGGACACGCCGCTGACGTAGGCGTCGCAGCCCACCGGCGTCTTGCTCGTGCACAGCTTCATCAGCGCCTCCCCGGTCACCGGGCTGAGCCGCTGCGCCCGCGCCGGCCCCGCCAGCGCCAGCAGCGCGGGCAACGCCAGGACGGCGGCCACGCCGAGAGCGCGGCAGGGCAGGGGGGTGCGGGATCGATCGGACATGGGCATCAGCTCAGCTCCACGCGAAAGCTCTCGATGACGGTGTTGGCCAGCAGCCTGCGGGCCATCTCCTCGGCCTGGGCGCGCGCGCGCGCCGGGTCGTCCTCCGCCAGCTCCAGCTCGATCACCTTGCCCGCGCGGATCTCGCCCACGCCCGCGAACCCGAGCTGCCCCAGCGCATGCCCGATCGCGCGCCCCTGCGGATCGAGCACGCCCTCCCTGAGCATGATCGTCACCACCGCCCGCGTCATCGGCCGGGTCCCCGCGCGTTCGCGGCGCTCACTGCATCAGCTCCGGACCCTTCATGTCGCGCGTCCCCGCCTCCGGCAGGATGCCCAGCCTGCGCGCGACCTCCTGGTACGCCTCCTCGACCCGCCCGAGGTCCCTGCGGAAGCGGTCCTTGTCCATCTTCTCGTTGGTCTTGCTGTCCCACAGCCGGCAGTTGTCCGGGCTGATCTCGTCGGCGAGCACCACCCGCATGTCGTCGTTCTCGTAGAGCCGCCCGAACTCGATCTTGAAGTCCACCAGCGTGATGCCCACGCCGAGGAACAGCCCCGACAGGAAGTCGTTGGTCCGCAGGGTCAGCGCCACGATGTCGTCCATGTCCGCCGTGCTCGCCCAGCCGAACGCCGTGATGTGCTCCTCTGCCACCATCGGGTCGCTCAGCGCGTCGTTCTTGTAGTAGTACTCGATGATCGAGCGCGGCAGCCGCGTCCCCTCGGGGATGCCCAGCCGCGTCGACAGGCTGCCGGCGGCCACGTTGCGCACCACGATCTCGATCGGGATGATCTCCACCTCGCGGATCAGCTGCTCGCGCATGTTCAGCCGCCGCACGAAGTGGTTGGGCACGCCGATCTCGGCCAGCCGCATCATCAGGTACTCGCTGATGCGGTTGTTGAGCACGCCCTTGCCGGTGATCACGCCCTTCTTGGCGCCGTTGCCGGCGGTGGCATCATCCTTGAAGTACTGCACCAGGGTGCCCGGCTCCGGGCCCTCGAACAGGATCTTGGCCTTACCCTCGTAGAGCTGTCGGCGGCGGGCCATCGGCTATCCCCTTCTCCGGCCCCCGCGGCCCGGGCAGACGGGTCCATGGGCCACGCCATGAGGAGGGGCCGCCGCGGGGTATAGCACGCGCCCCACGCACTGCCATGCCCAACCGGGACGGGCACGGGGCCCGCAAAAGCAAGGAAGGTTGAGGCTCTGCCTCAAACTCCGCCAAGGGCTGGGCCCTTGGATC
>CAXSFE010000076.1:0-19030 GCA_964236585.1 uncultured Acetobacteraceae bacterium
ATAGCCGATGCGGGTCGGTGCTTCACGCCCGCTTTCCAGTCCGTGCAACACAGTCTAGACCAGCTGCACGATCTTCGCCCCCGCCCCAGCCCGCGCCGCATCCGCCCGGAACGGCCCCACCACGTAGTGCGCGACGCTCTGCCAGTCCTCCTGCGCCGTCTTTACCCGCGGGCCCGAGAACATCAGCCGCAGGATGTTGCGCTCCTCGCGCCCCAGCCCGCCGCAGTCAGCGCCGCCGCCGCATTCTAAGTCACCACGTCCCACGTCGCGGTTTCCCCGATCGCCCAGCTGACTGGGATCGCCTCCAGCACCCGCCGCAGCCGCGGCTTCCACCCGTTGGCGCGATGATGCCGCCCCTCCGGCGGCCGCCCGAGCTCGGGCACGAACAGCGCCAGAGCAGCAAGAGGATCGGAGACTCGGGCTTGCTGGCATACGGGCTCGCGCAAGCGCATCGGTTGCTCGGGAAGACCGATCGGGCTTCCCGGCGGTCCCCTGGTCTCTCCGGCGCGAGTCGGCCGCTTGCGCGATTAGGCGGTTCGACGCCACCCGAGCAGGCGGCGCCACGGCGAGGGCCGGACCACCTCCGGCGCCGGCCAGGGCGAGCCGTTCGGCTGCAGCACCCCCGAGGCGATATCCTCGGCATCGATCCTGGCGACCTCCTGGTCGAGAGCCACCCACTCGAGGTACTCCATCCAGCGGGCGCCCGGCGGATGGCGAAGCAGGCAGGCGGCACGCTCCGCCCCGTCCAGGGCATCCCAGAAGCGCCGCCACGTCGCGTGGGCATAGGCGTAGTCGCTCGGGACCGGGTGCGCCATGGACTGCGCGTCCGGATCCGCCACCCATGGCGGGAACGGCTCGTCGGCCATCCGATCCTCCCTGTGCGAGCGCTATCGGTCCGCGCCACGCTGACGCAGGCTGTCCCGTTACACCAGGGAGGAGATCAGCGATGCGCCGCCTAAGCCTGCCTACCGGAGTCCTGCTGATCTTCGCCGTCCTGGCCGGGGCCGCGAAGGCCCAGACACCGGCGGGGGCTGCCTTGTCCCCGACCGAGACCATGCTGCACCTCTCCGCGACCGGATCGGTGCAGGCGCCTCCGGACGAGCTGGTCGCCGAGCTTCTGGCCCAGGTCACGTCGCCGTCCGCCGTGAACGCCCAGCGGCGGGTCAACGAGGTGATCGCGGCCGGCATGAAGGCGGCGCGCAGCGTCGCCGGCGTCGAGGTTCGGGCGGTCGGCTACTCGGTCTCCCCGAACGACGACAGGCGGGCCACCTGGACCGCGCAGCAGACGCTGGAGCTGCGTGGCTCCGAAAGGCCTGCCTTGCTCGACTTGGTCGGCACGCTGCAGGGACTGGGGCTGGCGGCCGTGTCGCTGGACTGGCAGCTCTCGCCGGCGCTGCGCCGCAAGGCGCACGACGACGCGACCACGGCGGCGCTGCAGGAGCTGCAGGCGCGGGCAGCCTCGGCCGCCGTGGCCCTTGGCCTGCACGTGGGTTTCGTAAGCGACGTGCGCCTCGACGAGCCCGACCTCGTGCCGCACGGGCCCTTTCCGGCGATGGCGCTGCCGGCCCGGACCATGGCCGCGCCGCCACCGCAGGCTACAGCCGTGCTCGAGCAGGTTACCGCGCAGATCGTAGCCGACGTCGTACTCCACCCCTGACCGGCGACGATCCGCATCGCTTCGTCCATCGTCACACCTCCGACACCACAGTGCGGCGCACTTCTACCGGCGGACAGGTCAGGTCGGATCCGGAGCGGTTATCGGCGGCTTCGGGTCGGAAGCTGCCGAGAGGCGGGCAGCGGATGGCCGCCTATTCCTGCCGCCGACCCCGTGGCCGGCGGTCTGGTCTCGGCGACTGCACGCCGAAGCCACGCACAAGCTAAACCTTTCAGGGCCGAGGAGCGCTCGCCTTTCCCGTCGCAAGTGCTCCGGCTAGCGTGGCATTCTCGAAGCTCCAAGAGGACGTCCGTGCGCGCCCGTCTGCTCGCTGCCAGCCTCTGCGCCCTGCTGCCCGCCTTTCCGCTCCACGCGGAGCAGCCGGGGCCGGGCACGCTGCCCCGTTTCGAGGACTACCCGGCGGGCGCGACGTTCGCCGGCCGCCACCGCCTCGTCCTCGACGACACGGACAGGGGCTACCGCACGCGGCTGCGCGAGGCGGCCCGGCAGCGGCCGGACTTCGCGGGACACTTCGTGCTCGCACTCTGGAGCTGCGGAGCGGAGTGCCTGATGGGCGCGGCGGTCGACGTCCGCTCCGGTCGCGTCACCTGGCTGCCCGGCGACACGATATGCTGCTGGTTCCCCGGGCCGCAGACCCAGGCGCGGCATACCGACCCCGTGCGCTTCCGCCTTGATAGTCGCCTGCTCGTGCTGAGCGGCTTGCGCCATGAGCGGGAAGGCGACCTCGGGCAGCACTGCTACACAATCGAAGGCGGGCGCTTCATCCACCTGCTCGACATGCCGCCGGCCGCAGGTGGTCCGTGAGTCCAGCCGCACGCCCCGCCATCCCCAGAATGGCCACCTTCAGAACGGCCATTTCCAGAACGGCCAGGCGCCTCGCCGCACGCACCCCGGCGCTGCTGGCCGGCGCAGCCTTCCTGCTCGCAGGCGTGGCCGCAGGGCGCGCTGCGGACTGCACGGAGATCGGTGCCATCTACCGCGCCCGCCCCACCCTCGTGGCTCACCCCGATTCCAACACCCCGCCCCCGGCCTACCGCTACCAGCTCCGCATCGGGCTGCTGCCACCCGGCGCGTTCGCCTCCGCCGTCGCCGAGATGTACCGCTTCGAGGCCGTGGCGCTGCGCAGCGGCAGGGTGGTCAGCGAGCTGCGCATGCTGCGGAGCTGCGGCGTGGGCCGCACCCCTTGCATCGTCTCGCCCCCCAGCCACCCCAGGCTCGAAGACGGCTACGCCTCGGAGGCCGTCGAGCTCGACCGCGACCTGTCGATCGACGTCCGCCCGGGTGCACCCTACGCCATCGTGCTGCCCGGGCTGGCGCAGGCCGACTGGTCGCCGGACTTCGCGCGCGACTGGCTGCGCGCCGACCTGCGCTTCTTCACGCGCGAGCGCGTCGTCCCCGACCTCGGCCTGCAGGAACTGTGGGTCCGTGCGCGATGTGGCGGCTGAGGCGCGCGGCGCTGGCCGGCCTCACCGTGGTCGGGATCTACGTGGCGGCGCTCGGAGTCGCCGGTCTGGCCCAGCAACCCCGATCGGCGGAACTCGCGGTGATCCTGGGCAACACGGTGACCCCGGACGGCCAGCCGTCCCCCAGGTTGCGAGCCAGGCTCGAGACGGCGCTGCGGTTGTACCGGTCCGGAACGGTACTTCGGGTCCTGGTTAGCGGGGGCATCGAGGAGCCCGGGCACCGCGACGAGGCCGCTGCCATGGCGGCATACCTGCGAGGCCAGGGCGTGCCTGCGGCGGCGATCCTGGAGGACGATGCGGGAACCGACACGATGGAAACCGCCCGACACGCCGCAGCGCTGGTGCGACCGGGAACCGGCCTGGTCGTCGTGAGCCAGTGGTTTCATCTTCCACGCGCCATGCTTGCCATGCGGCGGTTCGGGGTGCGCGAGGTCTCCGGCGACTGGCCGCGCTGGTTCGAAGCACGCGACCTCTACTCCTTCCTCCGCGAAGCGGTGGCGCTGCCGTTCTACGCTCTCAAGCCACTCAGCCCGACCCAGCCACCGGATCAAGCGAGGTCCAACGTACGCGACGGTTGATCGCAGCCATCGTCGTGCCGCCCGGTCTACGTCCGCCTCCCACTGCCGCGCGGTCCGAAGCGCGATGTCCGCTCCCGGCCATTCGCGCGATCTGGCGCACGAGGCGGCTACGCGGCCAACGCCGTTTGTCTGATGTTTGACCTGATCCTGCTGCTAAATCAGCGGCTCAGACGCTACGTCGGGTTATAGGGACCGTCCGCCGCCAGGACCTTCTCGCCAAGCGCCTCCCCCAAGTGCGGCCGCCGTCAGTCCGGCTGCGCCAGCATGTGCTCGAGCATGTCCGCACGCTTCAGGCTCACCCAGGCCTCCGCGCCCTCCGGGCCCCACCCGGGATAGGCGAGGGCTGAGAACCCGCACCAGGCGTCGCGATAGGCCGACCACGCCGCCTGCGCCTTGCGGATGCCGTCCGCCGACACCGCACCCGGCTCGTCTGTGGCCGGCGTTGCGAGCCTTGCCAGCAGCCTGGGCAGCGCCGCGTCGATTCTCGCCTGCGCTTGGCGAAGCTGCGGCCCGCCGAGCGGCGGCGGCGGCTCCGGCCGCCTCAGCCGCGTCAGCATGGCCACGAAGTCCTCGTCCTGCAGCTGCTCCTCGTGGATCTCGTCCGCGGCGCGGCCGCTGCCCGTGAGGTCGACCTCGTCCCCGCCGCGCGCGAGCGACCAGCCCGCCTGGGCCTTGCGCAGCCTGGCGAAGGTCGGGCGCGTCGGGGCAGGGAGGCGGGCCGCGTAGGCCTTGATCGCCGTCTCCTGTCCGGCCTTCGCGATGCGGCTGTCGTGGGCGGCGCAGACCCCGCCGGCGTAGCCGCTGGTGATGTCGTCGCACGGCGAGAACACCGCTTTGTAGTAGGGCTCGCGCAGGGCGCCGGCCACATGCGGCACCCGGAACTCGCGCTCTGCTGGCGCACTGTCGACGGATTCGCAGGCGAGGTGGGTCGCCACCGCGCTGTTCCGCCGCACGCCCCAGCCATTGGCATAGATCGTCATCAGCAGGCCATCCCCGTCGAACAGGCCGGAGCCGTTCCCCCTTGCATCCGGCTCGTCGCGCTCGACGAAGGCGCAGAGCCTGGCGCGGAACGGGTCCGCGGCCTGGCCGATGCCGTAGAGCAGGGCCTCGCCGTCGCAGCCCGCGAGGCTCCGGCGCTGTAGCGGCGTCGGCTGGTCGGAGGCCGGCGGGTCCGCATCGGCGCTGCGGGCGCAGAGGGCCTCCGCTGCGCCCGCCGGCGGCTCGGCGAAGCCGTCCCGGCCGTCGCTGGCCGCGGCGACTGGCCCCGCGCCGCCCAGCACAGCGCCGACAAGCATCGCACGGCCCGGCCCGAGGCCGCCCGGCACAGAGCCGACCAACCCGCGGAGAACGGCGGCAGCGACCGCGGAAAGGTGCCGGTGTGGCCCCCTCACGGCTGATCGTCCTCTGGCGTGGCCAGCGGAATCCGGAGATGTCGCAGCCTGTCCCCCTGTCCGCTGCGGATCCCGCGGGGCCGTTGCGGCCGCCAGCGCGCCCCGGACCGTCGTTCCCAGCCCGGGCGCCCCTCGCCCGATCCAGCGCGGCAAGGCTGCGCGACGCGGCCCCGCGCCGCAAGGGTCGCGGGGCCGCCCGCACTGGCGAGCCGCCGCAGACCCCGCCTATGCTCCCCGAACCGGCGGGGAACGCGGCATGATCATCGGTATCGACCTCGGCACCACCAACAGCCTGGCCGGCATCTGGCGCGACGGCGAGGCCGTGCTGATCCCCAACCCTCTGGGCGCCGTGCTGACGCCGTCTGCGGTCAGCATCGGCGAGGACGGCAGCATCCTCATCGGCCAGGCCGCCCGCGACCGGCTGTCCACCGAGCCCGGCCGCAGCGCCGCGTCGTTCAAGCGCGCCATGGGCACCGACCACGTCTTCGAGCTGGCAGGCCGCCCATTCCGCGCCGAGGAGCTGTCCGCCCTGGTGCTGCGCTCGCTGAAGCAGGACGCCGAACGCTTCCTCGGCGAGCCGGTCGAGGACGCGGTGATCACCGTGCCGGCCTACTTCAGCAACGCCCAGCGCAAGGCGACCGAGGCCGCCGGCCAGCTCGCCGGCCTGCGCATCCGTCGCCTGCTGAACGAGCCGACCGCCGCCGCCATGGCCTACGGCCTGCACGGCGCCGGCGACGGCGAGCAGCGCATCCTGGTGCTCGACCTCGGCGGCGGCACCTTTGACGTGTCGCTGCTCGAGCTGTTCGAGGGCGTGATGGAGGTGCGTGCCACCACCGGCGACAGCCGCCTTGGCGGCGACGACTTCACCGGCGTGCTGATGGAAGGCTTCATGCAGGCGGTGGGGGAGGCCGCCGGCCTGCCGCCACTGCGCGAGGCCTCGCCATCGCTGCCCGGGACGCCACCGCCGGAGGAGGGAGCGGGAAGAGGCGCCCTGCGCCATGCCGCCGAGGTCGCCAAGCGCGCGCTCGGCGCCGGCCACGACCACGAGATGACGCTGGTGCACGAGGGTCGCACCCTGGCCTGGCCGGTCACCCGCGAGGACTTCGAGGCCCGCGCCCACAAGCTGCTGGCCCGGATGCGCGCCCCGATCGAACGCGCGGTGCGCGACAGCCGGCTCTCGCCCGACCGCATCGGCCACCTGGTGCTGGCCGGCGGCGCCACCCGCATGCCTATGGTCCGCCGCATCGCCGCCCAGCTCTTCGACCGCCTCCCCGTCGCCACGGTCAACCCCGACGAGGTGGTCGCCCGCGGCGCCGCGGTGCAGGCCGGCTTGGTGGCCGACGACGCGGCGCTGTCCGACCGGGTGATGACCGACGTGGCGCCGTTCACGCTGGGCGTCGAGACCGCCAAGGGGCGCGACGGGGCGAAGCTGCTGGACGGCCTGTTCCTGCCGATGATCGAGCGCAACACCGTGATCCCGGCCAGCCGCTCGACCTCGCTGTCGACGCTGAGCGACTACCAGAAGCGCATCGTGCTCAAGGTGTACCAGGGCGAAGGCCGGCTGGTGAAGGACAACATCTTCCTCGGCACCCTCGAGGTGCCGGTGCCGCCGGACCGTGCGGGCGTGCAGGGCATCGAGGTCCGCCTCACCTACGACACCAGCGGCCTGCTTGAGGTCGAGATCCTGGTCAAGAGCACCGGCCTGCGCCGCGTCGCGGTGATCCAGAACCAGCCCGGCGTGCTGGGCGAGGGCGAAATTGCAGCGCGGCTGGCCAAGCTCGCGGCGCTGAAGGTGAACCCGCGCGAGCAGGCGGAGAACGTGGCGCTGATCGCCCAGGCCGAGCGCCTCTACTCCGAGCGCCTAGGCCCGGAGCGCAACGTGGTCGGCGCGGCGCTCGATCAGTTCCTCGTGGTCCTGGACCGCCAGGATCCGGCCGAGATCGCCAAGGCCCGCACCGGCCTGGCGGACTGGCTCGCCGGCATCGACACCTCGGTGTTCTGACCCTGGATCCCTCCGCGCCGGGTGCCGTACGCCGCACGCCAGGCCAGGGCTCTGCCCCCGCCTTCAAGCCGGCGACTTGCCAGGGCGAGCCACCCTGGACCGGCACTTCGAAGGACCAGGCTCCAGCCGCCACCCGGCAGGCGGTCCTGGACATGAAAGCGCTCCCGACGTGACAGCGGCGCCGTCGTGACCGAGGACATCTGGTCGGTGCTCGGCATCCGGCAGACGGTCGACACCGGCGCCATCCGGCGGGCCTATGCGACCCGGCTGAAGATCCTGCGCCCGGACTCGGACCCGCAGGGCTTCGTCCGCCTCCGCGCCGCCTACGAGCGGGCGATGCGTGCGGCGGAGGCCTCAGCCGCCAAGGCGCCGGCACCCATGCCGCTCGCAAACTCGCTGCCCGTATCCTCGCATCCGACGCCCGTCGCCCCGCCCACACCGCCCATTTCCCCGAAGGCGCTGCCCGCGTCCTCGCAGCATCTGCCAGGCCTCCCGCCTGCACCGCCGCCCGCTTCCAAGCCGCCGCCCGCTCCCAGACCGCCTATGCCCACGCCCCCGCCCAAGGCGGGACCTGCACCCGGCCCTGCGCCGACGCCCGGTCCGACGCCCGGTCCACGGCCCGCCCCGATCCCCGTCCCGGCCGCTTCCCCGGCCCAACCCAGCCTCATCCAGTCCGGGCACATCCAACCCAAACCGTCCCACCCTGCTCCCACCCAACCCGGCCCCATCCCTACCGCCCCGCCCGCAGCCGTCGTCGCCCTGACCGACTGCCTCTCCCGCGGCGACGTGCTGGGGGCGGCGGCCCATCTCCATGCCGCCCGCGACGCCGGCCTGCTGTCTCTGCAGCAGGAAATCGGCCTCGCCGACCGCCTAGGCTGGCTCATGGCGCGGGACCGCGCGCTGCCGGCCGAGGCGGTGGCCGCGACGGCCGAACGGCTCGGCTGGCTCGACGCGAGGCTGGCCGCCCCGTGGTCTGAGCCCCTGCAGCGCCGGCTGGCCGCCGAACGGTGGCTCGCCACGCTGCGCCGCGACGCCGCCTCGAGATGGGCCGGACTGTGGCGCCCCAGGACCATGGCGGCGCGCGCCCTGCTCGGACGCGGCAGGGTCCGCCTGCTTCCGGCGATGGGGCACGACCCGACCCTGCGCCGGCGCTACGGCGAATTTTTCATGCACGCCGAGCTCGTCGGCGCGGAGTTCGACCCGGTGCGGATCGAGTCGGTGGGCCGCCTGCTGAGCCCGCGGACGGTCTGGGTGCCGGTCCGCTACGTCCGGGTGCCCGGGGTGCTGCTGTTCTCCTTCGTGATGGGTAAGGCGGTCGGCGAATCCTATCCCCGGCTGGAAGAGGCCGCGATGGCGGCGGTCGCGGCCGCGCTGCTGCTCCTGCTCTGGGTGTGGCCGAAGCTGGAGCGTCTCGCCCCCCGTCGCCCCCGCTCCTGAGCGCCCCTTTCCGACGCCAGATCCGGTCGCCCGCTCCTGAGCCCCCGATCCAGACCCCCTGATCCCGACCGCCCGCCCCCAAACCGCCCGGCGCGGCCGTGCGACACGGCCCCGGACGCTCGAACCCCCACGGTTGGACCCGCACGCTCGGGCCTAATCCGGCCCGGCGTCTGCCGAGCCAGGCGATCGCTCCGCATCCAACTTCCCATCCATGCCGCATCGGCGAGCCGGAGGAGAGGTCATGCCCCTCCGGGCTGGGCCCAGGACGCCGCCGCACCCCGCGCCCCGGGAAGGCTTGGCAGCCTCGGGCCGGCGCGCCTACACCGGAAGCAGAGCCAACTCCGGAAGCAACGCCGACTCCGTAACGAGCGTCGAGACCCGAGAGCCGCGGAGAGAACGACCATGACCCGCCGCTTCCCGCGGACCGCCCTCCTCGCTGCGGTGCTGGCTGGGTCGCTCGCCGCCCTGCTCGCGCGCCCCGTCCGCGCCGACGAGGTCGACCTGCCCGGCCTGGATACCGAGAGCGCGGCCTTCGCGGCGACGCTGGCCAAGCCGTTCCCTGCCGGCGGCACCCGCGAGAGCCGCAGCCAGGCCGAGGCGCGCGCCGCCACCGCCGCCGCCCGCAACGACTGGTCCGCCGCTGCCCTGGCGCTGGAAGCCCGCCTCGGCCAGTCCGACCCCACCCCCGCCCTGTGGCTGCTCCTCTCCGAGGCGGAACTGCGCCGCGCCACCCCTGACCCGCGCCGCTCGGTGGACGCCGCCTGGCAGTCCTACCAGGCCGCCGACGAGGCCGAGGACAAGGCCTCCGCAATGGCCGCGGCGGCGCAGGCGCTGCTGGCGCAGGGCCGCCCGGCCCAGGCCGGCCAGGCCCTGGCCCAGGCGGTCGCCCTAGCTCCGGCCAACGCCGGCTACAAGCAAAGGCTCGCCGCCGCCAACCGGGCGGCCGGGCTGCTCGTCGTCCGGGTCCGCACTGAGCCCGACGCCGACCCGCCGCGCGCCTGCATTGTCTTCAACCTTCCTCTTTCGCGCCGCAACGACTTCCATCCGGAGGACTGGGTGCACCTCGACCCGCCGATGCCGGACGCTGCGATCACCCGCGAGGGCGACGGCCTCTGCATCTCCGGCCTACCGCTCGCCGCCACCACCCGCGCCATCCTGCACCAGGGCCTGCCGGCCGACAGCCCGCCGGCCGAGGCCCCGACTGGCGACGGCAACGCCGGCGGCGCAGCGAAAGACGCGTCCGCATTGAAGGACGGGGCCGTGGGCACGGCCAAGGGCAGTGGCGCGGGAGCGGCCAAGGACGGGTCCGCAACCAAGGACACGGCTTCAGCCAAGGACGGCGGCGCAGCCAGGGTCGGAGCTACATCCAAGGACGGGTCAGCACCTAAGGACTCGGCCGCACCCAAGGACCCGCCCGCAGCCAGGGACGCCGCCGCAGGCGCTGCCCCCGCCGGCGCGTTGGCGATGAAGGCCGAGACCGTCGTCGCCCTCGCCATGGGCAGCCGCTCGCCGCTGCTCGCCTTCGACAGCCGCATGTTCCTGCTGCCGCGCGGCCAGGCGCCCCGCATCGTCCTGACCAGCAGCAACGTCTCCGCGGTCAAGCTCGCCGTGGTGCTGTTCACCGAGCGCACCCTGCTGCCGTGGACGCTGGAGAACCCGTTGGGCAAGCCGATGGAGTCCTACCTCGCCGGACAGCTCGGCAGCGACCAGGCTCGCGTCGTCTGGAGCGGCAAGGCCACGCTGCCCGGCTTCGTCGCCAACGCTCGCCTGCACACGGTGCTGCCGCTGCCCGCCGACGCGATGCGTGCGCCCGGGCTCTACGCGGTCACGGTCCAGCCCGACGACGGCCAGGCCACCGGCGTCGCCGAGGCGGTGCAGCCGGTGCTGCAGACCGATCTCGCGCCCACGATCTGGCGCGGCGCCGACGGCCTCGCGGTCCAGGTGCGCGGCTACTCGGACGCCGCCCCGCGCCCCGGTGTCGCCCTGCGGCTGATGGCGCACGACAACGACATCCTCGCCGAGGCCCGCACCGACGCCGACGGCATGGCGCACTTCGCCGCCCCGCTGCTGCACGGTGCCGGCGCCATGGCCCCCGCCGCCATCCAGGCCACGCTGGCCGGTCCGCCCGGCACCCAGGACGACTTCGTCAGCCTCGACCTCGGCGCCGCCGCCTTCGACCTCTCCGACCGCGGCGTCACCGGCGCCAGCCAGCCCGGGCCGATCGACGCCTTCGTCTGGTCCGACCGCGGCATCTATCGGCCCGGCGAGACGGTGCAGCTGATGGCGCTGCTGCGCGACGCCGGCGGGCTGCCGGTCGATCGCCCGGCCCATCTCCGCATCCGGCGCCCCAACAGCACGGTGTTCTCCGACACCGTGGTGCAGCCCGGCGGCGGCGGCTCGCTGCACTTGGCCGCCACCCTGTCCAACGGCGCGCCCGCCGGCGCCTGGACCGCGCAGGTATTCGCCGACCCGGACGGCGAACCGCTCGGCGAGGTCAGCTTCAAGGTCGACGCCTTCGTCCCCGACCGCATGGCGGTGCAGCTCGCCACCCTCCCGGCGCAGCTGGTCCCGGGCGGCACGCAGCCGGTCTCGGTGAACGCCCGCTTCCTCTACGGCGCCCCCGCCGCCCACCTGACCGGCAACGCCGAAATCCGCCTGGAGGTCGCCCCCGCCCCCGACGCGCTGGCCGGATACCAGGTCGGACTGACCGACGAGGCGTTCGCCCCCCAGGCCACCACGCTGACCCTGCCGCCGACCGACGATGCCGGCAACACGACGCTGCCGCTGCGCCTCGCCGCCGCGCCGGACACCACCCACCCGATCCAGGCGGCGCTCGACGTGTCGGTCGACGACCCCTCCGGCCACGCCGCCCACGCCACCGCTACCCTGCCGGTCCGCCCGGCCGGGACCCTGATCGGCATCAGGCCGGCCTTCGACGGCTCGGTCGACGCCGGCGCCGAGGCCGCCTTCGACATCGCCTCCCTCGACCCCGACGGCCGCCGCGGAGCGATGCCGGTGCGGCTGCGCCTGGTGCGCGAGCGGCCGGACTGGCGGCTGGTCGCCAGCGGCAGCCTCGCCTCCTACGAGACGGTCTGGCGCGACGAGCCGCTCGAGACCCACGACCTGACGATCCCGGCCGACGGCACGCTGCACTTCGCCCGCACCCTGGAGTTCGGCCGCTACCGCCTCGAGGTGACCCAGCCCCATGGCCTGGCGGCCAGCTCACTGCGCTTCCGCTCCGGCTGGGCCAGCTCCGACAGCCCCGATGTGCCCGACCGCGCCGACGTCTCGGCGGACCGCAAGGCCTACCCGCCCGGCGCCGCCGCGCGCATCCACGTCGCCGCCCCGTTCGCCGGCCCCGCGACGCTGCTGGTGATGACCGACCGCGTGCTGTCCGCGCGCAACGTCGAGGTGCCGGCGGGAGGCGCCGACTTCGACGTGCCGGTGGACGCTGCCTGGGGCCCCGGCGCCTACGTGGCCGTGCACGTGTTCCGCGGCGGCACCACCACCACCAGCACGCGCAGCACCACCGCCACCACCGGCGCCAGCCGGCGCCCCGACCGCGCCATTGGCCTGGCCTGGCTCGGCATCGACCCTGCCGCCCGGCGCCTTGACGTGGCGTTCGAGGCCCCCGACGTCGCCCCGCCGCGCGCCACTGCGCACGTCAGGCTGCACACCGCGCCGGGCGCCTGGGTCAGCATTGCCGCCGTGGACGAGGGCATCCTCCGCCTGACCGGATACGCCACCCCGGACGCCGGCCCGCACTACCTCGGCCGCCGCAGCCTCGGCGTCGACATCCGCGACGACTGGGGCCGGCTGATCGCCCCGGCCGAGGGCACCGCCGCCGCGCTGCGCCAGGGCGGCGACGAGGCCGCGTCCGGCCACCCCAACATCCCCCAGCGCATTGTCTCACTCTTCCTGCCGCCGGCGCAGGCGGACGCCTCGGGCACCCTGGACGTCGCCCTGCCGTTCCCCGACTTCAACGGCCAGGTCCGGCTGATGGCGATGGCCTGGGACGCCAACCGGCTGGGCTCGACGGCTGCTGACCTGTTCGTCCGCGACCCCCTGGTGGCCGAGCCGCTGCTGCCCCGCTATCTCGCCCCCGGCGATCTCGCCCAGATGGCCGTGCTGCTGCAGAACGTGTCGCTGCCCGAAGGCCCCGCGACGGTGCGCGTGACCACCGACGGCCCGCTGGCGCTGCAGGCCGATGCCACCCCCACGACTTCCGGCGCGACCTCCGCCGCCACCCCTGCAACCCCCGCCACTCCCGCCGCGACCCAAGCGGCCCCCGCCGCCACAACCCCCAGCGCCACGCTCGCCGCCACCCTCGCCCCCGGCGCCCAGGCCACCCCGACCCTGATGCTGCGCGCCACCGGCTCGGGCCTCGCCCACGTGACGCTGGACGTCTCCGGCCCCGGCGGCTTCCACGCCCAGCACGTCGCGGCACTCGACATCCACCCTGTCCGGGGCCTGGACAGCGTGGTGAGCGCTGGCGAGCTGCCACCCGGCGCCACCGCGACCCTGGCCCCGCAGACCGCCGCGTTCGTCGACGGCACCTGGACCGCCAGCGCCACCTTCGGCGCCCCGGTGCGCTACGATGCCGGCGCCCTGGTCCGCGCGCTGGACGCCTACCCGCTGCTCTGCCTCGAGCAGGCGGCCAGCAAGGGCCTGCCGCTCGTCCTGCTACCCGATGGCGCGGTCGCCGGTCCCGACCGCGCGCTCCGCCTGCAGCACGCGGTCGATACGGTGCTCGACCGGCAGCGCTACGACGGCGCCTTCGGCCTGTGGGCAGCCAGCGATGACGCCGAGCCCTGGCTCTCCGCCTACGCCACCGAGTTCCTGCTGCGCGCCAGGAAGGCCGGCGCCAGCGTCGGCGACGCCGCGATCGCCAACGCGCTGACGGCGCAGCTCGACCCGATCGGCAACCCCGGCAGCGACGCCGAGGGCCAGGCGTTGCAGGCCTACCGGCTGTATATTGCTGGCCTCGCCGGCCAGCCCCGTGCCGGCGCCGGCCGCATCCTGTTCGAGAGCCTCGACACCCTGCCCACCCCCCTGGCCCGCGCCCAGCTCGGCATGGCCCTGGCGCTCGGCAACGATCGGCCGCGCGCCGAACAGGCCTTCGCCGCCGCCCTCGCCTCCCCGGGGCGCAAGCCTTGGGATTACGACTACGGCGACGCCACCCGCGACGCCGCCGCCGTGGCGCTGCTGCTGAAGGAGAGCGGCCTGCTGCCCGACCGCCTGGCGGCCCTGGTCGCCCGCCTCCCCGGCGCTGACACCAGGCCGGCCGGGCTCGACACCCAGCAGGAGGCCTGGCTCGCGGCCGTCGCCGGAGCCCTCGGACGCGACGGGACGGTGACCCGCATCACCCTGGACGGACACGCCCTGCCGCCGTCCCCTGTCATCGCGGCCTCGCTCACCGTCCCCGTCACCGCCCGCAACACCGGTGACCGCCCGGTCTGGCAGAGCCTCTCCGCCAGCGGCGTGCCGGCCCAGGCGCCGCCGGCCGGACACGCCGGGATGCGGATTAGCCGTCGCTTCTTCAACGCCGACGGCTCGGTGCTCGACCTGTCGCACCTGCGGCAGAACATGGTCTTCGTGCTCCTGCTGGAGGGTACTGCCGACGACGGCCAGCCGCACCGGGCGCAGCTGCTGCAGGGCCTGCCCGCCGGCTGGGAGATCGCCGGCCGCCTCGCCGCCGGCGAGGTGGCGGGAATGCCCTGGCTCGGCACCCTGTCCGACACCCTGGCGATGCCCGCGGCTGACGACCGCTTCCAGGCGGTGATGGATCTGTCGGCTGACCAACCCGGCTTCCGGATCGCGGTCCGCCTGCGCGCCGTGACGCCGGGCCGCTTCGAAATGCCCGGCGCCGAGCTCTCCGATATGTACCGGCCGGCCGTGTTCGCCCGCCAGGGCGACAACACCATCGACGTGCAGCCACCGCAGTAGCATGGCCGCCCCGCCCCTGCGGCCCGCCGCGCCCTGGCGGCTGCTCCGACCCCCGGCTCAGGCCCCCGACGTAAGCCCGGCCGGCCCCCGCGCTCGGCGCCTCGCCGGCCCGTCCCGGCGCCTGCTGCTGCCCGCCTGTCTCGCCCTCGCCGTCGCCGCCGGCGGGGCAGGGGCCCTCGCCGCGCTCGACCGGGCGTTCCCGCCGGACCTGTCGCGGCTGGCCGGCGCTGGCGCGGAGGTGCTCGACCGCAATGGCCGCACCCTGGCGATGCAACCTACCCCGGGTGGCATCTGGCGGCTGCGCACCACCGCCGACCAGGTCTCGCCGGTCTTCCTCGACCTGCTGGTGCGGACCGAGGACCGCCGCTTCTATGCTCATCGCGGCGTCGATCCGCGCGCCCTGCTGCGCGCCGCCTGGCAGTGGGCGCGCGCCGGCCGGGTGGTATCCGGCGGCTCCACCCTGACGATGCAGGCGGCGCGCCTGCTCGAGCCCCGCCCCCGCACCCTGCGCAGCAAGCTGATCGAGGCACTTCGCGCCCTGCAACTCGAGGAGCGCCTCGACAAGCGCGACATCCTCGGCATCTGGCTCACCCTGGCGCCGTTCGGCGGCAACCTGGAGGGCGTGCGCGCCGGCGCGCAGGCTTGGTTCGGCCATCGCCCGCAGACACTCGACCGCGCCGAGGCCGCCTTGCTCGTCGCCATCCCCCGCCGCCCGGAAGCCCTGCGCCCCGACCGCCACCCGCAACGCGCCCTGGCGCTGCGCAACCGCCTGCTGGACGACGCCGCCATCGAGCGCGACGAGCCGCTGCCCCAGGCCCGCCAGCCCTTCCCCCGCCACTCGGAGCCGCTGCTGCGCGCGCTGCTCGCCGCCTCGCCGCACCCGGACGGGCTGGTGACCACGCTCGACCTGCCGCTGCAGCAGGCTTTGGAACGCCTGGTCGCTGCCCGCCTCGCCCGGGTTTCGCCCCGGCTCTCGATCGCCGCGATGGTGGCCGACGCCAACGGGCGGGCGGTACGCGCGGCGGTGTCCGGCAATGCGCCGCGGCGCCCCGGAGGCCCCGACCTCACCCAGGGAGGCCTCGACTTGACGATGGCGTCGCGCTCGCCTGGCTCGGCGCTGAAGCCGTTCCTCTACGGCGTCGCCTTCCAGGACGGCTTGGTGGCGCCATCGACCCCGGTCACCGACCTGCCGAGGCACTTCGGCGCCTACGCCCCCGAGGATTTCGACCGCAGCTTCGCCGGTGAGGTCAGCGCCGCCGAGGCCCTGCGCCGCTCGCTGAACCTGCCCGCGGTGGCCCTGCTTGACCGCATCGGCCCGGCCCGGTTTGCGGCACGGCTGGACGGCGCCGGCGCTGCCCTGCGCCTGCCGCCCGGAGCCGCGCCGAGCTTGCCCCTGGCGCTCGGCGGCGCCGGCATTCGGCTTCGCGACCTGCTCCGCCTCTACGCCGCCGTCGCCACCGACGGCAGCAGCCTGGCCCTGCGGCTGGAGCCGGGCGCCCCCGCCGGCACCGCCCTGCCGCTGCTGCAGCGCAGCGCCGCGCGCCTGGTCGCCGACGCGATCACCCGCGACTTCCCCGAGGGCGGGCCGCACGGCATCGCCTGGAAGACCGGCACCAGCTGGGGCGGCCGCGACGCCTGGGCGCTCGGCTTCGACGCAAGCAGTGTCGTGGGGGTCTGGCTGGGCCGGCCCGACGGCACCGCCGTCCCCGGCATTACCGGCGCCGCCACCGCCTTGCCGGTGCTGGCGGACACGTTCGCCCTGCTGCCTTCCTCCCCGCGCAGCCCCACCGACCCGTCCAGCCGCGCCGACCCCTTCGGCGCCGGCACCCCCTCCAGCCCTGGCGCCCAACGCAGCCTTCGCGGCGACGACCTGGCGGCCAGGGCGGCATCTCCGGCCGGGGCCGTGCAGCTGCTGTTCCCGCCGCCCGGCGCCACGCTGTCGGCAGATGGTCCCGTGCCGCTGCGGGCGATGGGCGGCCGGCGCCCCCTGCTGTTCGCCGTCGACGGGAGCGCCCTGCCATCCACGCCCGCCGCCCGCAGTACGTCCTGGACGCCGCCGGGACCCGGATTCTATGCCGTCACCGTGCAGGATGCGGACGGCGCGGTCGCCAGGGTGCAGGTGCGAGTCCAGCGATACTGAACCCCTGCATCGCGCATTCCTCGATCCATTGCGACGCCGGAGGCAGGGCCGCCCCAGCTCAGACCCCCGCCTCTCCCCCCGTCTCAGGCCCCCCACCTTTGAGCCCCAGTCTCAGAGACCCCCACCTCAGGCCGCCCGCCTCGGGATCCTCTTCCATGGCGGCATCATCGGCAGAGTCGGCCAGATCGCATCGCCTCCGCCAAGCCCCGCCCTTCACACACCCCCGCCCGCACCCGGCCGATGGCGCCGTGCCGACCTCTCGCCGCGCGCGGCCGCGACAGCGCCGGAGCACGCGCCGCCGCACGACCCGGACGGCGCCGCCTCCCCGCGCGCCCACCGGCACGGGCATGGGCCGTGCGTCTGAGCGGTACGGTGTACTGTCATAAGCAGCCGTGCGGAACTTGACACATTCGCACGCCACATTCTGACAAATTCGGATCGTATCTTTTCAATAGGTTAGCATTTGCAAAAGTCCTGTGCGGAACTGGATGAATTTGCGGTAAGTTTTGCATCATCTATCATGTTCTTTTCTGTTTCGTATCGCTTGTCCCACAAGGTGCTGATATGAAGTTCTAAAATTCCTTATGTCAGTACACCGTACGATTCAGACGCACGGCCCCTATTGCGCGGGTTCTTGAATGTCGGCAGCGTCACCTTGATCCAATTGCCTATCAATCGGCGCACCTGCAAGCCTTCCGGTCTACCACCTGGACGACCAGAGATTGTGTCGACGGCGCACACAGTTGTGGAAACTCTCGTTTTCGTGAGGTATGACTGCGGCAACGCAGAGGGCCACCGGCAATGGGGCGGTCCCGTCCTTGCGCAGGCCAGGATGTCGGTTGACCGCCATTCAGCTGAGAGCAAAGGCATTTCCATCCCAGGAGCGTCTTTGCACTCTGCGCAACTCATGTCAGCCAGGTTACCCCTTGGCTGACTGATGGAGGTGGACGCTGGATTATTCGGGATTTGGACGCGACATATCCATGCTGCCACCTGGTGGAAGGTGGCTGGCCCGCAAGCTCTCGCTGTTCGTGCCCCTGTCGGCCTCCGACCGCGAGGTGCTCGACGCCTTGACCACAACCGAGGAGAGCTTCCTCGCCGACACCGACATCGTGGCCGAGGGCATGGTGCCGCGCTCGGTGTTCCTGCTCCAGGAAGGCATGGCGGTGCGCTACCGCAACCTGCCCGACGGGCGGCGCCAGATCATGACTTTCCTGATTCCCGGCGACCTGTGCGACCCGCACGTGTTCCTGCTCAGGACCATGGACCACTCGATCGCCACCCTGACCCCGGTGCGCGTCTCGCCGATCTCGCGCGAGGACCTGATGCGGACCTTCGCCACCCGGCCCAGGATCTCCGCCGCCCTGTGGTGGGCCTCCCTGCAGGAGGAGTCGGTGCTGCGCGAGCGCATCGTCTCCCTGGGCCGGCGCGACGCCCGCGGCCGCATCGCCTACCTGCTGTGCGAGCTGCTCTGGCGCCACGACGCCATGGGCCTGGCCGACGGCGAGGTATACCCGCTGCCGCTCACCCAGACCGAGCTGGGCGACGCGCTCGGCCTCACCCCGGTGCACGTCAACCGCGTGCTCCGCGAGTTCCGCGAGCACCGCCTGATCGCCATGGCGCGCCGCCAGATCCACGTCCTCGACGTCGCCGGCCTGCAGGACATCGCCGCCTTCGACAAGGCCTACCTCCACCTCGGCGGCGCCTCCCCAGAGGTCACACGCTACTTCAGCCGACTTGAAGCTGGGTAGGTGCGTGGGGAAGATCACCGGACCATCAGCTACCACCCTTGATCCTGTCACGCAGCACCTGTAGCAGCCTGTTTCACACTGCAGAGACGACCAGCGACACCTGCAAAGAAAACGTTTTACTAGGAGGATGTTCAAGTAATAATATTCTCTCAAATATTCTATTTTTTGTTGCACAGTTTGTATGAATACAAACGGTATTTGGGCCTTTGAACGCCAAAGCGAGGGAATGCTTTCCTTCCATGAGGATAATCCTGCCTTAATAGAGGCTGGTCTAGACAAGCGTCAGCCCGGAGATGCCAAGCAGGTCAAGCACCACCTCGGGCAATTTCTGGTCGCTCAGGCGTCGATACACGTAGGCACCGAGCCAAGCCCCATGAAAGTGCCGGGCAAGGCCACAAGTGCCAGTTGGCTCACCCCGGCCGTCGGCAGGCCGGAGGTCGCATGCGATACGATCATGGCGGCAGGGACCGCGAGGTTAAAGTCCCGGAACACGCCCCACCGCTCGTCTTTGCCCTAGAGCATTTTGGGGTTGAACGGACTCACGGGTTCTGATTCAACGTTGCTGGCAGAGCAACGAGGTCATGATGACGGCACTGACCTGCCCCCCTAGGAGTGAGCCGCCGGTGATGTAGGACCGGCAGGCAAAC
>CAXSFE010000077.1:0-18552 GCA_964236585.1 uncultured Acetobacteraceae bacterium
GCGCGAGCTCGCCTTCTCGAAGGTCACCGCCAACGTCGCGATCGGCGGCGAGCGCTTGGCCAGCGCGGTGAGCGACACGCCAGTCACGCTCCCGCCGCTGGCGTCCGTGTCGCTCCCGTTCACGGTCGCCACCACGACCCGCAACCTGGGCGACCAGCTCGGCAGCATCCTTGGCAGCGGTGCGGTCCGCTATACCGTGTCCGGCGTCGTCGTGCTGCGCGATTTCTCCCTGATCGGGATTCCGTATTCCGTGGCCGGGCAGGTCACGCCGCAGATGGTCGCGGGACAGCTGATCGGCATGGCGGGCGAGCCGGACGTGCCGAGCCCGTGCGGGCAGACGACGCCTGCTCCAGCCCCTGTTCCCTGACCGATGTCGCGGTCACTCGGTCGTTCCGTCATGGAGCTCCTGCAGTGCGCTTCCACGTCGCCTTGCTGCTCGGTCTCCTCGCCACTTCGCCGGCCAGGGCGCAACCGAACCAAAATGCCGAGCCTCCTGCTGGGCAGACCCTGCTCAACGGTCTGATCGGCAAGGGTCAGGCTCCGACTTCCAGGCTGGGCGAGCCCCTCCCCGGCAGAGGCGCAGATCAAGAGACACAGGAACAGCGTGAGCACTACAGAAACAACATCACCAAGAACACGACCACCAGCAAGTCTGCGTCTGACAATTCCGAGAACTGAGTTTCCATCCAGTTTCTTCAGAAACCTGACACAAATTCAGACCTGGAATTGATGCCGTGTCGGAGCCGAGGCATCCGATTGCAGAGGGTGGCACCTGCCTCGCCCGACACCGGGTTGTCAGCCCGCAACAAGGACTTAGCCAATGGCCCTGAAGCCGTCGCCGTCATCGACCCAGTCCGGCACGAACGCATCGACGCGAGGCGCGTCCGACAGCCTTCTTCCGGCCTGCGCTGCGGAAGCGATCGGCACGTTCCTGCTCGTGCTGGTGGGCACCGCGGTCGCCACGGCCGCGGTGCAGGGCAAGGGCACCGCGGGCCCGGCCTACAACTCGTTCGCGGTGGCGATGTCGTTCGGCCTGATCCTGGTCGCGATCGTGGGTTCGCTCGGACAGATCAGCGGCGCCCACGTCAATCCCGCGGTCACGCTCGGCCTCGCGGTCGCGGGCAGGTTCCCTTGGCGCTGCGTGCTGCCGTACTGGGGAGCGCAGCTGGTCGGCGCGATCGCCGCCGCCCTCGCCGTCTGGGCCGCCTACGGGCACGGCGCCTATGTCGACACCCACCTGGGGGCGCCATCCCCGGCAAACGGCGCCAACGCGCTCCAGGTGCTGCTGGTGGAGGCGCTGATCGCCTTCATGCTGGTGCTGACCGTCATCTCGACCACGACCGATCCCCGCGTGCCGGCCGGCACGGCGGCGGTGGCGATCGGGTTCTCGCTGGCGGCCGGCGTGCTCCTTGGCGGGCCGATCAGCGGCGGTGCCGGCAACCCCGCCAGGGCGCTGGGCCCGATGATCGTGGCCGGGACCTTCCCGGTGTGGTTCTTCTACACTCTGGGGCCCTTGATCGGCGCCGTGGCCGCGGCCGGCGCGTTCCGCTTGGTGGGCGCGGCAAGCCCGCCGGAGGTGAAACGGGCGCCGGTGTCGTCCTGGATGGCCCGCTGAAAGCGTCCCGCACCGCCTCCGCCCATCCCCGTGCACGCCATGACCATCGGTCGTGCGATGCGATCATGAAGCGAACGATCAGGTCGGGAACGCTGGCGGGTGGCCAAGCGAGCTGCCGCCAGTTGACCTGATCTCACTCGCGAACTTCTCGATGAGCGTAGAAAGCGCCTTCGCGGCCTCAGCCGACGATCTTGTTGCCAAGCCTGGGTGATCAGCCTCGCCTCTGGCGTCTGTTCTCGGTCTCAAGCACCGCGAGCGCCTTGAGCACCAGTGCGCGATCCTCTGCCGGCAACAGTGCCACGGCCAGGCCGAGCATTCCTGTCACCGGCCTCAAGCCTGCTGCCATCTCGATCACAAGGGATGCGATGCGGCTGTGTCGCACGGCTCGGAAAACGGGGGTGAAGTGCCCGCCCTCGTCGGCTTTCACGCCAGGCAGATGTATCCTGGTCACCCGAGTTCGAGCATGTGGTTCAGAACGCCGACCGCGAGGGCGATCTCCGTTCCGCGTCGGCGGTCTGTGCGCGAGCGCAACTCGTCTCTGACCAAGCGCCTGGACTGGCTGATATCGGCCTCGGCCAGGGAGACCACTACGCGTCGTGCTTGATGACGGGACTGGACCGGGGTGCGATCCGGGTGGGTCTCACCAGGGCACGAAGCGTCCATATCCCTGGCCGTCCCGATTGAACCCTGTTGGGCAAGCACCTTCCAGGGTGCTGTTCCAGCCGGGGCTGCTGCCGTGATGGTCGAGCTGAACTTCAAACGGGACAGCCATCGTCCATGTTCCCGGTCCGTGCTGTCCCGCCCTTCCTATGGCGTGACCCCGGTTGAAGAGGGCAACGCGGTGTCCCACGCCGCGGTGCATAGGCGACCTGGTGCGAGCCGATGAAGCCTGTTCCACGCACGATCAGCCGGTGGTTCGGTTGCAGGGCCTCTTAGCGCAGCGCGGCTGACAGGGCGGCGAGGCAACGTGCCACGTCGGCCTCGTTCGCCCAGACGTGCGGGCTGAGCCGCAGCACGCCGAGCCGGACGCTGGCGAAGACGTCGGCTTCGCGCAGCCGTCCGACCAGGTCCGCCGGCGGCCCGCCCGGCACGCGCAGGCCGAGGATGTGGGGCGAGCGCAACCCGCGCGGCACCACGCCCAGCCCCAGGCCCGCGGCGCCGTCCGCCAGCAGGTCCGTCAGCCCCCGCAGACGCGCCGCCACCGCCGGCACGCCCCAGTCGGCAACCAGCTCCATCCCGGTCGCGGCCATGGGCAGGGACACAGGGTCGTCCCGCTCGCCTTTGTCGTAGCGCCGTGCGCCAGCGCCCGAGGCGAGATTGCCGGAGTTCTCCTCGAGGGGGAGGCCGTGCTGCCGGTGCGGCGCGGCATACAGGAACGCCAGGCTGTAGGGACCGAGCACCCACTTGTAGGTGGGGAACGCCAGGAAGTCGGGGCGCAGGCGGGAGACGTCGATCGGCACGGCGCCCACCGCCTGCGTCGCGTCCACGACCAGCGCGGCGCCTGCGGCCCGGATCGCCGGGACGAGGCGCTCGAGGTCAACGAGTGCGCCGTCCGACCAGTGCAGCGGCGTCAGCGTCGCCACGGCGAGCGGGGCCGCGCCCGGGCGGCCGATCGCGCCGAGCAGTGCTGCCGTCCAGTCCCCGTCCGCCGGACGCGCCACCGTCTCCACGACCAGGCCGCGCTCGGCCGCAAGGCGGTCCCAGGCATGGCGCTGCGACGGGAATTCGTCGGCGACGCGCAGGATGCGCCCGCCCGGCGCGGGCGCAAGGTTGCGCGCGGCCGTGGCGATGGCGTGGCTGACCGAGCCGACGATCGCGATGTCGTCCGCCGCGGCGCCGACCAGCGTGGCCGCGGCGGCGCGCGTCCGCTCCGCCCACCGGGCGTCGTCGTCGCGCGAGTGCAGCCAGGGCCGGCTCTTGGACAGGATGCCCGCCTCGCCGGCGAGGCGCACCTGGTGCGGCAGGGGGCTCCAGGCAGCGGCATCCAGGTAGCTGACGTGGTCGGGCACCTCGAACTGGTGGCGCTGGCAGGCGAGCGGCTCGACGGTGTGCATGGTCCGGAAGGCTACAGGGGTTCGTGCCCAGCAGAAACCAGCCGCCAGCTGACGTCAGGAGCGACGCTCAAAACGGTAGGATTTGTTCGGGAGCAAACTGGCCGCTTCGGGGAAAGGGGCGAAAAGCACCTGTCCATGTCGGGCCCTGACAACTGATCGCGCCGCGTTCCAGGAGGCAAATCCCTGGCCGACAGACCCTCAGGCTCGACGGGTTACACTATCGGTGTCGCCAGGCAGGGTTGCCGCGCACCAACAGCCGGTGCACGCCCACCCCCAGCCCCACCATCGCCAGCATGGCCAGCAGTCCGGGCACCCCGTTTGCCGGATCGAGCAGGTCCGCCCAGATCACGCCGGCCAGCGCCAGAAGGACGCAGACCGGGCCGAGCGGAAAGAACGGCGCTCGCGCCTGGGTGTCGGCGGTCAGGCCGCTGCGGCGCCCGGCGATCGCCGCCAGGCACAGGGTGGCGTAGGTGGCGATGTTGCCGTTGGCCAGGATGGTCACGAGCACGCTCGCGGGCAGAAGGCAGCAGGCCAGGGCCGCCCCGCCCACCACCAGGGTCGCGACGTGAGGCGAACCGAAGCGCGGATGCAGGGCCGAGAGGCGGCGTCCGCCCGACGGCCAGGCATTGTCGCGCGCGCTGGCATAGAGCTGGCGCCCGGCGCTCAGCATGATCGCGATCATCGTGTTGAAGATCGCCGCCGCCACGGCCAGGCTCATGACGCGGGCGAGCACCACACCGCCAGCCTGGCCGATGAACTGCGAGACCGGTGCGGGCGCCGCCGCAAGCTCGGCGAGACCTGGGGCACCCATGACGATCCCGGCCATCGGCACGAGCTCGGTCACGGCGGCGATGGCCAGCGAGCCGTAGACGATGGCAGCCACGCTGCGCCGCACGTCGCGTATCTCCTCGCCGAAGAAGATCACCGAGCCGTAGCCGTTGAACGCGTAGATGCCGCCGGCGGCGCCCACGCCCAGCACGGCGAGCGGCACCGCGTGCAGCACGCCGTCCGGGCCGGCCATCATCGGGTGCAGCAGCCGCGCGGCTCCTCCCGGCTGCGCGTGGGCGAAGCCGAGCCAGGCGGTGGCGGCTAGCGAGGCCATCTCGCACCCCAGAAGCAGCCCGGTCACCAGCGCGTTCACCCGGATGCTGAGCACGGCAAGCCCCGTCACCACCACGACCAGGCCCAGCGCCGTGGGGATCGTGGGCAGCCCCGGCAGCAGCGCCTGCAGGTAGCCGGCGACCCCCAGGCTGGACAGCGACATCGCCAGGCACAGGCCGCAGAGATTGATGGAAAGCATGGCGAAGCCGGCGTCCGGCCCCAGCAGACGTCCGGCGATGGTGTATTCGCCGCCCGCGCTGGGCATGGACGACCCCAGCTCGGCATAGACCGATGCCATGGCGATGCCGAGGACCGCTGCGGCCAGGAAGCAGAGCACGGCCCCGCTTCCCACCATGCGGATCACGTCCGACCCGACGATGAACACGCCGATGCTTGGCGAGAGCCCGGCCAGGGTGACGAGCAGCCCGTCCGTTCCGCTCATCTCGCGTCTGAGGACGGGAACAGGAGGTGCTGCAATGTTCATCGGGGGGACTCCTCGGCCTCCCATCAGCAATTCCTGTGCCTGCCCCGGACGGGCCGGCGCTTCCACGTCCGGCGACCGCCACCGCGGTGATGCGCACTCAGGCTGCCCGCGCGCGCAGCTGTTCAAGCCTTCCCCGGGCTCCCGGCGCCCGGGGAGGCAGGGCGACAAACCACCCCGGCGCTCCCGGAGGCGAGACGCAGAGTTCAGTGTGACGGAATGGCAGCCGCCAGACCGCACAGGGCGGGCGCCAGCCACCGGTCCGCTTCCGGTTGCACATCGATGGAGGCGGACCTTCGTGACCCAACGCAGCCGGCAGACAAAATTGACGCCGCCTGTCTGCGCCTCGTCAGCTCCCGGCCGCCAGCACCGCCCAGGCGGCAACCGCGCCGTTGTAGCTCGTGTAGAAGCCATACGCGTCATACACGACGCTGCCCCAGCGTCCCTGCACCTCGGCAGGCAGGGACGCGTTCTGCACCGGGTCCGAGACATTGCGGATGAAGCCGAACGCAGTGCCGCCCGCAGCGCACACCTCGCCGATCACGGCGTCGTCCATCTCGATGGCGCTGTAGGCCTGGTAGTCGCCCGCAGTGGTGCCGACCACGAAGGTTGGCGTGGTCAGCAGCGACGCCCCGCCGCCGGTCTGGTTGTCGATCTGCGGCACGGCATCGCCGAGGTTCAGGCCGTCCGGATCGAGCTGCGCCAGCGTGTAGCTGGTCCTGGACCCGCCGTTCAGGCCCGCGGCGAGCCGCTGCAGGTCGCCCGCCGTCGTCGGGATCGGGAGCAGCAGCCCGGACAGGCCCGGGCTGCCGAGCAGGGCGTCGTTCGCCGTCCAGCCGTTCCTGTAGTCCGGCCAGCTCGCGGCGGGCTGGCCGGCCTCGTAGAGCGTGCCGGCGCTCACCAGGCGGACCGTGCCGATGTGATCGGTCGGCTTCGCCCCGCCGGCCGTGCCGATCGACAGGATCACCGCCGGCTCGACATCGGCGATCAGCAGCCTGACCAGCGCCTCCAGGAAGCTCGCGCCCGGGTAGTCGAGATGGGTGTTCGACTTGAACAGCAGCACCGGCCTGCCGCCGACCTCGACCAGACGGTAGCTGCCCCATTCGGTCCAGCCTGAAGGGGCGCCGCCCGGCAGGTCCCGCGAGTAGGTCTGCCAGCCGTCCCAGCTGCCGCGCGTCCTGTCGCCGTAGGGCATCGTGACACCACCGGCACAGAACACCTGCTGCAGTGCGGCCCATTCCGCTTCCGCCCACGTGATCACCACGGCTGACGCCTTCGGCAGCGCACCGGCCGGCGTGCCCAGGAGCAAGGGCGCCGCCTGGCCGACGGCCGCGTAGTCCACCACCGGCAGGGGGGGGCGTGTGCGCGATCGTCGCGCGGGCCCGAGATGCCTGCGGCGTCGTCACACCGAACCGGCGATAGGGATCGTGACCGTGGGCCATGGCGTTCGATTGCATCCTCTTCGACGTGCGCGACGACAGGATGCGCCTTCCGGCCCGCCCAACAAACCGACCGCTGATCCCGGCAGCTTCGAGCGGTGACTCTGGCCGGGAGCGGACCGGCAGCCGCGGCCGGGCTGCTGACCAGGCGGCGCGCGACGACGCACTGGGCGTCGTTCCACCTGCTGCCGTTCTTCGGGGCGATCCCGGTGAACGAGAGGGTGGAGGTGGACGAAGCCTGGGTGTTCGCCGCGGGGATCGACAGTGCGCCCCACGAAGGTCAACCGGCGGGTTGGCTCCGTCGGCCCCAGCAGCCTCTGACGTCATCGCTGTCCCCCGACGGTGACAACAGTTGGATGACAGGCGGCATATCAGCGCAGAAGTCTTCCGCCCCGGCCATGGCCGGGAGCGGACGGTCCGCTCTGGAGAGGACAGCAGCGGAAGGCCGGTGTCCGTCAACGGCCATCGTGCCGAAGTCCCTGGCGGCGGAAATGAACCGAGCGCCCGGTCGCGCGTCGCTGCCCGTGCCGAGGGCGGAGGAGATGGACCCATGCTGACCAGGACCGCGATCTACGAGGGCGCGCTCGAACCGGGCACGGACGAGGACGGGTTCTTCCTGTCGGTGCGCGAGACGCTGGAACCGATCTGGCGCACCTTTCCCGAGGTGCTGGACGTGCGGGTGCACCGGGTGCTGGACGCGGACCCTGGCGCCGTTCCGGTCGTCATGATCCTGGAGATGGACTTCGCGGATCGTGCCAGCCTGGACCGGTCGCTGGCCTCGGACATCAAGGAGCGGTCACACGCGCTGACGCTGGAGGTGCTGAAGCCGTTCAAGGGCCGCTTCTTCCACGTCGTCGCGGAGGCGCATTCCGTGCCGGCCTGAGGAGCCGGAGGCAGGATGACCGCTTGAGGGAAAGCAGGCGCGGCAAGCAGGCATGTCCAAGCCGGCGCTACGGTCCCCAGACCGCCCGAACCTGTCCTGCTTCCCGCATGCGCTGAGGACGCGAGGAGCGAACCGGCGTTTCCGGTCGAGAACAGACCATGTTTCCGTCTGACCGCAAGACGGTTGGTTGTCGCAGGACGTCGAAGACAGCACCTTTCCGCTTCCGCCGACTGGATCGCGGGCGCGAGGCGGTTCGGAGGATAAGCGACGTTCGGCCGGGGCAGGCCCGGGCAACCCTGAGTCGTCGCATCTGACGCCACCGGAACGATAGGGCCAGCTCCCGTCTGACGGCAGCTTGGTCGACAGCCTCCTGCAGGGCGGCGGCGACCCAGGCCGATGGTCCGCATCCCCCCGCATTGCAGCTTCATCGGTCCCGTCGGTGGCGGCGGGTGGAACCGGCGGTCGTTACGATACTGGCTCGTTCCGGTGAACGGCGCTATACGGACGGCGCAGCCCCGGGAGCTTGATCATGCGCAAGCCGACACGGTGCCTGATCGTCGCGATCCTGCTCTGCGCGGTCCGGGCGACGGCGGCGCCCGCCCCCAGGCACCCGGCCGATGTGGTGATCGGCAACGACACGGTCGTCGACCCGTACAGCTGGATGGAGACCCAGGGCCCGGAATACCTGGAGTGGATCCACGACCAGGACGCGGTGACCCGCCGCGCGCTGACTGCGCCGCCCGGCTACGCCGCACTTGCCGCTCAGGTGGACGCCATGAGCGACGCCGACCCGCACGTCAGCAACGTCCAGATCGTCGGCGACCAGATCTACTACGAAAGGGAGGACCACGGCGAGGCGCAGGCCAGCCTCTACGGCCGTGCCCTTGCCGGCGGCCCGGAACGGCGTCTCGTGGATCCCGTCGCGATCGGCGACGCGACCACGTCCATCCACGAGTACGCGGTCTCGCCCGACAATCGACGGCTTGCGGTCTGCCTCGCCGGCGGCGGCTCGGAGGAGGCGGTCCTGCAGGTCATGGACATCGCCTCCGGCGAAACGCTGCCCGAGCGCATCGACCGCGCCCGCGCGGCCGGTCCGGTCTGGTCGGAGGACGGCTCCGCCCTGTTCTACACCCGGCTGAAGGCCACCTACTCAGGCCCGAGCGACCGGTTCTCGGGCGAGACCATCTTCCGCCACCGGCCCGGCGAGGACCCGGCCCGCGACGTCGCGCTGTTCACGGCGGACGGCGCCGGGAGCGAGCTCGGCCGCGCGGCCTTCGTCGGCATCGTGCTTCCCCCGGGCTCGGCCTACGCGCTCGCCTTCGCGAACAGCGGCGTGTCCAAGGAGGCCGAGTGGTTCGCGGCGCCCGCGGCGGAGCTGTTCCTCGACAGCCCGCACTGGCAGCGGGTGGCCGCGCTGTCCGACAGGATCGTGCTGACGCTGGACGGCAACACCTCCGTCCAGCCGGTGATCCGTGGTGCCCAGGCCTGGTTCCCGAGCCTCGATGAGGCCGAGCGCGGCAGGGTGGTCCGCATCGACCTCGATCATCCCGGCGCGGACCACGAGGTGGTGGTCGTCCCGCAGCAGGATGCCCGGCTTGCCGGTGTCGCCGGCACGAAGGACGGGCTGTACCTCGCCTATGCCTCGGGCAGCAGCTACACGCTGGCGCGCACCGGCTACGAGGGCGGCACGCCGACCGACGTCGCGCTGCCCTACGAGGGCACGATCAAGGATCTGGGCGCCGATCCGAGGCGGTCGGCCGCGGTCGTCGGCCTCGAATCCTGGGCCCGGCCGGCCACCCACTTCGTTGCGGACGCGGACGACATGCGCGACCTCCACCTGGCGCCGCCGTTCGCGCTCGACCTGTCGGACATCGTGACGGAGACCGTCTTCGCCACGGCGCAGGACGGCGTCAGGATCCCGGTCTCGGCGAGCCATCGCCGTGACCTCAGGCGTGACGGCTCCGCACCGACGCTGGCCGAGGCCTACGGCGCGTACGGCTTCTCCTACGATCCGGTCTTCCACCCGGAGATAATGCCGTTCCTGCGGGCCGGCGGGGTGTGGGCCGTGGCGCATGTCCGCGGCGGCGGCGAGTTCGGCGAGGCCTGGCACCAGGCAGGCATGGGCGCGACCAAGCCGAACACCTGGCGCGACTTCATCGCCTCCGTCGAGGCGCTCGAGGCGGACGGCTTCACCTCGCCCGGAAAGGTCGTGGGCTTCGGCGCCAGCGCCGGCGGGATCATGATCGGCCGCACGCTGACCGAGCGGCCGGACCTGCTGGCCGGCGCCGTCATGTGGGCGCCCACGACGAACATGCTTCGCATGGAGACGACGGAAGGCGGCCCGCAGAACGAGGCGGAGTTCGGGTCCGTCACGACGCACGAGGGGTATGTCAGCCTTCGCGCCATGGATGCGTATTCGCACGTCGTGGACGGCACGGACTACCCGGCCGTCCTGATCAGCGTCGGGCTCAACGACCACCGCGTGCCGTCCTGGATGGGGGCCGAGATGGCGGCCCGGCTCCAGGCCGCGAGCCGGAGCGGCAAGCCGATCCTCCTGCGGGTGGACGACCAGGGCGGACATCACGTCATGGGAGCGTCGAGGGCGGACATGAACTCCCAGATCACCGACATGCTGGCGTTCGTCCTGCAGCAGGCGGGCGACCCCGCGTTCCAGCCGCAGGCCGCGCAACCGGACCGGTAGCGGCCGGCTGGTTGCCATCCTGGAATGAGCACCCTCGCAAAGGCGGCTGCGTCTTCAAGCACAGGTTGGGTGCAACAGATTTGCCTGATAGCGAAAAAGCGGGGTTTCACATGGCCACAGCCCCTGTCTCCACGAACGCCGTCAACCGCCGGCAGCCGACGACCAGACGCCGGCTGTCGGGCGCAGCGACGTCACCCTCCCCCCAGCCTCACCCGCGCCTCGGTCGCAAGCTGGTCCACCCGCTCGTTCATCACGTCGCCCGAGTGCCCCCGCACCCAGCGCCACTCCACCTGGTGCCGCCCCGCCGCGTCCAGCAGCCTGCGCCACAGATCCATGTTCTTCACCGGATCGCCGCCGGACGTCCGCCACCCCTTGCGCACCCACCCGGTGCTCCACCGGGTGATCCCGTTGCGCACGTACTCGCTGTCCGTGTGCACCACCACCCGGCACGGCCGGGTCAGCGCCTCCAGCGCCGCGGCCGCCGCCGTCAGCTCCATGCGGTTGTTGGTGGTGGCCGCCTCCGCCCCCGTCAGCGCCTTCTCCTGCCCGCCGGAGACCAGCACCGCGCCCCACCCCCCCGGCCCCGGGTTGGGCTTGCACCCGCCATCCGTCCAGATCTCCACCGCCGTGGCGGCCACGCCCGGTGCCACGCCCCCGCCCGGTGCCGCAGCCGCGCCGGCCTGCTCCAGCGCCGCCAGCATCGGGTCGCGCGGCCTGGTCTTCGCCGGGGCAGGGCTCATGCGGGCATCCCGTAGGACAGGGCATCGGCCCCGAGGTGGAAGCGCAGCCGGCGCAGGTAGGGCAGGGGGTCCTTGCGCACCACCATCGCGCCCGCCGGCGTGTTCAGCCAGTCGTAGAGCCGGGTCAGCAGGAACCGCAGCGCCGCCCCCTGGCACAGTACCGGCAGCGCCGCCCGCTCCGCCCCCGACAGCGGCCGCACCGACCCGTATCCCTGCAGCAGCGCCCCCGACAGCGCGCGATCGAGCCGCCCGTCATCGTCGAGGCACCAGGCGTTGACGCACACCGCCACGTCGTACGCCAGCAGGTCCGTCGCCGCGAAGTAGAAGTCGATCAGCCCCGACACCGCGCCGTTGAGGAAGAACACGTTGTCTGGAAACAGGTCCGCATGGATATGCCCCCTCTCGAGTCCCCCCGGCTCCGCCCCGCCGCCAGCCGCCCCATCCCCGGCCGCTGCATCGCCACCCCCCGGCCACCCCGCCAGCACCCGCGCCAGCGCCGCGTCCAGCTCCGCCGCCAGTCCTGGCTGCACCTCGTCCGCCCGCGCTCGGCACCGCTCCAGCAGCGGCCCCCACGACGCCGGCCCCAGCGCGTTGACCCGCCCGGCCGCATACCCCCGGCCGGCCCGGTGCAGCCCCGCCAGTGCCACGCCCAGCGGCGCGCAGTGCCCGACCGCCACCTCGCGCGGCCAGATCCCCGGCAGGAACGTCGTGATCGACGCATGGCGCCCGCACAGCATCCGCAGCGCCACCCCGTCGCGCGCACGCACCGGCAGCGGACAGGCGATCCCCTGCTCCGCCAGATGCTCCATCAGCCCGAGGAACCACGGCAGCTCCGCCGGCTCCACGCGCTTCTCGTACAGCGTGAGGATGAAGTCACCCTCCGTGGTGCGGAGCGAGAAGTTGGAGTTCTCCACGCCCTCCGCGATGCCCCGGAACGCCACCAGGGTGCCGATCGCATAGTCCAGCAGGAACCGCGTCAGCGCCGCGTCCGAAACCTCGGTGTAGACCGCCACCCGCCGCCCGCCTTCCCGGCGCCCGCGCCCCGCCGCTCAGGCCAGCGGCGCGGGCAGCCGGAACGTCACGTGCTCCTCGACCACGCGCCGCTCCTCGATCTCCAGGCTCCACCGCCCCGCCAGCGCCGACAGCATCTCCTGCACCAGGCTCTCCGGCGCCGACGCCCCCGCCGTGATCCCCAGCGTGCTCACCCCGTCCAGGATCGACCAGTCCATCTCCCGCACCCGCGGCACCAGCACCGCGCGCCCCGCCCCCGACCGCTCCGCGACCTCCCTCAGCCGCTGCGAGTTGGAGGAATTCGGCGAGCCGATCACGATCACCAGGTCGCACCCCGGCGCCACCGCCTTGACCGCCTGCTGCCGGTTCGTCGTCGCGTAGCAGATGTCCTCGCGCTTCGGCCCCTCGATCAGCGGGAAGCGCGTGCGCAGCACCTCCACGATCTCGGCGGTGTCGTCCACCGACAGCGTGGTCTGCGTGATGAACGCCAGCATCGTGGGGTCCGCCGGCTGCACCACCCGCGCCTCGCCCGCGTCCTGCACCAGCGTCACCGCACCGGGCGGCAGCTGCCCCATCGTGCCGACCACCTCGGGATGTCCCGCATGCCCGATCATCAGGATGTGGCGCTGCTCCGCGCCGCCGCCCGCGAAGTGCCGCTCCGCCTCGCGGTGCACCTTGCTCACCAGCGGGCAGGTCGCATCCAGGTAGGCGAGGTTGCGCCGCTGCGCCTCCGCCGGCACCGACTTCGGCACCCCGTGCGCGGAGAACACGACGTGCGCGTTGGCCGGCACCTCGTCCAGCTCCTCGACGAACACCGCGCCCTGCGTCTCGAGCTGCTCGACCACGGTGCGGTTGTGCACGATCTCGTGGCGCACGTAGACCGGCGCGCCATACGTCCGGATCGCCTCCTCCACCACCCGGATCGCCCGGTCCACGCCGGCGCAGAACCCGCGCGGCCCGGCCAGCAGCACCCGCAGCCTCGGCAGCGCCGCCGACTCCGACGCGCCCGCGCCGACCACCCCGGACACCAGCCCCGCCACCGCCTGCGCCGCCCTGGCGGCGCCCTCCGCCACCTGGCCCGCGACCACCCCGGCCGCAGCGCCCGCCGGCCCGGGGGCCGTCACGCCCGCATTGTCGGAACCCTGCCCCGCAGGCATCATGCCGCCCGCACCGCCAGCCGGCGCCGCGACCGCCGCCGCCTCTGCGGCGGCCCCCGACCCGGAGCCGTGGATGTTCGAAGTGCCCATGCCGTCCATGCGTTCCGCCCTCCGCAGCCTGCGCCGCGCGATCCGGCGGCCCACCGCGAACTCCATACCCCGGCTGGCGCCCGCTGTCCTCCCCCGCGCGACGGCGCCCGCCCGCCTCGCGGCCTTCCCCTTGCCCGCCCGCCTCGCGCCCACCTGCATCGCCACAGCCTCGGGCGCGCTCGCCCTGGCCACCCTGGCGCTCGCCGGCTGCGACGGCTCCGACGACCCCAACCGCTTCCCCCCGGCCTGCCCGGCCTCGGCGATCCTGGCCGAGGCCGCCGACATCACCCGCACCGACGGCCGCGGCCAGGACATCACCGACACGGTCATGGACGGGCGCATCACCGGCCTGCAGGGCAGCTGCCGCGACTCGCCGGACCGCAAGGCGCTCGACGCCACGATCCGGGTCGGCATGGACGTCGGCCGCGGCCCCGCCGCCACCGGCCGCACCGAGAAGGTGCCGTACTTCGTGGCCGTGGAGCGCGACGGCCGGATCCTCGACAAGCAGGTCATGACGCTCGACGTCGCCTTCCCCGCCAACACCGACCGCGTCCACATCGAGGGCGAGGCGATCCCGCTCCGCTTCCCCGTCCCCAAGGGTGTCACCGGCGCCGCCTACAAGATCCTGATCGGCTTCCAGCTCACCCCGGAGCAGCTTTCGGCGAACCGGGCGCGCGGCCCGCGTTGAGGCCTGCGCGGCGCCCGTCACGGCGCGACGCCGAAGCGGAGAGGTGGCCATGACCGACACACGATATACGCGCGAGCACCTCTGGGTCCGCCTGGAGGACGACGGCACCGTCACCATCGGCCTCACCGACCACGGCCAGGACACCCTCGGCGAGGCGACCTTCGTCGAACTGCCCGAGCTGCACCGCGAGCTGGTCGAGGGCGAGTCCTGCGGCCTCGTCGAGGGGGCCACCGGCCCGGTGGACATCTTCGCCCCGCTGGAAGGCTCCGTCTCCGAGCTAAACGAGCTGGTGGTCGACGACCCCGGCCTGATCAACCGCGACGCGGAGGGCGAGGCCTGGCTGTTCCGCATGGAGATCGAGGACCAGGACGAGGAGTTCGAGGCCCTGCTCGACGATGCGGCCTACGAGAACCTGCTCGACAGCCTCTGAGGCGGAAGAAAGGTTGAGGCTCTGCCTCAAACTCCCCCAAAGGCAAGCCTTTGGAAACCTTGACTGGACCTGTGCTTATTCGTGCAGGTCCAGGGGCGGCTCGCCCCTGGCGGGTCCAGGGCAGAGCCCTGGCCTTCCTTCTTCCTGCTCAGGCCGCCCGCTTCGCCATCGCCTGCGGCAGCCCCGCGATCGCCCGGTCCACCAGCGCCGCGTCCGCCTCCGGCGTTAGGTCGCGCGCGATGACCGCCTGCGCCGCCCGTGTCGCCACGTCGATGGCCGCAGCCCTCACCTCGGCCACCGCCGCCTTCTCCGCCGCCGCGATGCGGTCCATCGCCATCCGCTCGCGCCGCGCACCGGCCGCCTGCGCGTCCACCCGGGCCTGCTCCGTGACCCGCGCCGCCTCCGCCTGCGCCCCGGCCAGCAGCGCGGTCGCCTCGCTGGCTGCCGCGTCGCGCTCCGCCGTCGCGGTGCGCAGCATCGCCTCCGCCTCGCGCCGCAGACGCGCCACCTCGTCCAACTCCGTGCGGATCGCGGCCGCCCGCGCGTCCAGGATCGCGGTCAGCGTGCGCCACAGCCTGGCGCCGAACAGCACCACGAACAGCACGAAGGCGATCGCCACCCAGGTGCGAGGATTGCTGAACAGGGACTCGTGCATGGCGCCTCGCTCGTGGCCGACCTGGCCGTGTGTTCACCCGGCGCCGGAACCCGCCCGGCATGATAGATCAGGCACCGCCGGACACCGCCCGGACCTGCCTGAAACCCGAGGCCCCCGTAAGCCGCGACGCCGGCAACGGCCTCCGGACGCAGGCCTTCGGCGAAGCCCGGGAGCAGAGCCCCGGCCGGTCAGGCCGCGCGACGCGCCCGATCCGACAGCACGCGGTCCGTCGCGTCCTGGACCGAGCCCTGGTCCGGCACGCTGCCCGTGAGCCGTGCCACCACCAGCGACGCCGTCCCGGTGGCCACCTCGCGCAGCGCGCCCATCGCCTGGGCGCGCCCCTCCGCGATCCGCGTCTCCGCCTGCGCGAGCTGCGCGTCCAGGCGGGCGTTGGTCTCCGCCGCCGCCGCGGAGGCGCGCGCCTTGGCCTCCTGCGTCGCGGAGTCGACCTCGGCCTGCGCCCTGGCCTGCGCCGAGCGCCGCGCCGTCGTCAGCTCCAGCACCGCCGCATCGGCCTGCGCCTTGGCGGTGCGCGCGGTCTCCAGGTCTCCCGCGATCGACGCATGGCGCGCCTCGATCACCGCGCCCATCTTCGGCAGCACCCAGCGTGCGCACAGCACGTAGAACACGACGAAGATCAGCGCGCCCCAGACCACTTGACTGAGCAGCAGGGGATTGCCGAAATCGAGCTGCGGCATCCCCTTGGGCGCTGCCGCCTCCTCCTGCGCTAGCGCCGCCCGGCCGAACCCGACCACGAGCACCGGCACCGCCACGGCCGCAAGCAGCGACCGTGACAGCCCCGTCGGGAAGCGGGTCATGGGCGTCACCGACGGCCCTCTGCTCAGGTGAACAGGATCAGGAACGCGATCAGCAGCGCGAACAGCGCCACGGCCTCGGTCAGCGCGAAGCCCAGGATGCCCATCGGGAACACGACGTCGCGCGCCGACGGGTTGCGGGCCACCGAGGTGATCAGGGCGGCGAAGATGTTGCCGATGCCGATGCCGACGCCGGCAAGCGCGATCACGGCGAGGCCGGCCCCGAGGGACTTTGCGGCGATGGGATCCATGGAACTCGTCCTTATGCGAAGGGAAGGGCAGGGGAGGGGTCGCGGGCCGCCGGCCGACAGGCCCGGCCCGCCGGCAGCCTGCGCGGCGTCAGTGCAGGTGCACCGCGTCGTGCAGGTAGATGCAGGTCAGGATCGCGAACACGTAGGCCTGCAGCGCGGCCACGAAGAACTCGAACCCCATCAGCACGACGTTGATCACGACCGGCCCGACCGCCAGCGCGTCGCCCAGGACGGACGCGCCGCCGAGCATGATCGTGAAGGTCGCGAACACCTCGAGCATGACGTGCCCGGCCACCATGTTGGCGAACAGCCGGATCGACAGGCTGACCGGGCGCGACAGGTAGGAGATCACCTCGATCGGGATGATCAGCGGCGCCAGCAGCTTCGGCGCGCCCTCCGGCATGAAGTAGGTCAGGAAGAAATGCTTCCCGTTCTCGCGGATCGCCACGAAGGTGACGAACACGATCACCATCAGCGCCAGCGCGCCGGTCACCGCGATGTGGCTGGTGTAGGTGAACGCGTACGGGAACAGCCCGAGCACGTTGCCCATCAGCACGAAGAAGAACAGCGCGAACGCGAACGGGAAGAACCGCACGCCCTCCTCCCCGATCTGGTCCGTCGCCAGCTTGAGGCAGAAGTCGTAGCTCATCTCGGCCGCCGCCTGCAGCCGCCCCGGCACCACCTGCGCCGGCCGCGCCCCGTAGTACATGAACGCCAGCACCAGGGCGACGCCGACCAGCATGAACAGGTTGGACTGGGTGAAGTTCACCGAGCGCCCGAGGGCCCCCAGGCTGTCGTGCAGCTGGAACTGCCCGAGCGCGTCGATCGTTGGTTGGCCAGCAGCCGCCACGGACCCATCCCTCTCGTTGCGCGCCACCACGGCCCGCCCGCTTCCCGGCCCGCTCGGCCGCCTCGCCGCCGCGACCCCGCGCCAGCCTCAGTCCGTCTCGTCGTCCTCGGGCATCGCGACCGCAGGCCCTGACGCGTTGCGCCCGCCGAACGGCCCGCCGGTCCCGAGCAGGCGCCACACGTTGGCGATCCCCGCAGCACCCCCGAGCAACACCGACAGGATCAGGAACAGCGGCAGGGTGTGCAGCCAGCGGTCCAGCAGCCACCCGAGGCCCACCGCTACCACCAGCGCGGAGACCAGCTCCACGCCCACCCGCACGCCCACGCCCAGCGCCGACGTCCCCATCGGGCCGCCAGGCCCGGCCGACACGGGCGCGTCGAGCCCCTGCTTCTGCCGGGCGACGCGCAGGCGGTCCTCGAAGGATGCCGGGTCGCCCATGTCCTCGTCCAATCCGTCCTGCAGGAAAGCCCGCCGGAAGGCGTCGGCTTGCTACCGGCGGGTCGGCAGGGTGTCAAGGTCGCGTGACCCGCGATCGCCGCACGCCGGCAGGACCCGCGCCCGCGGGACCCGCGCCCGGACGCGGGCCCCGCCGGCGACAGCGCGCCGCACCCGGCCCCGCGGGCGGCCTACTTCGCCGCCCCCGCCTTCGCGCACACCTCGTCCTGCGACCCGGTCCCGCCCGATACCCCCACCGCCCCCACGAGCTTGCCGTCCTCCACCAGCGGGATCCCCCCGCGCGAGGCGATCATCCCGTCCAGCGTCGCCACGTAGGGCAGCCCGCCCTGCAGCGCGTCCTCGTAGGCCCGCGTCTCGCGCCGGAACGTCGCCGCCGCCCGCGCCTTGTGCTCGGAGATCGCGACCGAGGCGAGCTGCGCCCCGTCCATCCGCCCGAACGCCACCAGGTTCGCCCCCGAATCCACCACCGCGACGTTCATCTTCCACCCGCGCGACGCGCACTCCGCCATCGCGGCCGCGACCACCGCCTGCGCCCGCTCCAGCCCGATCGGCGCCCCGTAGGGCACGTCGAACGGCATCTTCTCCGGCACCACGTCCTGCGGCCGCACCGGCGCCGGCCCCCCTGGCGCCGGCTGGGCGAACCCGAGCCCTGGGACAAGCAGCACCAGCCCGCAGCCGGCAGCGATCAGGCGTGACGTCATGGACGCAGCTCCCGCAGTGTTGGCCCGGCTCCGGCCCGAATCGGCCGCCACCGCGCGCGCCACCCTAGGTCGGCTCCCCCGCCCGCCGCCATGCGCCCGCCGGCCGCGCCGCCGCCGGGACAGGCCCGCGTGCCCGACGGTGCTCCGCGACGTGACGCCGCGTTCGCAGCCGCGGTATAGACCGGCGACGCAGCAGGGGTCGGGGACCATGACGATGCAGCCAGCCGCAGCGACCCAGGCCCACGACGGCGCCTCGGAACAGCACGCCGCCGCCGCGCCCTCGATCGAGGCGCGCCCGTTCTGGTTCCTGCGCCACGGCGAGACCGACTGGAACGCCGGCGGCCTGTCGCAGGGCCGCACCGACGTGCCGCTCAACGCCCGCGGCCTCGCCCAGGCCCGCGAGGCCGCCGCCGTCCTCGCCGCCCAGCCCGCAG
>CAXSFE010000078.1:0-18403 GCA_964236585.1 uncultured Acetobacteraceae bacterium
GCCTGCCGCGGTCGCGGCAGGCCCGCGCTCACGGCCCGCGTCTCACGGGCCGCCGGTCATGGCCCGCTGATCATGGCCCGCTGATCATGGCCCGCTGATCATGGGCCGTCGCCCGCCTCCTCGACCAGCACCGGCAGATGGAGGCGGAACTCCGTCCTGCCGGGCCGGCTCTCGACCTCGATCAGCCCGCCGTGGTCGCCGACGATCTTCGCCACCATCGCGAGCCCCAGCCCGCTGCCGGACGGCTTGGAGGTCACGAACGCGTCGAACAGGTTAGGACGGATGTCCTCGGGGATGCCCGGGCCGTTGTCGCGCACGATCACCAGCAGCGGCAGGTCGACCCTGCGCCGGCCGCCGGGCACCGCGAGCCGCACGCCGTGCTGGTAGGCGGTGATCAGCGTGATCTCGCCGCTGGTCTCCTGGGCGTAGCGGTCCGAGCCGGTGATCGCCTCCGCCGCGTTCTTCACGAGGTTCAGCAGCACCTGCACCAGCTGGTCGCGGTTGCCCCACACCGGCGGCAGCGACGGGTCGTACAGCTCGACGAAGCGCAGGTGCGCCGCAAAGCCGCTCTGCGACAGCAGCCGCACGTGCTCCAGCACCCGGTGGATGTTGACCGCGCGCCGCTCCACAGGCCGCTCGCCAAAGACTTCCATCCTGTCGACCAGGTCGCGAATCCTGTCTGCCTCGTCGCGGATCAGCTCCGCCAGCTCGCGGTCCTCCTGCGAGACCGTGTTCTCCAGCAGCTGCGCGGCACCGCGGATGCCGGACAGCGGGTTCTTCACCTCGTGCGCCAGGATCGCCGCCATCCCGGCGACCGAGCGCGCCGCGTTGCGGAACCCAAGCTGCTGGTCGAGCGCGCGCACCGTGGCGCTGTTCTGCAGCACCAGGGCGACACCGCCCGGCTCGTCCGGCAGCGGCGCCGCGCGCACCGTCACCTGGCGCCGGCTCAGCCGCGGGCTCTCCAGGGTGATCTCGTGCTCGGACAGGGTGACGCCGTCCTGGCGCACCTGTGCCAGCAGCAGGAACAGCGGGGAGTCCGCGGGCAGCAGGTCCTGCAGCCGCATCTGGCGCAGCTGGGTCAGCGACACGCCCAGGAACTGCTCGGCGGCGGAGTTGGCGTGGCGGAAGGCGTCCCGCGCGTCGAGCGACATCACCGGCACCGGCAGCGCCGACAGCAGCGCCTGCGCCTCCTGCTCGGCGCCCCACCCGTCTGCCGGCCGCGCCACCGCAAGGGACTTGCCCCTCATGCCGCGACCGCGCGCGGCGCGATGCCGGTCTTGTCCGCGCCGGCGTCGCGCGCCCACGTCTCGCCATCCCCGGCCGCCTGCTGCGTGGCGACCTGGTCGTAGAACGCCTCGATCATGGCCACGACGCGCGAGGGCTCGTCGAGCCGGTTCATCGCGTCGCGGAACTCCGCGGAGCCGCGCAGGCCGCGCGAGTACCAGGAGACGTGCTTGCGGGCCAGCCGCGTGCCCGCTTCTGTGCCGAAATATGACAGCATCGCGCGGTAGTGGCGCAGCAGGATGTCGCGCTGCTCCATCAGCGACGGGTCGGGCGTCCGCTCGCCGGTCGCGAGAAAGCGCGCCACCTGCGCCGGCAGCCACGGCCGGCCGTAGCAGCCGCGCCCGATCATCACCCCGTCCGCCCCGGACTGCGCGTACGCCTCGGCCGCGTCGTCGAGCGTCAGGATGTCGCCGTTCACCACCACCGGGATCGACACCGCCCGCTTCACCGTTGCCACGAACCGCCAGTCCGCGCGGCCGGTGTAGAACTGCTGGCGGGTGCGCCCGTGCACGGTGACCATGCGGATGCCGCAGCCCTCGGCGATGCGCGCCAGCGACGGCGCGTTCAGGCTGGCGTGGTCCCAGCCCATGCGCATCTTCAGCGTCACCGGCACGTCCACCGCGCGCACCGTCGCCTCCAGCAGACGTGCCGCGGCGGCCTCGTCGCGCATCAGCGCCGAGCCCGCCTGCTGGCCGACGGCGACCTTGCGCACCGGGCAGCCGAAGTTGACGTCGATCACCTCGGCGCCGCGGCCCACGCCGATGCGCGCCGCCTCCGCCATCGCCGCCGGGTCGCAGCCGGCGAGCTGCAGCGCGTTCGGCCGCCCCTCGCCCGCGCGCTCCATCTCCGCCATGCGCAGGGTCGTGCGGTTCTCGCGCACCATCGCCCAGGAGGCGATCATCTCGGACACCACCATGCCCGCCCCCTCGGCGCGCGCGAGCTGGCGGAACGGCAGGTCGGTCACGCCCGACATCGGCGCCAGGATCACCGGGGTGTCGATCCGCACGCCGCCGCCCAGCGAGATCGGCGCCAGCGGGCGGGCCGGAGGCAGTTCTGCAATGTTGCTCATGAATTAGGCAAACTAGACCGGCACGGGGCAGAGCGCAATCACCGTGCCCGCCGCGGGCCAGGGCATTCCCGCACGGCGAGACGGCGCGTGCTGCGCCATGATGCAGACCGCCGGGACGATCCGGCCCCGTCCTGCCCGGTGCTGCGGCAGGCGGGCTCCGGGTGGCGGCTCCGGCCTTCCCGCTTGACGGGGTTCCTCCCCCGCAGCATTCCTCCGGCCATGCGTATCGCCGGTCTCCTCGTCGCCGCCGGAACCGGCGCCCGCTTCGGCGGCGACACCCCCAAGCAGTACGTGGCCCTGCTCGGGCGCCCCGTCGTCCGCCACGCCGCGGAGGAACTGCTCGCCGGATGCAGCCTCCTGCAGCCCGGCTGCAGCCTTCTGCAGCCTGTCGGCGACCCCGCCGTCGTGGAGGCCGCGCTGGCCGGGCTGGGCCACCTGCCCTGCGTGCCCGGCGGCGCAGAGCGCCAGGACAGCGTGCGCGCCGGCCTCGAGGCGCTGGCGCCGCACCGTCCCGACGTCGTGCTGGTCCACGACGCCGCCCGCCCGCACGTTCCGGCCGGCACCGTCCCTGCCCTGCTCGCCGCGCTGGCGACGCACCGCGGCGCGATCCCTGCGGTGGTCGTTGGCGACACGCTGAAGCGGGTCGAGGCCGGCCTGATCGTGGCGACCGTGCCCCGCGACGGCCTGGTGCGCGCCCAGACGCCGCAGGCCTTCGATTTCGCGACCCTGCTCGCCGCCCACCGCGGTGCGCCCCGCTCCGGCGCCACCGACGACGCCGCGCTGCTGGAGGCCGCCGGCCATTCGGTCGCCGTGGTCGCAGGCCACGAGGACAACATCAAGCTGACCCATCCGGAGGACCTCGTGCGACTGGAACGCCTGCTCGCGGCGCCGCTGCAGCCGCGCGTCGGCACCGGCTACGACGTCCACGTCCTCGTCGAGGGCCGCGCCCTGGTGCTGTGCGGGATCGCCGTGCCGCACGAGCGCGGCCTGGACGGCCACTCCGACGCCGACGTCGGCATCCACGCCCTGTGCGACGCGATCTACGGGGCGCTGGCCGAGGGCGACATCGGCCGCCACTTCCCGCCCACCGAGGGCGAGTGGAAGGACGCCGACAGCGCCCGCTTCCTCCGCCACGCGGCCGGGCGGATCGCGGCGCGCGGCGGCGTCCTGTGCAACGCCGACGTCACGCTGGTCTGCGAGCGGCCGAAGATCACGCCGCACGCGCCGGCCATGCGCGCGCGGCTGGCCGAGCTGCTGGGCACCACGGTGGACCGCGTCTCGGTCAAGGCGACCACCTCGGAGCGCCTGGGCTTCACCGGGCGCGGCGAGGGCATCGCGGCGCAGGCGGCGGTCACGGTGCTGGTGCCGGCGTGAGGCAAAGGAAGCAAGGTTGAGGCTCTGCCTCAAACTCCGCCAAAGGCAAGCCTTTGGAATCCGATTCTTAAGTCAAGGGATCAAAGGGTCCTCGGACCCTTTGCAGGTTCGGGCAGAGCCCGACCTTGCCTGCCTTCCCGCCCCGCATGCCACCATGCCGAAACGGCCCGATCCTCCACGGGACAAGGACCCTGCCATGCCAGGAAACGCCGGCCGGCTTCACCCGCACCCTGCCGTCGTGGCGCTGCTCGCGCTCGCCGGCTGCGCGGCGCCGCAGGTCGTGGCCGCCAACCCGAACCCGCCGGTCCCTGCCCTGCCCGCCGACCCGCAGCCGCTGCCGCCGGTCAGCGCGATCGCGCTGGTGTGGCAGCCCGCGCACTACGACTGGACCGGCGCCAGCTACCAGTACGTGTCCGGCCGCTACATCGAGCGGGCCGGGCACACGCGCTGGGCCGAGGGCTGGTGGGGCCAGGACGGCGGGCGCTGGGTGTGGGTGCCCGCGCACTGGGCCGGCTGAGGCCTCGGTGCCGGTCCAGCTCGCCGGCTTGTGCCGCTGCGGCACGGTGAGCTTCGAGGTCGCGAGCCACACGCCGGTCCCCTACCAGCTCTGCTACTGCTCGATCTGCCGCAAGACGGCGGGCGGCGCCGGCGCCGCGATCAACCTCGCGGCCGACGCCGGCACCCTGCGCCACTTCGGCCGCACCCGCGTCTGGCACGCGCCGCTCGACACCGGCCCGAGCCCGGCGGAGCGCCACGCCTGCCAGCGCTGCGCCACGGCGCTGTGGCTGTTCGACCCGCGCTGGCCGGAGCTTGTGCACCCCCACGCCTCGGCGATCGACACGGCGCTGCCGGCGGCGCCGTCGCGGGTGCACATCATGCTGCGCTTCAGGCCGGTCTGGGTGCGGGCGGACATCGGCCCCGGGGACGAGGCGTTCGACGAGCTGCCGGCGCTGTCGATCGAGGCGTGGCACCGGGCGCGGGGGCTGTGGGTGCCGTGAAGGAAGGCCAGGGGCTCTGCCCCTGGGACCCCGCCAAAGGCCGAGCCTTTGGAATCCTGGACTCAAGCAAGGCCGGTCCAGGGGCGGCTCGCCCCTGGCGGGTCTGGGCAGAGCCCAGCCTTGCTTCCTGAACCCTCGACATTCCCCGGCTTGCTGCGGAAAACTCCCGGACGTCAGATCAGGAGGCCGCCCCCAATGCCCGACAGCCAGCGCGACGCCCTGCTCCCTGCCCCGCCTGCCGCGACCCTGCGCGCGGACTACCGGCCGCCGGCCTTCCTGGTGGACAGCGTGGACCTGGTGTTCGCGCTGGACCCTGTGGCGACAACAGTGCGCTCGCGCCTGGTGCTGCACCGCAACCCGGCGGAGGGTGCGGCGGCCGGCGGCCTGCGGCTCGACGGCGAGGCGCTGACGCTGCTGGAGGCCTCGCTCGACGGTGTCGCGATCGCGGACCCGTCGGCGCGGGTGGTGGACGGCGACCTGCACCTCGACGACGTGCCGGACGCGTTCGAGCTGGAACTGGTGGTGCGGATCTCGCCCGAGGCGAACTCGGAGCTGAGCGGCCTCTACGTGTCGGGCGGCAACTTCTTCACCCAGTGCGAGGCGCAGGGCTTCCGCCGCATCACCTTCTTCCCGGACCGCCCGGACGTGATGACACGCTTCACCACGACGCTGGTGGCGGAGCGGGCCCGCTACCCGGTGCTGCTGTCCAACGGCAACCGCGTCGATGCCGGCGAGGCGGAGGGAGGGCGGCACTGGGCGCGCTGGGAGGACCCGCACCCGAAGCCGTCCTACCTGTTCGCGCTGGTGGCCGGCGACCTCGTCGCCCTGGAGGACCGCTTCACCACCGCGTCGGGCCGCGAGGTGGCGCTCGCGATCTGGGTGCGCGAGGGCGACCAGGACAAGTGCGACCACGCGATGGCGGCGCTCAAGGCGTCCATGCGCTGGGACGAGGCGGTGTTCGGGCTGGAGTACGACCTCGACGTGTTCAACATCGCCGCGGTGTCGGACTTCAACATGGGGGCGATGGAGAACAAGGGCCTCAACATCTTCAATACGAAGTACGTGCTGGCGCGGCCGGAGACCGCCACCGACAGCGACTACCAGGGCGTCGAGACGGTGATCGCCCACGAGTACTTCCACAACTGGACGGGCAACCGGGTCACCTGCCGCGACTGGTTCCAGCTCTCGCTGAAGGAGGGCCTGACCGTGTTCCGCGACCAGGAGTTCTCCGCCGACCAGGGCTCGCGGGCGGTCAAGCGGGTGGCCGACGTGCGCCGCCTGCGCGCGGGGCAGTTCCCGGAGGACTCCGGGCCCCTCGCCCACCCCGTCCGCCCCGACAGCTACGTGCGCATCGACAACTTCTACACCGCGACGATCTACCAGAAGGGTGCGGAGGTGGTGCGCATGATCCGCACCCTGGTCGGCGCCGACGGGTTCCGGCGCGGCATGGACCTCTACTTCGCGCGCCACGACAACCAGGCCGTCACCATCGAGGACTTCGTGGCCGCCATGGCCGACGCGTCCGGCACCGACCTGTCGGCGTTCCGCGCCTGGTACGCCCAGGCCGGCACGCCGGAGGTCTCGGTCGAGGACAGCTACGACGCGCAGGCGCGGCGCTACACGCTGCACCTCGCCCAGTCCACGCCGCCCACGCCCGGCCAGCCCGGCAAGGCTGCGCTGCAGATCCCGATCGTCATGGCCCTGCTCGGCGAGGACGGCGCGGTGCTCACGCCGCGCGCGGGCGGCGGCGCGGTCGCCGCGGTCGCCGGCGCGCCCGGCGAGATGCTGCTCGACCTGCGCGGCGCCGCCCAGGACTTCGTGTTCGACGGCGTCGCCAGCCGCCCGGTGCCGTCGCTGCTGCGCGGGTTCTCCGCGCCGGTGCAGCTGCGCGGCCTGTCGCCGGCCTCGCTGCGCTTCCTCGCGACCCACGACACCGACCCGTTCGTGCGCTGGGACAGCGGGCAGCAGTACGCGACCGACGTGCTGCTGCGCCTGGTCGACGGCCTGCGCCGCGGCGAGGCGCCGGCGCCCGACCAGGGCGTGGTCGACGCCGCCCGCGCCACCCTGGCCCGCTCGGACGCCGACCCCGCGTTTGCCGCGGAGGCGCTGGCGCTGCCCGGCCTGGGCGTGGTCGCCGACCGCATGGCCGTCGCCGACCACGAGGGCGTCCACCGCGCCCGCCAGCTGATGAAGGGCGCGATCGGCACCGACCTGGAGGGCGCGCTGCACGAGGCCTACGCGCGCCTCGCCGACGCCGGTCCGTATCGCATCGACGGCGAGTCCATCGGCCGCCGCTCGCTGCGCAACACCTGCCTCGACTTCCTCGCCTCGCCGGACGCTGCCGGCCACGACGCCGGCGTGGCGCTCGCCGCCGCGCAGTTCTCCGCCGGCGCCAGCATGACCGACGTGCTCGCCGCGCTGATGGTGCTCGCCAACGCGGGCGGCCCGGACGGCGAGTCCGCGCTGGCCGCCTTCCACGCGCGGTGGCGCCACGACGATCTGGTGCTCGACAAGTGGTTCTCGATCCAGGCGATGTCGCCGCGCGAGGGCGCGGTCGGCCGGGTGCGCGCGCTCTACGCCCACCCCGACTTCGACCTGCGCAACCCGAACCGGATGCGCTCGCTGATCGGCGCCTTCGCGTCGGGCAACCCGGTGGCGTTCCACGCCGCGGACGGCAGCGGCTACGCCTTCCTCGCCGACGCGATCCTCGCGGTGGACCGGACCAACGGGCAGGTCGCGGCCCGCATGGTCGGGCCGCTCGGCGCGTGGCGGCGGCAGGACGAGGGGCGCCAGGGGCTGATGCGCGACGCGCTGGCGCGGGTGCTCGCGGAGCCGACGCTGAGCCAGGGCACGCGGGAGATGGCGTCGCGGAGCAGCGCTGCGGCCTGAAGGAAGCAAGGCTGGGCTCTGCCCAGACCCGCCAGGGGCGAGCCGCCCCTGGACCGGCCTCACTTAAGTAAAGCCAGTCCAGGGGGGCTCCCCCTGGCGGAGTTTGAGGCAGAGCCTCAACCTTGCTGCTTTCGCGCCCGGGGTTCCCACACGCCGTTGTTGCAGTGCAATGATGGCGCTCACGTCACCGCCCGAGGCACGCATGGACGCCCAGCCCACCGGCCAGCTCACGGTCCGCATCGTCGCGATGCCGGCCGACACCAACGCGTCCGGCGACATCTTCGGCGGCTGGATCATGGCGCAGATGGACCTGTCCGGCGGCATCGCCGGGCGCGAGCGCGCGCGGGGCCGCGTGGTCACCGCCTCGGTGTCGAGCCTGAGCTTCCTGCAGCCGGTCAAGATCGGCGACGTGGTGGCCGTCTACACCGAGGTGGTCGGCACCGGGCGCAGCTCGATCCGCATCCAGATCGAGGCCTGGGTGGTGCGCGGCACCGGCTCCCCCCAGGTCAAGGTGACGGAGGCGCTGTTCGTCATGGTGGCCGTCGACGAATCCGGCGCCCCGGTCGCCCTGCCGCCGGCCTGACGGCGCATCGCCCGCCGGTCCGTGACCGGGCGGACACGCGCGTGCATCATCGGTCGGACGGCTCTTGACGGTCCCGTGAGCGTCCCGCACGACGGACGCAAAGAAACTGCCGGAAACCGCCCAAGATGTTCCACCAGGTCCTGCGCCCGATCGGCGACAGCCTCCCGCTGTCCTTTCTCGTCGCGGTCGTGCCGATCGCGATCGTGCTCGTCATGCTCGGCGTGGTGCGCCGCCCGGCCTGGCAGGCCTCGCTCGCGGGCCTCGTCGCGGGCCTGCTGATCGCGATCCTGGCCTGGGGCCTGCCCGTGGGCCTGGCGTTCGACAGCGCGGCGCTCGGCGCGGTGTTCGCGCTGTGGCCGGTGATGTGGATCGTGGTCAACGCGCTGCTGCTCTACAACATCGCGGTGGTCTCCGGCCGCTTCGACGCGTTCCGCGACTGGGTGCTCGCCAGCCTGCCCAACGACCGGCGCGTCGTGCTGGTGGTCATCGGCTTCTGCTTCGGCGCCCTGCTGGAGGGCATCTCCGGCTTCGGCACCCCGGTCGCGATCACCTCGTCGCTGCTGATCCTGGTCGGCTACCCGCCGCTGGAGGCGCTGACCTTCACGCTGATCTTCAACACCGCGCCGGTGGCGTTCGGCGCGCTCGGCGTGCCGGTCACCGTGCTCGGCGTGGTCACGCACCTGCCCGACACCGCGCTGGGCGCCATGATCGGGCGCCAGCTGCCGATCATGGCGCTGATCCTGCCGTTCTACGTGATGGCGATGTACGGCGGCAGGCGGTCGGTCGCGGCGCTGTGGCCGATGCTGCTGGTCGCGGGCGGCTCCTTCGGCTTCGCGCAGTTCGCCGCGTCGAACCTGATCGACTACCGCCTGACCGACGTGCTGTCCTCGATGGTGTCGCTGATCGCCACGATCGGCTTCCTCCAGGTCTGGAAGCCCGCGCCAGACCCCGCCTACACCATCAACGCCGGCGTGCTGCACACCCCGGGCAAGCTGTCCGGCTGGCAGGGCTGGCTGCCGTGGATCGTGGTGTCGGTGATCGTGATCGCGTGGACCCACTTCAAGGTGTTCCTCAACGGCGACCAGAAGTTCAACTGGCCCGGCCTGAACAACGCCGTTGCCATCACCCTCTACGGCGACAAGCCCTACGCTGCGGTGTGGGACTTCCAGCCGCTCGCGACCGGCACCGCGATCCTGCTCGCCGCCATCGTCACCGCCGTGCTGTGCGGCGTGGGGCCCGCGCGCTTCCTCGACTGCGTCGCCAGGACGCTGCGCCAGACCAGGCTCGCGATCCTGACGGTGGCGCTGATCGTGGGGCTGGCCTTCGTGATGAACTACTCCGGCATGACCTACACGCTGGGCCTGGGGGTTGCCTCCGTGGGCCCCGTGTTCCCGCTGGTCTCGGCGTTCCTCGGCTGGGTCGCGGTGTTCCTGTCGGGCAGCGACACCTCCGGCAACGCCCTGTTCGGCAACCTCCAGGTCGTGGCCGCCAACCAGCTCGGGCTCAACCCGCTGCTGATCGCGGCCACCAACTCGTCGGGCGGCGTCATGGGCAAGATGATCTCGCCGCAGAACATCGCCACCGGCGTGTCCGTCACCAACCTGCGCGGCCAGGAGGGCGCGGTGCTCGCCCGCACCTTCTGGCACAGCATCGTGCTGACCGTGATCCTCGGCGTGATCGTGGTCGTCGAGCAGTACCTCGTGCCGTGGGTGATCCCGACCTACTGAGCAAGGAGCAAGGTTGAGGCTCTGCCTCAAACTCCGCCAGGGGGAGCCCCCCTGGACTGGCTTCCCTTGGTAAGGCCGGTCCAGGGGCGGCTCGCCCCTGGCGGGTCCGGGCAGAGCCCGGCCTTGCTTGCTTCTTGCGCTGCCGCCCCGCCGGGCGGCAAAGTCCCGCCCGCGCCGCCCGGCGGCGGCGGACCCCCGAGGGGGATACGGTCCCAGGCCAGCGACACCGGTCACGCAGGCAAGACCCGGCGCCCCGGTCAGCGGCGGCGGTTCGACAGGGGACAGCTTCTCGTGCAGCCCGACGACACAGGCTTTCCTTCCACGGCGCACGGCGCGCGCACCGGCGAGGCCGCGCCGCATCCCCTCGAGTTCGACGAGATGGTCACCGGCAGCGGCGGCCTGCGCCCCGCCTGGTCGGCGCTGATCGGCACGCTGCACGCGCTCCCCGGCGGCGTGTTCGCGGGAAGGGCCGCCCGCGTCCTGCGCCAGTATGCCGAGACCGGGATCGCCTACCCCGGCACCGGCGCGCAGCCCGTGGCCGCGCCGCTGCTGTGTCCGATCCCGATGCTGCTGCCGGCCGCGGAGTGGGAGCAGCTTGCGCGCGGCCTGGACCAGCGCGCCCGGCTGCTCGACGCCATCGCCGCCGACCTGTACGGCCCGCGCCGCCTGCTCGCGGAGGGGCTGGTGCCCGCGCACCTCGTCTATGCCAACCCGCGCTTCCTCCGGCCGTGCTGCGACATCCCGCCGGCCGGAGGCGCCTACGTGCACATCTACGCCGCCGACCTGGTGCGCCTGCCGGACGGGGCCTGGCACGTCGCGGCGGACCGGCTGCAGGCGCCGAGCGGCATCGGCAGCGCGCTGCAGAACCGCGGCGTGCTGGTGCGCACCGTGCCGGAGCTGTTCCGCGCCACCCCGGTGCGCCGCCTGGAGCCGTTCTTCGAGATGTGGCAGGCGCGGCTCGCGGCGTTGGCGCCGGCACGCGAGGGCGGTGGCCCTGCGCGCGTCGCCCTGCTCACGCCCGGGCAGTTCGCGCCCTCGTTCCTCGAGCACGTGTTCCTGGCCCGACAGCTCGGGGCCACCCTGGTCGAGGGCGGCGACCTCACGGTGCGCGACGGCCGCGTGCACCTCAAGACGCTGTCCTCGCTGCAGCGCGTCGACGTGCTGCTGCGCTTCATGGACGACGACTTCACCGACCCGCTGGAGCTGCGCTCGGACTCCGTGCTGGGCGTGCCGGGCCTGCTGCAGGCGATCCGCGCGGGCCGCGTCGCCATGGTCAACGCGCCGGGCGCCAGCGTGGTCGAGGCCCCAGGGCTGCGCCCGCTGCTGCCCGCCCTGGCCAGGCGGCTGCTGGGCGAGACCCTGCACCTCGACTCCGCCCCGTCGCTGCCGGAGTCCCCCGCCGCGGGCGGGACCGGGACGCGTCGCGGCGGGCCCGCGCAGGACCGCGGCGCCGGGGCGGACGGACGCGAGCCGCCCGCCGAGGCCGCGCGCCGCTCGGTGGCGCCGGTGTGGACCGAGGCCGGGCTGGTGCCGCGACCGGTGACGCTGCGCATGTTCCTGGTCCACGACGGCAGCCGCTACGTCGCCATGCCCGGCGGCTTCGCGAAGAGCTCGCTGCCGTCCGGCCGCCGCCTGGTGAAGGACACCTGGGTCGCGACCGGCGCGGAGCCGCCCGGCATGGACCGGCGGCCGGGCGGCGCGGCGGCGGTGCTCTCGTCCGGGCCGGGCCGGGTGCCGATCACCCCGGTGCCCGACGACCTGCGCTCGCGCACGGCGGACGACCTGTTCTGGCTCGGCCGCTACGCCGAGCGGCTGGACAACGCGGCGCGGGTGCTGCGCGCGGTCACCCTGCGCCTGACCGGCGAGGGCGTGGGTCCCGGCGAGGCCACCGAGATCCGCCACATGCTGGCGCTGCTCGGCGAGCTGGGGCTGGTGGAGCCGGTGCTCGCCGAGATGCTGCCCGATGGCCGCGCGCTGCTTGCGGCGCTGCCGCTCGCCTGGGGCAGCGACTCCCCGCTCGGCGACCTGTTCGCGGCCGTGGGCAGGATCGCCCAGACGCTGCGCGACCGGCTGTCGAAGGACATGGAGGTCGTCGTCCTCGGCCCGCTGCAGCAGGCGCGCGCGGCGCTCGCGGTGCCGCAGGACGCGGACCGGATGATCGTGGCGCTGGAGACGCTGATCGGCCTGGTCGCGGCGTTCGGCGGCATGGTGGGCGAGAACATGACCCAGAGCAGCGGCTGGCTGTTCCTCGACATCGGCCGGCGCATCGAGCGCGCGCTGTACGGCGCGGCCCTGCTGTCCGAGATGCTGGACGGCACGGAGCGCGAGGGCGAGGCGCCGCTGGAGGTGGCGCTGGAGCTGTCGGACAGCACGATCACCTACCATTCGCGCTACCTCGGAGTGGTGCAGACCGGGCCGGTGGTCGACCTGCTGCTGTCCGACCCGCGCAACCCGCGCTCCGTGGCGTTCCAGCTCGCGCGCATCGAGGGCCACCTGCGCGACCTGGCGCGCGTGTTCTCGCGGGTGGAGGCGCCGGCCGCGGAGGCCGCGACCTCGCTGCTGGACGCCCTGCGCGCCACGCGGCTGGAGGGGCTGGAGCAGCCGGCTGCCCGCGCGGCGCTGCTGCACTCGCTCGCCGGCACCAGCCAGCGCCTGTACAGCCTGTCGGACCGGCTGACCCGCGCCTACCTGTCGCACACCCGCATGCCCACCCCCGTCGGCTACAGCTCGGTGCGGGCGTGAGGGCGCCGCGGGACCCGCGACCGGGCACGCCACGCTCGCCTCCGCTCCGCGGCGGGTGGCGCGGGACCGTCGGCGCGGGCTACACTCGGGTGTGAAGTACCGTGTGCGCCATCGATCCCGTTACAGCTATGCGCGCCAGGTGCAGCTCTCCTATCACGCGCTGCACCTCCGCCCGCGCCAGACTGGGCACCAGCACGTGCTGCGTGCCAGCATCTCCACCAGCCCCGCGCCGGCCACGCTGTCGGAGCGCGCCGACTACTTCGGCAACGGCCTCGACCTGCTCACGGTGACCGAGCCCCACCTGCAGCTCACCGTCGACCTCGACGCCGTGGTCGAGGTCGCCCACCCGGCCCCGCCGGACGCCACCCCCGCCTGGGAGCAGGTGCGCGACCTGCTGCGCGCGGGCCGCGGGCCGGAGCTGTCCGCAGCCTGCGAGTTCACCTTCCCCTCCGCGATGGCCACGGCGGACGAGGCGATCGCGCGCTACGCCGCCGCCTCGTTCCCGCCCGGGCGCGAGGTGCTGGACGCAGCCCGCGAGCTGACCTCGCGCATCCATCGCGACTTCGCCTTCGACCCGGAGGCGACCTCGATCGAGACCCCGCTCGGCGAGGCGATGCGCATGCGCCGCGGCGTCTGCCAGGACTTCGCCCAGATCCAGATCGCCGGCCTGCGCTCGCTCGGGCTGGCGGCGCGCTACGTGAGCGGCTACATACGCAACGACCGCGGCCGCGATCCGCCGGGCCCGGGCGTTGCACCCGGCCCTGTGGATGGCCCGGGCCTTGCAGAGGGACCGCAGAACGGCGCGTGCGATCCTGCCGCGGGGAGCGTCGGCGACGCGCACTGCGAGTTCGTCGGCGCCGACGCGTCCCACGCCTGGGTGTCCGTCTACTGCCCGGGCACCGGTTGGATCGACCTCGACCCCACCAACGACCTTCTGGTCCGCCAGTCGCACGTCGTGCTGGCCTGGGGTCGCGACTACCGGGACGTGAGTCCGATCAGCGGCATCCTGGTCGGCGGCGGCGAGCACGCGCTCGACGTCGAGGTGGCCGTCCAGGCCCTGCCGTGACGATGCGCTCAGGAGAGCATGCGATGAGCCTTTTCGGCGGCTACGATCCTGGCCCGTTCTTCTGCGAGCTGCTCAGCAGGCGCGACCAGCCGATGGCCGAGGTCGACGCGATCGCGGCCCGCCTCGCCGCCATCCCGCTCGCCGAGCTGCGGCGCCGCGCGGGGGTGGCCGGCGACGAGCTGTACAACCTGGGCATCACCTTCACGGTGTACTCGGACAAGGACGCGATCGACCGCATCCTGCCGTTCGACCTGATCCCGCGCGTGCTCTCGGCCGCGGAGTGGGACCAGGTCGAGCGCGGCGTCGTGCAGCGCGTCGCCGCGCTCAACGCCTTCCTGCACGACATCTACCACGAGCAGAAGATCCTCGCCGACGGGGTGGTGCCGCGCGCGCTCGTCGTAGGCAACCCGAACTTCCGGCCGGAGATGATCGGCCTCGACGTGCCGCTCGGCACCTACGTCCACGTCTGCGGCACCGACATCGTGCGCGACGAGGCCGGGCGGTTCCTGGTGCTCGAGGACAACGCGCGCACGCCGTCCGGCGTGTCCTACGTGATCGAGAACCGGCACATGATGCGCCGCGTGCTGCCCGAGCTGATGGAGGGGCTGCGGGTGCGCGAGGTCGAGAACTACGGCATGCGGCTGCAGCAGGCGCTCGCCGAGTGCGCGCCGGGCGGCGTGTCCAATCCGCAGGTCGTGCTGCTGTCCCCGGGCATCTACAACTCGGCGTATTTCGAGCACGTGTTCCTGGCGCGCGAGATGGGCGTGCCGCTGGTCGAGGGCCGCGACCTCGTGGTCGAGGACGACCGGGTGTGGATGCGCACCACCGCGGGCCTGGCGCCGGTGCACGCGATCTACCGACGCCTGAACGACGACTTCCTCGACCCCGACGTGTTCCGCCCGGACAGCACGCTCGGCGTGCGCGGCCTGCTGCGCGCCTGGCGGCTCGGCAACGTCGCGATCGCCAACGCCGTCGGCACGGGCGTGGCCGACGACAAGGCGATCTACGCCTACATGCCGCGCATCATCCGCTACTACCTGGGCGAGGAGATCATCCTGCCCAACGTCGAGACGCACATCTGCGGCGAGGCGGAGGGCCTTCAGTACACGCTCGACAACCTCGACAAGCTGGTGGTCAAGCCGGTGGGCGAGTCCGGCGGCTACGGGCTGATCGTCGGCCCACACGCCTCGAAGGAGGAGCTGGCGGAGTTCCGCGACAAGCTCGTCGCCGACCCCGCCAACTACATCAGCCAGCCGATGGTCCACCTCTCGGTCTCGCCGACGCTGGGCGAGGACGGCGTCGGCCCGCGCCACGTCGACCTGCGCCCGTTCGCGGTCACCGGGGCGAAGACGTGGGTGCTGCCGGGCGGGCTGTCGCGGGTGGCGCTGCGGCGCGGCTCGATCGTGGTCAACTCGTCGCAGGGCGGCGGCTCGAAGGACACCTGGGTGCTCGAGGGGGCCGTCTGAGATGGAACAGGACCAGATGCAGCGCGACGCCGCCGGGGACGCGGCCGGCGCCGCCGGCACGGAGCAGGAGCGGCGGATGCTCGGCCTGGCGGAGCGCCACGACATGGCGCCGGGTGCCGCCACCCTGCTGTGCCGCTACGCCGAGGCGCTGTTCTGGCTGGCGCGCTACATGGAGCGCATCGAGAACCTCGCGCGCATCCTCGACATCACCGACACCTTCACCCGCAGCGGCACGGACGCCAGTGCCTGGCGCTCGGTGGTGCAGATCAACTCCGACGAGGCGCGGTTCGACGCGGCCCACCCCGTCGCCAGCGCCGCCTCGGTCGTCGCCTTCTACGTGCTCGACCGCTCCAACCCGAACTCGATCGCCGCCTCGATCTTCCAGGCGCGCGAGAACGCCCGCACGCTGCGCCCGCTGATCTCGACGGAGATGTGGGCGCAGATCAACATGTTCTACAACCGCGTGCGCCAGCTCGGGCCGGACGACATCGCGGCCTCGCGCCTGTCCGGCCTGTGCGCCTGGCTGAAGGAGGCGTGCCAGCTCCACACCGGCATCACCGAGGGCACCTTCTTCCGCGACCAGGGCTGGGCGTTCTACTCGATCGGCAAGTACATGGAGCGCGGCGACCAGACCACGCGCCTGCTCGACATCAAGTACCACACGCTGCTGCCCAGCGTCGCCGACGTCGGCTCGCCCGTCGACCTGAGCCAGTGGAACTCCGTGCTGCGCGCGGCCGCCGGCTACCACGCGTTCCGCCGCGTCTACCCGCGCGGCATGAGCGCGGGCGCGGTGGCGGGCTTCCTGCTGCTCAACACCTCGTTCGCCCGCTCGCTGGCGCTGTGCACCTGGTCGATGCAGTTCCACCTCGCGCAGCTGCGCGCCGGCTACGGGCTGCGCGCCGCCTCCGCGCCGCTCGAACGGCTCGACGGCCTGCGCGCCAGCCTGCAGGAGCGCGACATCCGCCAGATCCTCGCCGGCGGGCTGCACGAGTTCCTCGACGGGGTGCAGCAGGAGCTGTCGCTGCTGTACAGCGACATCGCCACGGCGTTCTGGGACGTCGCGCCGGCGGGGTGAGGCCGGGCCGGAAGGAAGCAAGGTCGGGCTCTGCCCGAACCCGCAAAGGGTCCGAGGACCCTTTGATCCCTTGACTTAAGGACGGCGATCCAAGGGCCCAGCCCTTGGCGGAGTTTGAGGCAGAGCCTCAACCTTTCTTGCATTGCGGCAGACGCCGTCATCAGCCGGTCGCCGCCTCCGCGGTCACCGTCACGCCGACATCGAGGTCCAGGTAGTCGCCCGCCCCGCCCCGGAACGCGCCGCTGACCGGTGCGGCCTGCCTCGGGTCGCGCGTCACGGCGACGCGGATCAGGTTGCGCCCGCCGACCAGCCCGTTGGTCGGGTCGAACTCCACCCACCCGGCGCCGGGCAGGAACACCTGCACCCACGCGTGGGTCGCGCCGCCGCCCGCGAGTCCCGCGCGCCGCTCCGGCTGCGCCCCGGCGGCGAGCAGCGACTGGCCGTCCGGGCCGGCGTGGCCGGTCAGCCGGTCGTCGTAGAGGTAGCCGGACACGAACCGCGCCGCGAGGCCGAGGCTGCGCACCGCCTCCATCATCAGCAGCGCGTAGTCGCGGCAGGTCCCCGAGCCGAGCGCCAGGGTCTCGGCCGGCGCCTGCGTGCCCATCGCCTCGCGCCGCTCGTAGCGCAGGCTCGCGCGGATGTGGCGCGTCATGGCGGCCAGCAGCGCCACCGTGTCCTGCCCGGGCCCGCCCTGCGCGTCGACGACCGACCGGGCCCACGCCGCCACCTCGCCCGCGTCTGGGTGGTGGCGCTCGAGCAGGCGGCCGAGGTCCTCGCGCTCGTCCTCGCTGTAGCGGAACGGGAAGCGCGCGGCGCAGGGCTCCGGCACGACGGAGCGTTCGGGCAGCGGGTAGTGGCGCAGGCGGACCCTGGAGACGATGCGCAGCTCGCTGGCGGGCGCGGAGAACTGCGCCATCGCGATCGAGTTGCTGAAGGTGTCGTGCAGCCAGCGCACCTTGGCGGGCGGGTGGATCGACAGCGCGGTGTCGAGCAGCCGCAGGTCGTGGCTGTCGCGCGGGCGCAGCATCAGCCGGTGCGGATCGAAGCGCACCGGCCGGCAATACCGGTAGGTCGTGGTGTGGGTCACGGTCAGGACGGTCATCTCGGGCCTCGGCTGCGTGTCGCCGGCCCGCGACGGTGGTGCCCGACGCGGCCCGGCTCGATCCGGCGCCACCCCGGCAGGAGATGCGCGGCGCCGCGCGGGAGCTTATACGGGCGGCAGACACATGGTGCCGTCCAAGGCAGGCAAGGCCAGGGGCCCTGCCCCTGGACCCCGCCAAGGGCTGGGCCCTTGGATCGCCTTCTCTAAGTGAGGCCGGTCCAGGGGCGGCTCGCCCCTGGCGGGTCTGGGCGGAGCCCAGCCTTGCTTGCCTGCGGGTCAACCACGCCAGCCGCCGATGTCAGGGCGCGACGGCGCCGCCGCCCGGCCTTCGATCGTCGTTCGCGCCGTAGAACCAGCCGGGGTGCATCGCGCCGCCCAGCTCGGAGTCGTTGCCCGACGACGCCACCGAGGCGCCCTCCGGCCGCCGCGGGCCGACCAGCACCATCTCGGCGCTGCCCCACGGCGTGCGCTCCTCGATCGAGTAGCCCATCGCGCGCAGGAGCTGGGCGGTGTCGGGCGACAGGGCGTACGGCTCGGCCTCGATGCGGTCCGGCAGCCACTGCTGGTGCAGCCGCGGCGCGTCCACCGCCTGCTGCGCGCCCATGCCGAAGTCCACCACGTTCAGGATCGCCTCCAGCACGATCGAGATGATGCGCGAGCCGCCCGGCGAGCCGACCACCATCGCGACGTGCCCGTCGCGCATCAGGATCGTCGGCGCCATGGACGAGAGCGGCCGTTTGCCCGGCGCGATCTCGTTCACCGGGCCCTGCACCAGGCCGAACAGGTTCGCCCCGCCGAGAACGGTGGTGAAGTCGTCCATCTCGTCGTTGAGCAGGAAGCCCGTGCCCGGCGCCATCACCCCGGCCCCGAACAGGCCGTTCAGCGTCGTGGTGACCGCCACCGCGTTGCCCTGCGCATCCGCCACGGAGAAATGCGTGGTCTGCGGCTTCTCGCCGTCCGGCACGGTCGCACCCGCGACCGGTGCCGGCGGGGCGTCCGGCCGGGACGGCAGGCGCGGCACGCCGGGC
>CAXSFE010000079.1:0-17894 GCA_964236585.1 uncultured Acetobacteraceae bacterium
GAGGCTCTGCCTCAAACTCCGCCAAGGGCTGGGCCCTTGGATCGCCTTCCTTAAGTCAAGGGATCAAAGGGTCCTCGGACCCTTTGCGGGTCTGGGCAGAGCCCAGGCTTGCTTCCTTCAACCCCCCAGCACGTCCAGCCTGTACCCCGGGTGCCGTTCCTGCCGCACCGCCCGCAGCCGCGCCGCGGTCCCGGCGATGAACAGCTCCGCCGCGTCGTCGCCGCTGAGCGGGTCGTCGGTCGGCCCGGTCCAGTTCACCAGCACCACCACGCCGCCCGGCTCCAGGCTGCCGAGGCATCGTCCCGCCACGGCCGCGAGATCGTCCGGCACCAGGAAGTACAGCACCTCGGACAGCACCACGAGGTCGAACGCCCCGTCCGGCCAGTCCGCCGGCACCGCCGCCCTGCGGAAGCCGACCCCGTCGAGGCCGGCGCAGGCCGCCTCCGCCTCGCGCAGGGCCGCCTCGCTGAGGTCGAGCCCGAGCAGCCGGTCGCAGCGCGGCGCCAGTCTTCGAGTCAGCTCGCCGATCGAGCAGCCCACCTCCAGCGCCGAGCGGAACCGGCGGTCCGGCAGGGCAGCCAGCGTCGCGCGGTACTTGTCGTGCTCGTAGCCGCTGGTGCGGAATCCCCACGGGTCGGCGTTCGCAGCATACAGGCGGTCGAAGTGCGCGGCATCGCGCGTGCGCACGCTGCGGGGCGGGGGGCCGGCGCCCCCGGGAACGGTGTCGCGGGTCACGGCGCAGCCTCCGCCCCGGGCCGCAGGAACACCTCCCACGCCCCCTCGAAATGGTGCAGCAGGCCGCGCGGCAGCACGAAGCCCCCGGGGTCGTCGCGCACCACCAGGCCATGCTGCGAGCGGTGCGCCGCCACCGCGCGACGCTTCGCCCCCCCGTGCGTGCCCATATCCAGCCGCCCGCCGGTCACCGCGCCGCCCAGCACGACCGCGTCGTCCGGCAGCGTCCATCCCCACACCGGATACGACCAGTGCGCCACCCCGCACTGCGCCGCCGCCACCCGCGCCACCCGGTCCGCCGCCAGGTGGTCGCAGTGCGGGTCGTGTGCCCAGCTCGCCAGCAGCGACGTGCAGCGGTGCCGCTCCACCAGGGCGCACAGCCGCCCAGCCACCGCGTCCAGCGCCGCGCCCCCCAGCGGCGCCCGCGTGTCCGGCTCGCCCAGGAACACCACTCGCTCCGGCCCCAGCCCCAGCTGCCGCACCGCCTCCAGCGTCTCCGCCTCGCGCACCGCGGCCAGACGCGCCGCCGGATACGCCGCCGACCCCGGGTGCGACCCCGCCCCGTCGGTCAGCACCACCACCAGCGGCGCCCGGCCCGAAGCCACCGCGCGCGCGATCAGCCCGCCGCACCCCAGGCTCTCGTCGTCCGGGTGCGGCGCCAGAACCAGCGGGTCGCCCGCCCCGCACACCGCCTCCAGCGCCAGCTCCGGCAGCGCCCGCCAGGCCCGGTGCACCTCGCCGGCGCGCATCACAGGCAAGCAAGGCCAGGGGCTCTGCCCCTGGACCCCGCCAAGGGAAGCCCCTTGGATGGCTTCCCCAAGGAGAGCCGGTCCAGGGGCGGCTCGCCCCTGGCGGGTCTGGGCAGAGCCCAGCCTTGCTTCCTCCGCCTCACCACACCGCCCCCGCCGCGGCAAAGTGCCCCGCCGCCTCGTGCAGCGCATCGTCCGGCGCCGGCTGGCGCAGGTACGTCGCGAGATCACGCCCCATGCGCTCGACCGTGGCCCCGCGCAGGAACGCCTGCAGCCCCAGCGAGCGCTGCGCCAGCGCCAGCGCCTCCACGCACGCCGCCTCCACCGCGGTCCGCCCCAGGTTGACCCGCGCCGCCACCCACGCCGGATCGCGCGCCGGGTCCTCCGCCTCCACCGCCATCGCCTCCACCCACAGCCGCGCCGTCCCCGCGCACACCAGCGCCCGCCCGAACCGCGCCCGCTGGTGCGGGTCGTCCAGCCGGCCGCGCGCCGCGAGCTGCCCGCGCATCTCGTCCACCAGCCCCGCCAGCGCCCCGGCCGCCACCGCCGAGCCGCGCCAGGCGCCGGCGGAGAAGTCCGGCTCGCGCAGGTAGTCCCCCGCCCGCCCGACCATCGCGTCTTCCGGCAGCACCACGCCGTCGAACGACACCTGCCCGGTTGCCGCCCCGCGCACCCCCGCGAGCGAGGCCGCCAGCGGCGCAACCCGCTCGCCTCCGCCCAGCGGCACCAGCAGCATCCGCGCCTGCCCGTCCTCGTCGCGCGCCGTGACCAGCGCCCGGTCCGCGTGCCCGGCGCCCGAGCAGAACGCCTTGCCGCCCGACAGCGCCAGCCGCCCGTCCTCCCGCCGCACCGCGAGCGCCGCGCCGCCGAACGGGTCCGTCACCCACAGCGCGAACAGCGCCCCCGCCCGCGCGTCCTCGCCCGCCCGCCCCGCCACCCCGGCCGAGGCGTCGCGCAGCACCAGCTTGAGCGCGTTGACGTGCCCCTCGACGATCCGCCCGAGTGCGATGCTGCCCCGCCCCAGCGCCATCAGCAGGGCGCCGCACGCCGCGGCCCCCTCCGGCGTGGTGCCGAGCCCGGAGCCCCCCGCCTCGCGCGGCAGCGGCGACGCCAGCACGCCCAGCGCCCGCAGCGCGGCCAGGTCCGCGGCCGGGAACCCGCCCTCCGGGTCGAGCCGGTCCGCCTCGGCGCGCATCGCGCCCGCCATCGCCGCGACGCCGCCGACCAGCGCGGAAGCCGCCCTCACCGCGCGTCCAGCAGCAGCGGCGCCTCGACGCGGCCCAGCCCGGCGAGCAGGCCCGTCGCCACCTCGATCTCCCCGGCCAGCGCCGCGAAGGCGACGCGGCGCCGCACCAGCCGAGGGCTGAGCGCCGACAGCGCGGCCCAGGCGGCGCCGAAGTGCGCCCCGCCCAGCAGGTCGGACACCACGGCCGCCCCGAGCCCGAGGTCATGCGCGAGGCCGCATCCCGTCCCGCCCTGCGCCCACGCCGCCCGCGCCCCGGCCCGCAGCACGACGCGCCGCCAGGCGTCACGCGCCGGCTCCAGCCGGTCGTCGGTCAGCTCGTCCTGGCGCATGATGCGCCGCCGGATCGCGTCGGCCATGCCGTCCCGTGCGCGCCCCTCCGTGCGGCCGGACACCGTGACCACCGCGTCCGACGCGTGCCGCACCCGCGCGTCCAGGCGCTGCAGCGCGTCCACGAACGCGCGGTCCTCGCCGCTCTCGCACGCCGGCAGCCCCCCGGCGCGGCGATACAGCGCGCAGCGCACCGCGATGCTGGCCCCGCTGTGCTCGGTGTGGCGCGGCCACGGGTCGGCCTCGTCCGGGTCGAGCCGCGACGCGATCTCGTCGAGCAGCGTCGTCAGCCGCGTTTCGCGGGCATCGTCCTCGTGCAGGTGCGCGGGGATCAGCAGCGCCTCGACCGGGTCGATCACCGCGCGCCCGCACACCGCCTCGGCGCCGCCCGCGAACGCCGCCAGGTTCGCCGCCAGCCACCCCGGCGCCACCACCCCGTCCGCGTCCGTGGTGAGCAGCACGTCGCCGTCCCCGCACAGCGCGTCCGCGTGGCGCATCGCCAGGGCCCGGGCGTGCCCGGCGTTGGCCTGCTCCGGCGGCAGGCGGCAGGCGAGCGGATGCACCGGCCAGCGCCCGGCCGCCTCCCGGGTGATGCGCTCGCTGCCGTCGGAACAGTTGTTGAGCAGGACCACGACGGCGTCCGGCCGCACGCTGCCGTCGAACAGCGCCGCCAGGCACGGCCCGAGGCGGTCCTCCTCGTCGCGCACCGGGAGCGCCACGACGGTCCGCGGCGCGGGGGGGACAGGGGAGCCGGTCACTGCGCGAACATCGTCATGACTTGCCGAAATCGGGCCAGGGGCGGGCATTGCAAGGCGCCCCGCGGGACGCCCCGCTTCACAAGCGCATCAGCCCCCGCCCGTGACCCCCGCTGCCCTTCCGTGCGCCGGGGTCTGGGGGGCGGCCTCGCCCCCCGGCCTTGCTTCCTTCACGCCAGCTGCGGCGCCGCCTCCAGCAGCGCCGCCGTATACTCGCTTCCCGGCCGCGCCAGCAGGCTCGCCGTGTCCGCCAGCTCGACGATCCGCCCCGCCCTCAGCACCGCGATCCTGTGCGCGAGGTAGCTGACCGCCGCGAGGTCGTGGGAGATGAACACGTAGGCGAGCCCCCTCTCGCGCGACAGGTCCTTGAGCAGGTTGAGCAGCATCGCCTGCGTCGACACGTCGAGCGAGGAGGTCGGCTCGTCGAGCACGATGATGTCGGGCTCGGCCGCCAGCGCGCGGGCGATCGCGATGCGCTGCGCCTGCCCGCCGGAGACCGAGCCCGGCAGCCGGTCCGCCAGCGCCGGCGGCAGCCCGACGCGCTCCAGCAGCCCGCCCACCGCGGCGCGGCGCTTGGCCGCCGGCCGCCCGGCCAGGCGCAGCGGCTCGCCCACGCTCTGCGCCACCGTCATGCGCGGGTTGAGCGACTCCCGCGGGTCCTGGAACACCACCTGCACCCGCCTGCGCTGCCGCGCCCGCTCCGGCCCGCGCAGCCGCCCGAGGTCGTGGCCGTCGAGCAGGATGCGCCCCTCGTACTGCGCCATCTGCAGGATCGCGCGGCCGAGCGTGGACTTGCCCGACCCGCTCTCGCCGACCACGCCGAGGCACTCGCCCTCGCCGAGCCGGAACGTCGCCTCGGCGAGCGAGGCCGCAGGCTGCGCGCCGAACAGGCTGCGCCGCCCGTAGCGCACGCTGACGCTCTCCACGTCGAGCAGCGTCCGACGCGCCGTGGCCGGCGGCTCCGGCAGCGCCGCCTCCCCGTCCGCCGCCGGCACCTCCGGCGGAAACAGGCAGCACGCCTGCGTGCCCGCGACCGGGCGCGGCGCCGGGTAGCCGTCGTCGCACGGCGGCCGGTGGTAGGCGCAGCGCGGCGCGAAGCGGCAGCCGGGAGGCCGCGCCTCCGGCTCCGGCAGCGTGCCCGGGATGGTGCGCAGCCGCGCCCGACCCACCCGCGCCACCGAGCCCAGCAGCGCCTGGCTGTACGGATGCCCCGGGTGCTCGAAGAACGCGCCCGCGCCGCCCCACTCCACGCTGCGCCCGGCGTACAGCACGTGCACCCGGCTCGCGTGCTCCTCGACCACGGACAGGTCGTGGGTGACGAACAGCACCCCCATGCCCCGCTCGCGCCGCAGCCGCGCCAGCAGCGCCATGATCTGGCGCGCCACCAGCGGGTCGAGCCCGGTCGTCGGCTCGTCCGCGATCAGCAGCTTCGGCGAGCACGCCAGCGCACTCGCGATCATCACCCGCTGCCGCATCCCCCCGGAGAACTCGTGCGGGTGGTCCCCCAAGCGCCGCGCCGCATCCGGGATGCCCACCTCGTCGAGCAGCTCGCGCGCCCGCGCCAACGCGGCGCGCCGGTCGGTGTCGGTGTGCGCGCGATACGCCTCGGCGATCTGCTGGCCCACGGTGTGCGACGGGTTCAGCGCCGACAGCGGGTTCTGGAACACCATGCCGATGTCGCGCCCGCGCACCCGGCGCATCTCCGCCTCGCCCAGGCGCAGCAGGTCGCGCTCCGCGCCGTCCTGCCCGCGCAGCAGGGCGCGGCCGCCCAGCACCGCCCCGGGCGGCAGCAGCCGCATCGCGGCCAGCGCGGCCATCGTCTTGCCGGAGCCGGACTCGCCGACCAGCGCCAGCATCTCGCCGGCCGGCACGGCCAGGTCGAGCGCGTCGAGCACCGGCACCACGCGGCGCCCGCGCGGCAGGGCGACGCTCAGCGCCTCGAGGCGGAGCACGTCATCGGTCATCGGGTATTTCCTGAGGGACGAAGAAGGCAGGGTCGAGGCTCTGCCTCAAGCTCCGTCAAAGGCTCGTCGGCAAGGCCTTCAGATCCAGAGATCGTTTGAAAAACTCATGGATAGTTTCTGATCCTGAACGGCAATGCGGATGTCCGAGACCAGAGCTGATATTCCTTACTTGGTGAGGTATTTTCAGGGCGACGCTACTTCTCGGAAACAGTGCTTCTTCTTGCCGAGCACAACCAGATAGTTGGCTCTGGCGATCGCCGTCTGAGCGGTCTTGCCCTGGCTCACCAGAAGCTCGTTGTCCTTCAGGGAGGCCCCGTTCGTGGGCACGTTGGAACTCCACCCGACGGCTGTGTAGCCGCTGCGGCCGGTCGTCGCGACATTCGTGATCCTCTGGTCGGACATCGAGTCGATCACCGCGTCCAGTCGGGTGCGATGGTTGACCTCCTCGGAGGTCATCCTCTGCGTCTTGGTGATGGTGTCGTTCATGGCGGCGACCTGGGTGGAGATCTGGTCGCAGGTCAGGGTGTCGTCGCCCTTCTCCGCGACGTCGGAGGCAGACACGGCGTTGCTCTCGCTCCCGAAATCCTGCAGCCCGGAGCATCCTGCCGCCAGCAGGACGAACACTGCGGCCGATATCATGCTTTTCACTGGCCCATTCCTTCCATGCGTCTTGCGGCCATCCTTACTCCTGACGCGATCCCGCGAGGGACAAAATGGCAAGGTCCACAGGCGGCAGCCTTGCCGGGCGCTTTCAGGTGGTCACGTGAGAAAAGAGCGCCCGAAGGTTTCTGGGCCTTGTCAGGTTCGGGCAAGGCCCGCCGAAGAATGAGCAGCGCAGAGCAGACCCGGCCTTGCCGGTTCGCGGCGTTCAACGCGCGCCCCCCTGCCGCGCCAGCAGCCCCTGCCCGGTGAGCGACGCCGCCAGCAGCGAGGCGAAGATCGCAAGCCCCGGCGGCAGGATCAGCCACCACGGCGCCAGCGCCACCAGCGCCAGCCCCGACTGCAGCAGCCCGCCCCAGCTCGTGTACGGCGGCTGCACCCCCAGGCCCAGGAAGCTCAGCGCGGACAGGGCGAAGATCAGGTCGCCCACCAGCAGCGTGCCGTTGACCACCAGCAGCGGCGCCATCACCCGCAGCAGGTGGACGCGCGCCACGTACCAGCGCCCGCCCCCGAGCTGCCGGGCCGCCAGCACGAAGTCGCGGCCGCGCTGGGCCAGCGCCTCGTTGCGCACCAGCCGTGCCAGCCCCGGCCAGGAGATCAGCCCGAGCAGCAGCACTAGCGAGGAGTCGCTCAGCCGGACCAGGGACGCGAAGAAGATCAGCACCACGAGCCCGGGCAGGGCGAGCACCGCGTCGAGCAGCCGCATCAGCACGGCGTCGAGCCAGGACGGCCCGAGCCCGGACGCGAGGCCGTAGGCCGTGCCGACCACGAAGGCGAGCAGCGCCGCCGGCAGGCTGACCTCCAGCGTGGACGCCCCGCCGGCCAGCAGCCGGGCGAGGAAGTCGCGCCCCAGCTCGTCGGTGCCGAGCGGGAACGCGCCGCCCGGCGGGGCGAGGACATGCGCCGGGTCGAGCCCGTAAGGGTTCACGCCGTACAACCACGGCCCGGCGAAGCTCCCGGCGATCAGCAGCGCGCCGAGACCGAGGCCGAACACGAGCGCCGCGCGGTCCGACAGCGCGAGGCCCAGGCGGCGGGCGAGGCCGGTGCGCTGCGGCTGGGCCAGCGGGGCGGACAGGGCGTCCGGGATGCTGCCGGGGCGCAGGGCGTCGCTCATCGCGGGGCCTGCAAGCAAGCAAGGTCGGGCTCTGCCCGAACCCGCAAAGGGTCCGAGGACCCTTTGATCCCTTGACTTAAGGGAAGCCATCCAAGGGGCTTCCCTTGGCGGAGTCCAGAGGCAGAGCCTCTGGCCTTGCCTGCCTCACTCATACGACGCCCTCGGGTCGAGCAGCCCGTTGACCAAATCGGCCAGCAGGTTGCCGAGCACGGTCAGCACGCCGATCAGCAGCACGATCGCGACCAGCACCGGGTAGTCCTGCGACAGCGCCGAGCGCCACAGCAGCCAGCCCAGCCCGGGGTAGGAGAACACGGTCTCGACCACCACGCCGCCGGCGAAGATGTAGGGGAACGACAGCCCGAGCACCGTGACCAGCGGCCGCAGCGCGTTGCGCAGCACGTGGCCGAACAGGATGCGCGGGAAGCTCAGGCCCTTGGCCGCGGCGGTGCGGACGTAGTCTCGCGCCAGCTCCTCGTGCACCGACTGCGCGAAGTAGCGCGACAGCCCGGCGAGCGTGACCAGGCTGATGGTCAGCACCGGCAGCACGAGGTGGCTGAGGTAGGCGCTCGCCGGCGGGTCGGCGGAGCGGATGTCGGTGAGGCCCCCGGCCGGCAGCAGGTCCCACTGGATCGCGAACAGCAGCACCAGCACGGTGCCCATGAAGAACGACGGCACCGCGTACAGCGCCAGCTCCAGCGCCCCGATCGCGCGGCCCTGCCAGCGCAGGTAGTACACGCCGTGCGCGAGGCCGAGCCCGATCGCCGCCAGCGTGCTGATCACCGTGGCGATGGCATACATCACGACGGTGTTGCGCTCGTAGCTGAGCAGGAGCTCGCCGACCGGCCGGTGCAGGATGAACGAGAAGCCCAGGTCGCCGTGCAGCAGGTGCGTCCACCAGATCAGGTACTGCCGCCACAGCGGCACGTCGAGGCCGAGCTGGGCGTTGAGTGCCGCCACCGCCTGCGGCGTCGACTTCATTCCCAGAATCGAATAGGCGGGGCCACCCGGCGTGAGGTGGACCAGCACGAAGGTCAGCGTGACCAGGATCACCAGAGACAGCGCCGAGGCGCCGATCCTAGCGGGCAGCTTGCGCATCGCAGGCCCTCGCGCCGGAGAAGTGGATCTTCTGCAGCGCCCACAGGTAGTTGGCCTGGATCGCGTCGGGCAGGCCCTCGATCCCGGGGCGGGCAAGCAGCGAGTAGGCGCCCTGCGGCATGGCGATGAACGGCTGCAGCGCGGCGAGGTGATCCTGCAGCCGGAACAGTGCGTCGCGGCCCGGCTCGTTCTGCACCCGCGTGAGCAGGGCGTCGGTCTCGGGGTCAGAGAACTTCCCCCAGTTCTCGCCCGCGCCGGTGCCGAAGTTGGTCTGCATGTCGGGGTAGTTCGGGAAGCTCCACCCGATCGACGTGGTCTCCCAGCCGGTGGTGTCGCGGTCCATCAGCGCGATGATCTGGTTGAACTGCATCAGCCGCAGGTTCATGCGGATGCCGACGGAGGCGAGATTGGCCTGGACGATCTGCGCCAGCACGAGGCCGTCCGCGGAGGCGTCGCTCAGCAGGTTGGTCCACTCCAGCCGCCTGCCATCCCTCGTCATCACCCCGTCCGGCCCGGGCGTGAAGCCGGCCTCGGCAAGCAGCGCGCGCGCCTTCGCCGGGTCGTAGCCCACCGGGAAACGGCCGGCCTTCGCATCGGCGGACGCGAACGCCTCCGGAACTGGTGGAACGGGCGAGCGCACTGCAACGCTGTTGCCGTGGAAGGCCAGCCGGATGATCTCGTCCTCGTTGATCGCGTCCGCGATCGCCTGACGAACGCGCGTGTCCGCCAGGAACGGCGTTGCCGGATTGGCCATGTTGACGACCAGGGAATTGTACCCCGAGGCAGGCGGGAGACGGACGACATGGAAGCCTGCCAGCACGACGGCTGTATCGTAGACGTTGAACGGGACGTTGGCCGCGTCCAGGTCACCCGCGCGAAGGGCTTCGAGCGGACTGGTGCCCTGGAGGAAGTCGAGCACGAGGCGCGCCATCTCCGGTTTCCGGCCAGCATAGGAGGGATTGGGCGCGAAAGCCTCGTAGCGTCCGCTGTCGAACTCCGTCAGTCGGAACGGACCGTCGACCACGGACATGAAGCCCAGGTCGGTCTGCAGGCTGCGCTGCTCGTCCAGGCTGAAGCGTGCCCAGGCGTGGCGCGGCAGGCCGTAGAACTGGCTCAGGCCGGCCAGCTCGAACCATTCGGGATTGACCGGCTGGGTCAAGGTGATCCGTAAAGTCAGCGGCCCGGTGGCCTCGACGCTCTGGAACAGTTTCGGGATGCCGCCGGTGTCGTAGCCGACGAAGGTGGGCCCGAGCTCCTTCATCATCTCGAAGGAGAACACCACGTCGTCCGCGGTGACCGGAACACCATCCGACCACGTGATCGGCTTGAGCGTGATGACGAACACCCTGCCACCCTGCTGCACGTCGATCGCGCTGGCATGACTGAGCGAGTAGTCGATGCTGTGGTCAGGCCCGAACCACAGCAGCGGCACGAACAGGAGGTTGAACGACTCCTGATCGTAGAGCGAACCGGGCGAAAGGATGGGGTGAAGGGATCCCACGGATGTCGCCGAGTTGGCACCCAGTCCGGTCGGCAACACCAGCGTGCCGCACCCTGCTTGGGCGATGTGCGGCACGCCTGCAGAAGCGAACGCCACCGCCGCCGCGCCCGCAAGCAGGCGCCGGCCAAACGCGCGGACGGGGCGCTTCATGCCCGCGTCCCGTCCGGTCCCTGTGCCGCCGCCCTGCCTGATCCTGCCATGGCGGCAGGAGAAGCAGGAACGGCGGGCCTTGTCACGCGGTCATGTCCAGGCACGCCCATTGCCGGCACGTCGCTCATGAGGCCATCCGGTGTCGTCGTGTCCCGTGCCGCGCGCTCAGAAGCGCGCGGTCACGTTGAAGATCACCGAGGCGGGCGGGCCGGCGAGCGCGTTGGTGTAGTAGGTGTCGCGGTAGACGCCGGCGTAGGAGAAGTTGCTCAGGTAGCGGTAGGCGAAGTAGTGCATGTTGAAGATGTTCTGGGCGTTGACCGTGAACTTCAGCGACTTCAGCCCGAAGCCGGAGTTGATCGGCATGGTGTAGCTGCCGAGGAAGTTGACGGTGTTGAACTCGGGCAGGCGGTAGCCCGGGCTGGTGGTGGTCGCGGCCTGCAGCAGCGGGTTCGGGTTGGTGACGCTGATGTTGTAGGTGGTGTACTGCGGCCCGGTATACTGGTCCCACAGGCGCAGCGAGATCGGGCCCTTCTCGTAGGAGGCGCCGACGTTGAACAGCCAGGCCGGGATCGAGGACAGGTTGGTGTCCTTGAAGCCGTAGCCGAACTGGTCCTGGAACGGCGTCACGCTCGCCGAGTAGTTGTTGAGGTACTCCGCGTTGTTGTACGAGCCGTTGCCGAACACCTGGATCGCGGGGGTCACGCGATACTGGGCCGACGCCTCGACGCCGCGATACTCGTTGGCGCCGGTGTTGGAGTAGAAGAACTGGTTGGTGATGAAGTTGGCATAGAAGCCGACCGCGCTGGTGGTCTTCTGGTAGAAGTAGTCGAGGTTGAGGTACAGCCGCGGCGTGTCGTAGCGGATGCCGGCCTCGTAGGCGTGCAGCAGGGTGGAGTGGGGAGCCTGCGTAGAGCCGGAGCTGCCCAGCGTGTAGTCGCCGATCTGCGGGAACGAGGCGCTGCGGCCGTAACTGGCGTAGAGCACGGAGTGGTAGGGCAGGTCGTAGCTGCCGCCGAGGTAGGGCTCGAACGCCTTGTCGTAGTTCTGCAGCATGTAGGGGTCGCGGCTTGCCGAGACCGGCACGTCGTTCGTGGTCAGAACGCCTTCCCAGGCAGCGCCCGGCTCGAGGTGCAGGGTGTTGTGGATCAGGTCGATGCGGTCCTGGGCATACCCCTGGTAGACCGTGCGGTTGGCGCCGCCGGCCGGGTAGGTCAGCGAGTTGTAGCCGTTGACCTGTGCGAAATCGAGGCCGGGGCCGCCGATGTACTGGCCAAGCGTCGGCTGCTCCTCCTTGGTGAACAGGCCGCCGATGGTGATGTTGTTGTAGGGCAGGAAGATGTTGGCCTTCGGCGTGATGCCGTAGGTGTTCGTCGCGGTGTAGGTGACGGTGGCCGACTCGCCGTTCCTGTAGCTGTCGACGTTGGTGGGGTCCGAGCCGGCCGGGGCGTTGACCAGCGGGTCGTAGGTGAACACGCCGGGCTTGTAGAACGGGCTGCCGAAGTTCGCCGCAGCGGACGGGCCGATCGGTCCGTAGATGTAGAACGGCACCTGGAAGTTCGGCTGATACGGATACGAGCTGTAGATGATGTTCGGGTTTACCGAGCTCGACGACTTGTCGTCGGTGCCGACGAAGAACAGCTTGCCGCTCAGGATCAGGTGCTCGTTGACGTAGGTCTCGTCGCCGAGGATCGCGGTGAGGAAGGTGTTGTCCTCGCGGTACTGCGTCTCGTTGTGGCCCAGGTTGTAGTAGAAGCCGTTGGCCGCGATCTGGTCCAGCGCCACCGGCGAGGGTGGCAGGTAGCCCTGGCCGGTGTTGTAGATGACGTCCAGCGTGACGTGCGAGGTGCCGTCGTTGTAGGGCTTGTCGAACGAGGCGCTGAAGTCGCGGTAGCGCGCCTGGGTGTTCTGGATGAAGCCGTCGTTCTCGCTGCGGTCGTAGCGCAGCAGCGCCATCAGCCCGTCTGTGCCAGGAATCGCGCCCGTGTTGACGGTAAGGCCGTACTCGTTGAAGTTGAACGAGCCGACGCCGCCGGTGACCTCGAGGAACGGCTTCGGGGTGGGCTTGAGCGTCTGGTAGGCGATGGTGCCGCCGTTGGTGCCGAAGCCCTGCACGTCGACCGGCGCGGTGCCGGGGTAGACGTTGACCGAGCTGATCTGGCCGATGGTGACGGGGTTGCCGATGTTGTTGGACAGGAACCCGCCCTGCCCGCCGGACAGCAGGTCGTTGATCGGGATGCCGTTCAGCGTGGTGCTCAGCTCTGCATAGCGCACGCCGCGCACCGTCAGCTCCGGCGTGTTCTGGCCGACGCCGGACTGGTACGAGTTCACCGACGGCGTCTGCTTGAGCAGGCTCTGCACCGAGCCGAGCTGGCCGGTGGACTGGATCTCCGCCTGGCCGACCTCGGAGACGGCGGAGGCGACGTTCTTCTCCTTGAGCAGCAGCTCGCGGTAGGTCTTCTGCACCGTGTCGATGTTGACGGTGGTGCCGGCCTGCAGCGCGTCGGTGGCGGCGTTGCCGCTCGAGGTGGCGCCGCCCGGGGTCGCGCCGAAGTTGGCACCGGGGTTGACGCCGGCGGGCGTGGTGCCGCCGCTCACGGCGCCGGCGTTGGTGGCGCCCTGCGGGGCGTCCTGGCCCGTGGGGGCTGCCCCCTGCTTGGCCGCCGTGGTGCCCGTCGACTTGCTGCGGGCGCGGCCCTTGGGCTTGGGCGGCTGGTTGCCCGGCACCAGCTGGGCGCTGGACCCGGTGGCGGCGGTCGGCGGCACGGTGGCGGCCGTCTGCGCGAACGCCGCGACCGTCGGACTCGCCCCCCACGCGACGGTGCAGGCCGTGAACATCAGGAGCGACTGGCGGCGGGACTTCGGCATGGGCGGACTTGATCCTGTGTCGGATTCGCAGCGTTGCTGCATCGAGAACACTGTCGCAGGCTCGCGGGATTGTGAGAGCCCTCACCGAGGCGTGCAGCAAACCCTGTGCCATCAGGCGACATTTCGTAAAGCTTCGATCGCCTCCGTGTCACTGATCTGCTGCTAATCACGGCATAAGTTACCGCAAAGCCACAGCTCGTACTGTAACCAGTACTGGGAGGCCGTTCCGGAGGCACTGTCCTGTATTGCGATTGCGCAACGAGGCGTCCCGGCGCTGCGGTTCCCGCTGGAAAGGTCCGGCTCGAGACGTATCTGCTTCACAATCGGGCTTGTCCGCAGCAGGTGCTGTTTCCGCAGGCAACACCCGGCCTGCTGTGGCGTTGAAGCAACATTCCGCGTGACCCGGCCGGCGCGGCCATCCGGGCTGGCGACGCGGTCGGTGGCTGGGAGGGACGGATGCAGGCGAGGATCGGTCTGGGCGTGGCAGCGGTGGCGGTGACCCTGATCTGCGGATGCGCTGCGGCACCGCCCGGTGCGCAGAACCAGGAGACGCATCGCGGCGCCACCGTGATCGCGCCCGGCAGCTCGCCCGGGCTCAACGGGCCCTATGGTGGCGATCTGACCTATCCGGTGAACGGCCCCGCGCATCTTCAGGGCCTGGCGCCGCTGGGCGGGTCGAGGTCATGAGGACGCCGGGCGGCCAAGCGGCCGGACAGGTCGGTGCCGACACGAGGGAGGACCAGCGGATGCGCGAGCGAGCCCGAGGCCGGGGCGCACGGACCGGTGCGCTTGCCATCATCGCCGCAGTGACGATGCTGGCCGGGTGTTCCACCGAGAGCCGCCCCGGCGGGCTGGGCATCGGGCAGAACAACCACAATGCCTATGCCTGCCAGCCCGCGAGCCAGGCGCTGCCGACCAGCGCGCGGGCGTTCAACTTCTATCCCGGTCCCGGCCCCAGCTTCGACGCCTACTTCGACGTGCGGGCGCACCAGGTGGTGCTGACCTTCTACCGCAGCACGCCGCGCCGGCTGTCGGAGGTGCAGGGCGGTGCGGGCGTGCTCTATGCCGACGATGCCTTCGCCTGGAACGACCAGGGCACCGCCGGCCTTCTCACCGACAAAAAGTACTCGCTGGTCTACGGCTGCGCCAAGCTGGCGTAGCCCTGGCGCCATGAGTTCTGCCTCCATCGGGGCAGCCTTGTGCGCGTGACGCGATCAGCCGACGGGCAAGGCTGGGCTCTGCCCCGAGCCGCCTCTGGACCGGCTTCACTTAAGTAAGGCCGGTCTAGGGGCGGCTCGCCCCTGGCGGAGTTTGAGGCAGAGCCTCAACCTTGCCTGCCTGAGCGGCACCCCGTGCCAGCCAGTCAAGCCGTTCGCATCAGTCCCCGGCGCTCGGCGAGATCTCGATCGGCACGCTGATGGTGATCGGCGCGGCAGGCATGTGGTTGCCGAACGGCCGGAAGCCGCCGCGCTCGACCGCCGCCAGTGCGGCCTTGTCGATCAGGCCGTTGCCGCTGCTCCTGGCGACGTGGGCGGAGATCAGGTGCCCGTCGGGCGCGATCACCGCCTCGATGATCGCGGTGCCGCTGACGCCGAGGGCGGCGATCTGCGGCCCGACCTCGACGTGGCTCTCGATCAGGTTGTGCAGGCCGGCGCGGTAGGGCCCGATCCCGGAGCTGCTGTCGACCGGGGCGGCCGCGGGCGGCGGCGCGTTGACGACCGGCGGCGCGTTCGAGGTCACCGCGCTGGGCGGGGTCTCGACGTTGGGCACGGTGCGGGCGACCTGCGGGCGCGGCGGCGTCGGGCGGGGCGGCACGGGCTTGGCGACCGGCTTGGGCGGCGGCGGCTTGGGGATCTCGATGCGGCTCGGCGGCAGGGCAGGCGGCGGCGCCAGGGCGAGCGGCGGCGGCGGCGGCGTGTCCACGTCGGGCTGCGGCGGCGGGGGCGTGGGCGGCGTCGGCGCCTGGGCCAGCTGCTCCGGCGGCAGCTGGATCATCTGCACCTGCATCGGCGGCGGTAGGGGCGTCTCCTCGTGACGGCTGGCAAGCAGGGCCAGGCCGCCGATCATGGTGCCGACGAGCAGGAGCGACACCGCGGTCGCGCGGCCCATGCCGAACTCGTCGGGCTGCCAGCCGAGATAGCCCTGATTTGGTGCCACTACTCTCATCCGTTCCTCATGGTCCGTCGTTTGGCCTGGACGCTGGCGTGACGCAAGACCGGCCGTCCGTATTGGTCGGCGTCGATCCCCGCAGCCTAGGTCGGAAGATCTGGAACCCGGCCTCTGCCTGGCCGCCAGACCCGTTGCCGGTCTTGGTGTACTTGATCCCGGCTTGTTATGCAAATCCCATGCCATCTGGCGTCATGGCCGGGGCGCGACGACTCACGGCGGCGGAAGCGGCAGCATCTTGCCGCAGGCGCTGGCCAGGGCGGCACTCCTGGCGCCGCCAGGGGCCGGCGCGCAGGCGCGGGTGGCGTCCTCCCCGCAGGTTCGTGCCGCGCTGTCGTAGTCCGCCGCGAGCACGTCGCGTGCGATGGACAAGTTGTGGATGCCCCGTGCACGCGTGTCGAACTCCACGGTGTCCCGGGTGGACGCGAGCTCGCGCAGGGCGTCGACGCACTCCTGGTGGACCGCCTGGGGCACGAGCAGCAGCACCTCGCGCGTGGCGGACAGCGCGCGCTGCAGCGGGGCGGCGTCGTCCAGGTCGTCCGCACGCGCAGGCGACGCCGCGGCCAGTACGACGGCGATGGCGGCCGCCAGGGCTGTGGCTGGCCGGGCCGTGGCTGGCCGGGCGAGGACGACGGGGGCAGGGTCGTCGTGGCGTGAGGGGCGGGCGGGTCGGGGCATGGCTGGCGTTCCTCGCTCGATCGCGTTCGGGTGCGGGCGCGACCAGCCCGCGCACGGCTCATACCAGCGCCACGATGGCTTGGCCTGCCGGAAAGCAGGGCGGGACTCTCCTCACCCGCCCGGCCGACGACCTGGGCAGGTCGTCGAACCTGTCGGTGAGCCACGTCCGAAGGCGTCGGGAACCCGGGTCCCGCGGCGTCCTATCCCTTGGTCATGGTTTCCAGGGGCCTGGCCTTTGGCGGAGCCTCGACCTTGCCTGCCTGCCCGGCCACGGCCCGGCCGCGTCGCCGCAGCAGGTGGAAGAACATCGGCACGAACAGCGTCCCCAGCAGCGTCGCGCCGATCATGCCGCCGACGACGCAGGTGCCGAGCGACTGCCGGCTGTCCGCGCCCGGCCCGGTGGCGAGCGCCAGCGGCACGCAGCCGATGACGAAGGCGAGCGAGGTCATCACGATCGGCCGCAGCCGCAGCCGCGCCGCCGACAGGGCGGCCGCGCGCGCGTCAAGGCCGCGGCGCTGCTCCAGGGTTGCGAACTGCACGATCAGCACCGCGTTCTTCGCCGCCAGCCCGACGAGCGCCACCAGGCCGATCTGCACGTAGACGTCGAGCGAGCGCCCGCGCAGCCACACCGCGGCGAACGCGGCGCCCAGCGCCAGCGGCACGGACAGCAGCACCGCGAACGGCAGCCGCCAGCTCTCGAACTGGGCCGCGAGGATCAGCCCGACCATGAGCAGGCCGAGCAGCAGCATGCGCGCCCCGGAGCGTCCGGCGAGCTTCTGCTGGTAGGCGGCCCCCGCCCAGGCGATGTCGAAGCCGCGCGGCAGGGCGTCGCGGGCGACCGCCTCGGCGGCGGCGATCGCCTGGCCGGAGCTGAAGCCGGGTGCCGCGCTGCCGGTGACCTGGGCGGAGGCGTAGACGTTGAACCGCTCTAGCTGGTCCGCGCCCACGGTGCGGCGCAGGTGCACCAGCGTGGCGAGCGGCACCATCTCGCCGGTGGCGGCCTCGCTCGCGCCGGGCCCTGCCGCGTCCGCGCCGGGGGCCGGGACGCTCGCGCCGCGGACGAACACCTCGCGCAGGTTGCCGGCGTCGGCGCGGAACGGCGCGTCGGACTGCAGGTTCACGTGGTAGTTGCGGCCGTCCAGGGTGAAGTCGTTGACGTAGAGGCTGCCGAATGTGCTCTGCAGCGCGTCGTAGATCGCGCTCACCGGGATGCCGAGCGCCGCCGCCCGGTCGCGGTCGACGTCGACCTGGTAGCGCGGCGTGTTGGCCTGCAGCGTGGTCACCAGCCCGGCCAGCTCGGGGCGGGCTGCGGCCGCGTGCAGGTAGCCCTGGGTCGCCGCCTCCAGCGCCGCGAGCCCGGCCCCGCCGCGGTCGAGGATGTGCAGCTCGAAGCCGCCGACGTTGCCCAGGCCCTCGATCGCCGGCGGGTTGAAGCCGGCGACGACGGCGTCCTTCTCCCGCGCCAGGGCGTCCGTGAGGCGGGCGGCGACGGCGGTGGCGGCGTGGCCCGCGCCGCGCAGGCTCCAGTCGCGCAGGTGCACGAAGGCGACGCCGGCGCTGGTCTGGCTGCCGTTGGTCAGCTGGTTGAAGCCGGAGAACGACAAGGCGCTCGCGACGTCGGGGTCGCGCGACATCATCGCGTCGACGCGGCCCATCAGCGCCTCGGTCCGGCTCAGCGTGGCCGCCGGCGGCAGCGACCACACCACGAAGAGCTGCCCGCGGTCCTCCTCCGGCACCAGCGCCGCCGGCAGCCGCAGCCCGGCAGCCGCCCCCAGCCCCGCGCACAGCAGCGCCAGCGCCGCCCCCGCCACCGGCCGGCGCAGCAGCCAGGCGACGGCTACCCCGTAGCCCGCGGCAACGCGGCCGGCGGCACGGTCGGCGAGCCCGAGCGG
>CAXSFE010000080.1:0-4920 GCA_964236585.1 uncultured Acetobacteraceae bacterium
TGGCGCTGGCGGAGTAGCCGGGGAGCGTCACGGTGTAGGGCCCGACGTCCGGGCGTGGGGAGTTGCGCACGACGGCCAGGAACTCGTCGACACGCCCCTCGGCCGCAGGAGTGCAGCCGGACGCGGGGGCGGGGTTGGCGACCAGGCCGGTGGTCGCCAGCGGGACCGGGTCGAGCAGCTCGGCCGCGCGGGCGGGAGCGAGGAGGCTTGACGTCGCGAGGGCCGCGAGCGCCGCACCGGTCATCAGCTTGTAGCGCGTGTGCATCGCGGTCCTCCGGGTCAGTGGTCCTCTGGGTCAGCATGGGTCGGGCAGGGCTGTGGCGAGGCGGCCTGCGTCTTGCGCTGCAGCGCGGGGGGCCAGCGTGGCGGGGTCGGCGTGGTCCGGTCGACGCTAGCCGGCGGAGACCTGGGAGGCGCTCAGCGTGGTCACGCCGAACAGGGTGAGGCGGGTGCCATCTGCCAGGCTCAACATCGTGCCGTAGGAGCCGTGGGTGGCTCCTGCGACGGCGGTCGAGACGACGGCGGCGGTCGCGCCCGCCAGGGTCAGGTGGTCGGCGGCGGTGAAGCCGATCAGCGAGGCGTTGACGCCCGCGCCGGTGGCGGCGACGAAGCTGGTGGCGCCGGCGCCGCCGAACACGGTCGAGGCCCCGGCATACAGGGTGACCGTGTCCGAGCCGTTGCCCTCGACCACGATCTCGCCGCCGGTGAGGTTGAAGGCGTCGTTGGCGGTGGCGGGGCCGCCGAACACGATGTCGCCGTTCGTGGTGGTGAAGGTGTTGTTGCCGGTGCCGCCGACCATGGTGTCGTGGCCGCCGCCGCTGCCGAAGAAGCTGGTGGTGCCGGTGCCGCCGAACATGACGGCGGAGTTGCCCTTGCCGCCGGACAGGGTGGTGTTGCCGGACCCTGCCACCAGGATGGAGCCGGCGCCGGTGGCCCCGGTCAGGGTGTCCGCGCCGGCGCCGCCGTACAGGATGTCGGTCGAGGAGCCGCCGCCCGCGTTGTAGTTGCCGGCGCCGGCCACGAAGATCAGCGTGCCGCTGCCGCCGGCGACGGTGGCGGCGGGGCCGGACGCGTAGACGATGTCGGTGCCGCCGCCGGCGGCGATGGTGTCGGTGCCGCGGCTGTTGATCACGTCGCTGCCGGACGCGGAGGCGGTGACCGCGGAGGCGCCGTTGATCGGCGTGAGGAAGGTGGTGCCCGACGCCGTGGTCACCGCGTAGACGCCGTTGTTGTAGCCGAGGTAGGTGCCGGCGCCGCCGGCGCCGGTGCCGGCGACATTGGAGACCTGCACCACCAGAGGGCCATTGGGCGTGTTGGTGATGTCGAGCGCGGAGATGTTGGTGTAGGTGGCGACCGCCGCCGTGCCCAGCGAGGGGTCGAACACGGAGACGCTGCTCTGCACGGCGCCGAAGTTCAGCACGGAGGGGCCGTGGCCGCCGGGCGAGGGCGCCTCGGTGTCGCCCCAGATCACGATGTTGTCGCTCGAGCCTGGGCCGGCGAACACCAGGAGCTGCTCGGCGTACTGCACGCCGGTCTCGGCCGGGGCCAGGCCGACCGACAGGGTGGAGCCGGCGGCGGTGCCGGTGCGGCCGGCGGCGATGATCGCGGACAGGTTCGCGTAGTCGGTGCCGGCCGCGGACAGCGAGCCGTTGGCGTTGAACAGGGCTATGGGGCTGTTGGCCGCGGCGGTGGGGGCGGCGAGGAAGGTGGCGGGCGTCACCGTCGTGCCGCCGGTGGCACCGTAGAAGCCGTAGACGTACTGGGCGTCGAGCACCGCGTCGAGCAGGGCGGCCTGCGTGGTGCCGCCGACGTTGGTGACGACGTACTGGGAGGCGGCGCGGTCCACGCTCTGCCCGGCGTCCTGGGCGGCGGTGAAGGCGGCGTAGTCCGGCTCGGCGAGGGCGACGTCGCCCGGGTTGATGTTGGCGTAGCTGACCGCGACCTGGGTGGTGGTGTCGGCCGAGGGCACGCCGGAGGCAGAGCTGTAGCCCAGGATCGGGACGCTGCCGAGGCCGGCGGCGCTGGCCGCCTGCGCCATGTCGGCGGTGGCCTGGCTCGCGGCGACGTAGCCGGACAGCACCGCGCCGTTCGCGGGGTTCGTGTAGGTGTAGCCGGGGTTGGCGACGAGGTCGGGGCCCTCGAGGGTGGCGAGCGAGCCGGCGGCCGCGCCGTTGATCTGCCCGGCGAGGGCGGCGAAGCCGGCGGCGCTCTGGCCGGGCGCGAGCACCAGGTCGAGGCGGATGCCGTTCTGCGCCAGGGCGGTCAGGTTGGCGGCCTCGGCGGCGGTGGTCACGGTGGCGCGCACGCTGGACAGGCCCAGCGCGCGGAGCTGCTGCAGGGTCGTTGCGGCCGCGGCGTCGGACGAGACGTTCAGCCCGACGTTCGGGCTGAAGGCGGACGCAGCCTGCACCGTCTGGATGGTCACCGTGTCACTCACGCAGATCTCCTGTCCGTACGCCGGCAATTAGTAACGGAAATTGGATTTTCCAGGCTTCCGAGACGAAATCCAGCAAAAAATATCATGGGGTGAGACAAAGCGTAACCGGAGGGCGCTTTGCAACCGTCTGTGCGCGGGGGGAAGCGGTAGTCCTGCACCGGTTACTCATGGGCTCATGTACGTTTCTCGCATGCACGTGTGGATTGTGGCGGGGAGAAGGCTGGGGCGGACAGCGAAGCAAGATCGAGGCTCCGCCAAGCGCCGGGCCCCTGGATCGCCCATCTTAAGCAGCGGGATCAAAGGGCCTCACGGCCCTTTGCGGGTTCGGGCGGAGCCCGACCTTGCCTGCCTCCCTTCAGGACTCGAACAGCACCTCCAGGGTTTCGGCGCCGCGCATCAGCGTGACGCGGCGCACGAGGCGGGCGATGTCGGGCAGGCCGGGCTCGACCGCCAGCTCCACGACGCGCTCGCCCCGGGGGCGGCGGGCGCGCCAGTGCGCGTAGGGATAGTCGGCGATCGGCAGGAACGTCGAGAGGCCGCGTGCTGCGGGGAAGGGCCGGGTGGCGCCGCTGTTGATCGCGGACAGGGTGATGCCAGTGCGGCAGGCCGCGACCACGCGGGCGGCGTCGAGCTCGATCACCTCGTGGGCGTCGTGGCGGTAGGGGCGGGCGTCGAGCAGGCGCAGCAGGCGGGCGCGGGACGGCCAGAGGAAGGCGCGGCGGTTGAGCAGGCGGCACCAGTCGGCGGGCGAGAGGCCGTCGAGGAGGCAGCGGCGCAGGCCGGGTTCGTCGAGCGGCTTCTGGTCGCGGATCGTGGCGGGGGCGAGGCCGGGAGCGTGCAGGGTGACGCCCTCGGGCCGGCGGGCGGACTCGATGGCGCAGCGTTCGGCGCCGGTGACGGCGTGCAGGTCGAGCAGGGCGGAGGTGGACAGCAGGCCGTGGGCGAGGATCGACGGCCAGGCGCCGCGGGCGGCCATGTGGAACAGGGTGGGGCAGTCGGCGAGGAACTCTGCCAGCTCTGGCTCGGTCATGGCGCAGGGTGCGGGAACGATGCCGGCGGGGGGTCGTTGCGATGGGTCCGGTGGTCCGCCGCGCCGGTCGCCGCGCCGGTCACGAGGGGTTGCCCATGGATGCCTCGAAGCTGCTGCCGCCGGTGCTGATCGCGGCGGTGATGGTGGCGGTCGCCGCGCTGGGCGTGGGGCTGGGGGAGGCGTTCCTGGTGCCGAGCCTGGGGTCGGCGGTGTTCGCCCAGGCGCTCGGCCCGGAGCAGCCGACCTCGCGGCCGTACGTCCTCGGGGTGGGGCAGCTGGTGGGAGTGGCGGCGGGGATGGCCGGGGTGTTCGTGGCCGGGGCGGGCGGGGCGCCGGCGTTCATGGGCGACCATCTGGCGTGGGCGCGGGTGGCGGCGGTGGGCGTCGCGGTGGTGCTGGGGGCCGCCGGGCAGATGCTGCTGCGGGCGAGGACGCCGGTGGGCGGGGCGACGGCGCTGGTGGTGGCGCTGGGGACGGAGAGCGCGAGCTGGGGTGGCGCGGCGCGGATGGTGGTGGGCATCGCGCTGGTCACGGTGCTTGGCGAGGGCGTGAGGCGGGCCGTGCTGCGGGCTGGGTAGCGGCGCAGGGCGGATCAGGGGCTGGCGGAGAGGGTGGGATTCGAACCCACGGTACCCGCGAAGGCACAACGGTTTTCGAGACCGCCCCGATCGACCACTCTGGCACCTCTCCGCAGCGCCGTCCGGCCAGGGCCGGCTGCGCAGGCGCGGGTTATAGGCGGGGGCCGGCACCGGAGGCAAGACGGGTGGGCGCGGCGGCGTTGGCGCGCGGGGGAAGGTGGCCGCTCCCGGCCGTGTGTCGGCTGCGCGGATTGACTCCCGGGGTGGGGAGCGGTAGGGCACGGCATCCGGCGACGGGCATTCCCGCCGCCCGCTTGTCGTTCGTGCCCTCGGCCGAGCTTCCGGCGGGTGCAGGCATGGGTGGCCGTTCGATCCCGCCATGATGCACGCGGCGCCGTATCCGGCCGGCCGCAGAGAGTGAGAGCCGAGAGATGTTCGCAGTGATCCGCACCGGCGGGAAGCAGTACCGCGTCACCCCCAACCTGCTCGTCAAGGTGGAGAAGCTGGAGGCCGAGCCGGGCTCGACCGTCACCTTCACCGACGTGCTCGCGGTCGGCGGCGAGGGTGCCATGACGATCGGCTCGCCAGTGGTGGCGGGGGCCTCGGTGAGCGCCGTCGTCGTGGCGCAGGACCGGCTCGACAAGATCATCATCTTCAAGAAGCGTCGCCGGCAGAACAGCCGCCGCAAGAACGGCCATCGTCAGCACGTCACCGTGCTGCGGATCGGCGAGATCGGCGGCGGGCCGCACGTGGCGGCGGCTCCGGCCGGCGCGACCACGGCCGAGACGACGGAGCATGGCACGGTGGCCGAGACGATGGGCGGCGAGCAGCACGGCGAGTCCGGGGCGCCGGCGGCCCAGCTTGCGGCGAGCATG
>CAXSFE010000080.1:5020-17536 GCA_964236585.1 uncultured Acetobacteraceae bacterium
GCGGGCGCGGAGACGGCGGAGCACGGCACGGTGGCCGAGGCGATGGGTGGCGAGCAGCACGGCGAGTCCGGGGCGCCGGCGGCCCAGCTTGCGGCGAGCATGGCGGGCGCGGAGACGGCGGAGCACGGCACGGTGGCCGAGGCGATGGGTGGCGAGCCGCACGGCGAGTCCGGGGCGCCGACGGCCGAGCTTGCGGCGAGCATGGCGGGCGCGGAGACGGCGGAGCATGGCACCGTGGCCGAGGCGATGGGCGGCGAGGCACACGGCGAGTCCGAGGCGCCCGTCGATCCGGTGGCGACAGGGATGAGCGAGGGCAGCGACACGCCCGACACGGCGCACGGCGCCTGAAGGAGACGGCGAGATGGCACACAAGAAGGCAGGCGGCTCGTCCCGCAACGGGCGCGACACCGCAGGGCGTCGCCTCGGGCTCAAGAAGTTCGGCGGCGAGACGGTGATCGCCGGCAACATCATCATCCGCCAGCGCGGCACGCGCTGGATCCCCGGCGCCAACGTCGGCCTCGGCAAGGACCACACGATCTTCGCGCTGATCGCGGGCATCGTGAAGTACACCCGCCGGGCACAGGACCGGGTGCACGTCTCGGTCGAGCCGGGCGCCGTCGCCGCCGAGTAGCTCCGGCGCGAGCAGCCTTGATAGCGAGGGGTCGGCGCGAGCTGGCCCCTTGTCGTTTGTATTGTGCGAAGGAAGGCCAGGGGCTCTGCCCCTGGACCCCGCCAAGGGCTGGGCCCTTGGATCGCCTTCCCCAAGTACAGAGTTTCCAAAGGGCTCGGCCCTTTGGCGGGTTCGGGCAGAGCCCGACCTTGCTTCCTGCCTTCTCACCGGGCCTCTCATGCCATGAAGTTCCTCGACCAGGCCAAGATCTACGTCCGCTCCGGCGACGGCGGCGACGGCATCATCGCCTTCCGCCGCGAGCGGTTCATCGAGTTCGGCGGGCCTGACGGCGGCAACGGCGGGCGGGGCGGGGACATCATCGTGGAGGCGGTGGACAACCTGAACACGCTGATCGACTTCCGCTACACGCAGCATTTCCGGGCGCGAAAGGGCGGCAACGGGTCGGGCTCGGACCGCACGGGGGCGGCGTCGGACGACGTGCTGATCCGGGTGCCGATCGGGACGCAGATCATCGCAGACGACCACGAGACGCTGATCGCGGACCTGGACACGCCGGGGCGCAAGATCGTGCTGTGCCGGGGCGGGGATGGGGGGCATGGCAACGCGCACTTCAAGACCAGCACCAACCGGGCGCCCAGGCGGGCGGACAAGGGGTGGCCGGGGGAGGAACGCTGGATCTGGCTCAGGCTGAAGCTGATCGCGGACGCGGGGCTGGTGGGGCTGCCGAACGCGGGGAAGAGCACGTTCCTGGCCGCGACCACGGCGGCGCGGCCGAAGATCGCGGACTATCCGTTCACCACGCTGCACCCGCAGCTTGGCGTGATCCGGCTGTCGGACACGGAGGAGTTCGTGCTGGCCGACATCCCCGGGCTGATCGAGGGGGCGCACGAGGGGGCGGGGCTGGGCGACCGGTTCCTCGGGCACGTGGAGCGGTGCGCGGTGCTGCTGCACCTGGTGGACGGGGCGCAGGGACAGGTGGTGCGGGCGTGGCGCACGGTGCGCACGGAGCTGGAGTCCTATGGCGACGGGCTGGCGGAGAAGCCGGAGCTGATCGTGCTGAACAAGGCGGACGCGATGACGGGCACGGAGCTGGCCCGGCGCAGGAAGGCGCTGGAGAAGGCGTCGGGGCAGGAGGTGTTCGTGATGTCGGGCGTCTCGGGTCTCGGTGTGCGCGAGATGCTGCGGCGCGTGCAGGACAGCGTGACGGTGTTCCGGGGGCGGGGCGGGTAGGAAGCAAGGCTGGGCTCTGCCCAGACCCGCCAGGGACGAGCCGTCCCTGGACCGGCTTTACTTAAGGATTGGTTTCCAAAGGCGAGCCTTTGGCGGAGTTTGAGGCAGAGCCTCAACCTTGCTTCCTTTCAGGAACTTCGATCGCATGACCAATGCCGCGCGTCTCGTCGCCGCTGCCGCCCTGCTTGCCGCCGGGGCCGCGTCCGCGCAGCCGGCCCCCGCGCCGGAAGACCCGCTGCGGCACGAGTTCATGATCCCCGGCTTCGCGACGGAGGGCGGCGTGGTGCTGCCGGAGGCGCGGGTGGTGTACGGCACGTACGGGACGCTCAACGCGGCAGGCGACAACGCGGTGCTGCTGCCGTCGCACTACATGGCGGACCTGCACGGCTACGAGTGGCTGATCGGGCCGGGCCGCGCGCTCGACCCGGGCAGGCTGTTCCTGGTCACGACGGAGATGTTCGGCAACGGGCGGTCGTCCTCGCCGAGCAACACGGCCGAGCCGTTCCACGGGCCGCGGTTCCCGGCGATCGCGATCCGCGACGACGTGGAGGCGGCGCGGCGGCTGCTGGTGGACAATTTGGGCGTGCGGCACCTGCGGGCGGTGGTCGGGTTCTCCATGGGGGCGCAGCAGGCGCTGCAGTGGGCGGTCAGCCACCCGGAGTTCATGGACCGGGTGGTGGCGACGTCGGGCACGGCGAAGACGTACGGGCACGGCATCGTGCGGCTGGACGGGCAGATCGCGGCGATCGAGACCGACCCCGTGTTCGCGGGCGGGGACTACGGCGCGGAGCCGGTGCGGGGGATCGAGGCGACGGCGCTGGTGTGGCTGGGGTGGCTGTACTCGCAGGAGTGGTGGCGGCGCGAGCTGTGGCGGGGCGGGCAGCCGGAGGGCACGACGCTGGGCCAGGCGGTGGCGCGCATGACGCACGAGTTCTTCGAGGGTGCCGACGCCAACGACCTGATCGCGCAGATGCGGACGTGGCAGGCGCACGACGTGGGGGGGACGGCGCCGTTCGGCGGCGACCTGCAGGCGGCGCTGCGCTCGATCCGGGCGCCGGTGCTGTACATGCCGTCGGCCACGGACCTGTACTTCCCGGTCGAGGACGCGCGCTCGGAGGCGGAGTTCATCCCGCACTGCGAGTTCGTGCCGATCCCGTCGCTGTGGGGGCACCCGGCGGGGGCGGGGGCGAGCCCGGAGGACGCGCGGTTCCTCAACGAGCGGATCGCGGCGTTCCTGGAGCCGTAGGCAGGCAAGGTTGAGGCTCTGCCTCAAACTCCGCCAAGGGCTGGGCCCTTGGATCGCCTTCCTTAAGGAGCGGGATCAAAGGGTCCTCGGACCCTTTGCGGGTCTGGGCAGAGCCCAGCCTTGCTTCAGTCCGCCTCGAGATCCCACGCCACCGCGGGCGTGCGCAGCAACGGGATCTGCCCCGCCGCCACGACCCCGTCGCGCAGGGTGACCGGCAGCTCGACGGTGCGTGTGCCGTCCGCGTCGGGCTGCGCCATGAGGCCGAGCACGGCGTGTGCGACCCTGGCGGTGCCGGGGCCGATCGCGCCCGAGGCGGCCAGGGCGTCCAGGGCGGTGTCGTAGCCGGCGAGGCGCAGGGTGGCGGCGGCGGCGGGCTGCAGGGCGGCGTCGAGCGTCAGGGTGGCGGTGCCGGTGGCGGCGAGGTCGCCCCAGCGCGCCTCGAGGTGCTGCACCAGGACGCGGCCGCCGCCGTCGCGCCAGGCGGCGGCGGTGGCGGCGGGGGTCGGGCGGGGTGCCAGCGGGCCTTCCACGGCGCCGGCGAGCGAGAGCGTGCGCAGCGGCGCGGGCAGGCCGGGCAGGGTCACGTCGGCGGCGTCGAGCCGGACCGTGGCAGCGGCGTCGTCGCGCCCAGCGCCGGGGTGCAGCGACAGGGACAGCGACAGCGCGCCGGTGGCGGCCTGGGGGCCGCCGGGGAGGCCGAAGCGCAGGGCGGCGGCGGTGATCGCGGCGTCCGGCGCGGGGCCGGGGACGAGGCGCAGCGGCAGGGCGATGCGGGCGTCCTCCACCTCCACCGCGAGCGCGGGGAGCAGGGCGAGGCGGAGGCGCTGCGGGCCGTGCGGCAGGAGCAGCAGGGTCAGGGGGTGGAGCGGCGAAAGGCGCAGCTCCAGGCGCGGGACGGTCCAGTCCAGCCAGCCGGGCGCCGGGCCTGCTGCGGGCGGCCGGGCCGGGGCGGTTCGGCCGTCCGCGGGGGTGCCCGGGGGGCTTTCCGGGGGGCTGGACAGGGCGAGTGCCGGGACCACGAGCGCGGCCTCGAACGGGAAGCCGGCCCAGGCGGCGGGGCCGCTGCGCACGGTCCAGCCCTCGCGCTCGCGGGCGGCGGACCAGTCCCGCGCGGCTTCCTGCAGGCGCCACTCCGCGACGAGCCAGGCGGCGGGGACCAGCAGCACCGGCACGAGGGCCGCCAGGAGGAGGCGCTTCATGGCGGCAGCGTAGCAGGCGACGGGGCGGCGCGTCGCGAGGGGGCGTGTGCGTTGCCGGGCGCTAGGGGCTGTTGCGCACCTCCCGGCTGCGTTCCCGCGCGCGACGACGGGCAGGAAGCATGTTCTTTCTTGAAAGAAAGAACCAAAGAACTTTGCCCACAAGGTTCCGGACCCGGCCGGGAGCCCGTGACTTCATGGGCAGAGTCTTTTTGCTTCTTTTTCTTCAGAAAAAGAAGACTCTTGCCTTTCCCCTCAAACTTTGAGGCGCGGTCAGGTCCATGACAGCCGCTAGGCCGTGTCGCGCGGGGGCGTGGCGGGGCCGCGGTAGCGGGGCAGGTAGAGGCGCACCGTGGTGCCGTGGTCCGGGGTGCTGTCGAGCAGGACGTGGCCGCTGGACTGGCGGGTGAAGCCGTAGATCATCGAGAGGCCGAGGCCGGTGCCCTGGCCGGACGGCTTGGTGGTGAAGAACGGGTCGAAGGCGCGCGCCGCCACCTCGGGCGTCATGCCGGTGCCGGTGTCGGCGACCGCCACCATCACGTAGTCGCCGGGCACGCCGTCGCCGGACGAGGCCGTGGCGGGGGCGGGCGTGTCGGACATGGGCGCGTCGGGGCGGCCGGCGGCGTCGAGGCGGGCGTTGGCGGTCCCGATGCGCAGCCGGCCGCCGCCGGGCATCGCGTCGCGGGCGTTGATGCACAGGTTCAGGATCGCGTTCTCGAGCTGGCTGGGGTCGCACAGCGTCAGCCACAGGCCGGGGGCCGGCTCGCAGGCCACCGAGATCGACGCGCCGGCGGTGCGGCGGATCAGCTCCTCCAGCCCGGCCACCAGGCGGTTGGCGTCGGTGGGCTCCGGCTCCAGCGTCTGCTGGCGCGAGAAGGCGAGCAGGCGGTGGGTGAGCGCAGCGCCGCGGTTGGCGGACTGCATCGCGGAGGCGGCCAGGCGCTCCAGCTCGCCGGTGCGGCCCTGCGCGATCCGGGACTGCATCAGCTCGATCGCGCCGATGATGCCGGTGAGCAGGTTGTTGAAGTCGTGGGCGAGGCCTCCGGTGAGCTGGCCGACCGCCTCCATCTTCTGCGCCTGGCGCAGCAGGGTCTCGGTGTTCTCGCGCTCGGCGATCTCGGCGTGGAGGCGGCGGTTGGCGTCGTGCAGCTGGGCGCTGGCGCGCATCTGGGGGGTGAGGTCGGTGACCACGGCGCACAGCGCCCGCGCGGCGCCGCCGCCCAGCTCGCTGAGCGAGAGCACCGTGGGCACGCAGCGCCCGGTGCCGGCGTGAAGCGAGAACTCGCCGCGCGCGTCCCCCTGCCGCAGCAAGCGCTCCAGGCGGGGGATGTCTGCGGGCAGCACGAAACGCTGCAGCGGGCCGCCGACGATGGTCTCCTGCGCGACCTGGAGCAGCTCGGCCAGCGCACGGTTGCAGTACAGCACCACGCCGTCGCCATCGAGCGTGAGGGCGCCCTCGCCGATCTGCTCGATCAGCCGGCGGTACGGGCGGTCGTCGTTCTCCAGCGTGTAGATCGTCGGGCCGTCGGACCCGCCCACCACCAGGGCGTCCACGTCGCCGTGGCGGATCGCCTCGATGGTCTCCTCGGCCTCGCGCAGGCGCTCGCGCAGGTCGAGGATCTCGTCGCGCAGGGCGGCGTGTTCCGGGGTGGCGGGGGTCATGGGGGAGCCGGGGCAGCAAGGTCGGGCCCTGCCCGAACCCGCCAGAGGGCCGAGCCCCTTGGAAACCCTTCCCTGGGGTGTGGTTTTCCCGGGCGGGCTGCGGCCCTGGTTCCCGCGGTCATGGCGCAGGGTCCAGGCCGAGTGCCGCGAGCACGCGCGCCTCGTCCGACAGGTCGCCGATCAGCCGGCGCAGCGGCAGCGGGCGCAGCCGGATCAGCGTGGGCACGGCGACGATCTGGTGCACCCTGGCCGCTTCCGGGTCCTGGTAGATGTCCACCACGGCCAGCGTGTAGCGGCCGGGAAGCCGGGCCTCCAGGAGGCGCCGCGCGGTGGCGACGGCGCGGGCGGAGCGGGCGGTGGTGCCGGCGACGTAGAGGCGCAGGACGTGCGACGCGGTGTCCTCCGCCGCCGCGGCGAGGTCGCGCGTCGTGTCCGGGTCGGGCGGCCCCTCGGGGGGCGTGTCCGCCTCGGGCCCGGCCATGCGCGCTCAGCCGGCCGGGCGCAGGTCGAGTCCCACAAGCACCCGGTCGGTGTCGGACAGCGTGCCGATGATGCGCTTGATGGGCGTGGGCAGGTGGCGCACCAGGGTCGGCACCGCGAGGATCTGGTCGCCGGCGGCGAGCTGCGGGTGCACGAGCAGGTCGATCACCTCGATCGTGTAGCGGCCGGCCAGGTGCTCCTCGCAGATGCGCCGCAGGTTGGCGAGCGCCGTGGTCGAGCGCGCGGTCTGGCCGGCGACGTAGAGGCGCAGCGTGTAGGCCCCCGCGTCCGCCGCGGCGGCGGCGGCGGCGCGCTCCGCCTCGGTGTCCTCCCCGTAGGCGTGCGGCCCGGTGCGCGGCGCGCCGGGGTCTGCGCCAGGCGGGGCGGCGGCATCCGGCGTGCCGGGTGGCCGGGCGCCGGGGGCTGTGGGCGCGCGGGCGCTCATCGGTCATGGCCGGCGACGCCGCGCAGCCCGGCCATCTCGCGGCGCTCGGCGTCGTGGATGGCGTGGCGCTCGGCCTCGAGGTGGGCGAGCTGGCGCAGCTCCTCGTCCTCGGCGTGCAGGGCGGCGTGCAGCTCCTCGATCTGGCGCTCCAGCCCGGCGCGGCGCCGCCGCAGCTCGCGGGCGCGGCGCTCGGCGTCGAGGTCGCGGGCCCGCGCCTCCTCGCGGTCCTGGTTCTCGCGCGCGAGGCGGGCCGAGCCGGTCAGCACGCCGGACGCGCCGAGATAGGCCGGCACCAGCCGCACGCCGGCGTCGGTTATCTGGAACTCGCGCACCAGGTTGGAGTGGCTCATGCCGCGCGACTTCAGCACGTAGAGGGCGCGGTTGCGCTCGCCGTTGCTTTCCAGGTTGACCACGGACAGCCAGGCGTCCATCAGCGAGGACATGCCCTGCTCGGTGCGGTCGGCGGACGCGCCGCCGGGGATCAGGTTGGTCATCAGCGCGGTGATGCCGCGGCTTTTCAGCAGGTCGATCATGCGCAGCAGGGTGGCGTGCACGTCGGCCTCGTCGCCGCGCAGCGAGGAGACGGGGTCGACGATCACCACGTCCGGCCGGAACGACTCGATCTCGCGGTGCATGCGCGCAAGGTGCATCTCCAGGCCGAACAGGCTGGGCCGGGCCGCGCGCAGGCGCAGCAGGCCGGCGTGCGTCCAGGGGGCCAGGTCGAGGCCGATGGAGCGCATGTTGCGCTCGATCTGCAGCGGGCTTTCCTCGTAGGCGAAGTAGAGGCAGCGTTCGCCGCGGCGGCAGGCGGCGTCGGCGAAGTGGCTGGCGAGGCTGGTCTTGCCGGTGCCGGCCTCGCCGGACACCAGCACGGAGGAGCCGCGGAAGAACCCGCCGGCGCCGAGCATGGCGTCGAGGCCCTCCACGCCGGAGGAGATCGTGGCGTCGCTGGTCTCGTGCTCCAGCACCGCGTCGGTGACCGGCAGCACGGAGATGCCGTCCGCGTCGATCAGGAACGGGTATTCGTTGGCGCCGTGCGCCGAGCCGCGGTACTTCACCACGCGCAGGCGGCGGGTGGTGACGCCGCCGCTGACCGGGTTGTCGAGCAGCACCACGCAGTCCGAGACGTATTCCTCCAGCCCGTTGCGGGTGAGGCCGCCCTCGCCGCGCTCGGCGGTGATGATCGCGGTGACGCCCTGCTCCTTGAGCCAGGCGAACAGGCGGCGCAGCTCGGCGCGCAGCAGCGCGGTGTCGGACAGGCCGGAGAACAGCGCCTCCAGCGTGTCGAGCACCACGCGCTTCGCGCCGACGGTGCGGATCGCGTGGCCAAGGCGGATGAACAGGCCTTCCAGGTCGTACTCGCCGGTCTCCTCGATCTCGGAGCGCTCGACGCGGACGTGGTCCATGACGAGGCGGCCGGCGGCGATCAGCGCGGGCAGGTCGTAGCCGAGCGAGGCGACGTTCTGCGCGAGGTCCTCGCCGGTCTCCTCGAAGCTCATGAACACGCCGGGCTCGTCGAACGCGGTGGCGCCCCGCACCAGGAAGGTCATGGCGAACAGGGTCTTGCCGCAGCCGGCGCGGCCGCACACCAGGGACGGGCGCCCGCGCGGCAGGCCGCCCTCGGTGATGGCGTCGAAGCCCGCGATTCCGGTGGGGCACTTGGGCAGGGTGTCGGCCCTGGCGGCCTGGTCGGTGGCGCGGTGCATCGTGTTCCCGGGCTGGCAGGACGGGCCTGGAGGCGGCACGGTCCTGCGCACGGCCGGACCCTTCTGTCCTAGCCTCAGGGCGCGTGGAAGGGAAGTGTTGCAACCGTGGGTGCGCGTGCGCCGGGGCGGGGAAGCAGGGAAGGTTGAGGCTCTGCCTCAGACTCCGCCACAGGCAAGCCTCTGGAAACCTGGATCTGGACGGTGGGCCTTGCAGGGTTGGCAGCGTGTAACGAGGAGTTTTTGTGGGTTCGGCGCGTCGAGGCGGCGGGCACACGCATGCAAGGAGACTGCACGCCTATGGCCGCGTCGATGCCCAGGGAAATGGCGTGCGGGCCCTGCCTGGCGCGGCCTTGTGTCTGGAGCGGAGCAGCGCGCGCTGGCCGCCCTTGTCCGAGGCGTGCCCGGCGTCGGGGTCGCGCAGCACGCCCGTCCGGCGCAGCCGCCAGCGCACAGTCGCGACGAGGACCTGCCAGGCGTAGGGCAGGCCGTTCACCCGGCACACCTCGTCGCCGTAGTGGGTGGCAATCGGCAGCTCGACGATGCGTTGCCCGGCCGAGAGCATCTGCAGGATGATCTCGGTGTCGAAGCAGAACCCGTCGCTGTTGCGGTCGAGCGCCGCCCGGCGCAGTGCGGCCGTGGAATAGAGGCGATAGCCGCAGTGGAACTCCGACAGCCGTGTGCGGCACAGCCGGTTCTGCAGGAAGCTCAGCACCGTGTTGCCGACATACTTGTAGAGCGGCATGCCGCCGCGCAGGGCGTCGCCGCGCTGCATCATCCGGCTGCCGAAGACCACGTCCGCCGACCCGTCGAGCAGCGGCTGCGCGAGGCGGCCCAGGGCTTCGGGCGCATACTGACCGTCGCCGTGCAGCAGGGCGACCGCGTCGAAGCCGTGCGTCAGGGCGTGACGGTAGCCGATCTTCTGGTTGCCGCCGTAGCCCTGGTTGCGGGGGTGGCGGAGCACGGTTGTCGGCACGGCGAGCGGAACGGAGCGGGCGCGCTCGGAGGTCGCGTCCGTGCTGGCGTCGTCGAGCACGAGCACCTCCAGCTGCGCGCCGGGGAGGCTGCGCGGCAGGCGGGACAGGACGTCCGCGATCGTCGCCTCGGCCTGGTAGGCGACGACCAGCACCAGCAACCGGGATGGCCGGGACCTGGGGTGGCAGGCGGCGGGGCCCTCCATGTGCGGCACCTCCGTTGGGAGGCGTCATTGTTGCGGGAAAACCTGAACCGAAGCTGAACGCGCGGCGAGGGGGAGCGACGGCGGTGCGCCAGTCAGAGCCGGGTGTCCGCCGGACCGTGCAGCTGCGTCATCTGGCGCCAGGCCAGGGTCGCGGCGGTGGCGATGACGACGGGCGTGAGCAGGAAGCCGGTTGCTTTCGTCACGAGCGGGCAGAAGCCGGGCCACAGCCACAGCAGGGCGTCGATCGGCCGGAGCCGCCAGCCGTTGTTGGCCAGGACGACCGTTACGGCGATCGAGTAGGCGACCATGTCCGAGGCATAGCCATACGGGGTGACGAGCAGCGACAGGCAGACGGTGACGGCCATGCGCGCGAGCGGGTCGGCACACGGCAGCCGCCAAGCCCGATACACAAGGATCATGGCAATCGGGGTGGAGACGGCCTGCAGGGCATAGGCCGCCGGCATGCCGGCTCCCATCGTGCGCGCCATCCAGAACACGGACACCCCGGTGTCAATGTTGGGCTGGGGAAGCGGCGCCTCGAGGATCTCGCGGAGCGAAAGGCGGGACTGGGTGGCGAACAGCACCCAGGCGTGGGCGCCAAGCCAGAACACGATTGCCAGGACCAGGGCGGCGAACACGGCAGCGGCAGCAGCGATCGCCCGCCAGTTCCGCGACGCGAGCCACGCGACTGGGACGATCAAGCCCTGCTGTGGCTTGAGGGTGGACAGGCCGAGCATGATCCCGGCCCATGCGGGTCGTTGCGGCGCCAGCAGCAGGCCGGCGACGACCAGCGCGCCCGTGACGACGCCGTACTGCCCGAGCATCAGGGATTGCCAGGTCGCCGGCGCACCCAGGCCAGCCAGCAGGACCGGCCAGGGCAGCCGCGCATGACGCAGCAGCAGCACGGCCGCCGCGAGCGTCGCGACGTTCCACAGGGCGAAGGCCTCGAGAAGCGACAGGAAGGACAGCGGCACGCCGACGAGCAGCACCGTGGGCGGGTAGATCCATGGCAGGCTGATCAGCGTCTCGCCGAAGCTCCGTTGCCGCCAGGCCTCGAACAGGTGCGAGTCGTAGAGCCAATCGATCCGGCCGAGGCGCACGAGGTACCCCGCCATCCACAGGCTGGCGAGATCGCCTTCCGGCATGGTGCCGCTGCTTGGCGACACGTGGTCCGGGCCGAGCGACCAGTTGACCCTGATGCTGATCAGCGTCAGCAGGACCAGGGATCCGGCGAGCAGCAGGGCAAGTGTCCAGGTCAGGACGCCGACAAGGCCAAGCCGCTGCCGTGCCGGAGGAATCGCCATGGCCGGGGGTCGTAGCACCAACCCGGGTGAGTGTCGTCGGGAAACATTCTACCAGAAGTTGCAGCCAGGCGGGCGGGAGAGGATGCAAAGTGAGGCTCCGCCTCGAACTCCGCTGAGGACTCGCCTTTGAGGACCAGAACCCAGGTCAAGAGCCTCACGGCCCGCTGCGGATCTGGGCAAACCCGGCCTTGCTTCAGGCCTTGAGCACCGCCCGCAGCGCCAGAGCAACCAGGCCGACGGCGAGGACGCCGGCGGCCCACAGGACCACGAACCAGAGCAGACGCCGGCTCAATGGTAGTGCGTCTCGGTGCCGACCTTGCCGCGGAACACCCAGTAGCTGTAGCCGGTGTAGATCAGGATCGTGGGCACCAGCACGGCGGCGCCGACGAGCAGGAACATCTGGCTGGCGGGCGGGGCGGCGGCCTGCCAGATGGTGATCGACGGCGGGACCATCATCGGGAACACGCTGATACCCAGGCCCGCAAAGCACAGCACGAAGACGCCGAGCGCGCAGGCGAACGGGGTCGCGTGGTGCTCGCGCTTCAGGCCGACCCAGAAGCCCCAGGCGAGCAGGGCCACGAGGATCGGCACCGGCGAGGTGATCGCGATGCCGGGCCAGCCGAACCAGCGGTCGCGGAACAGCGGGTTGAGGAACGGCGTCCACAGGCTGACCGCCCCGATCAGGGCCAGGGTGGCGATGCCGAGGATACGGGCGTGGCGGCGGCAGCGGTCCTGCAGCGGGCCCTCCGTGCGAAACACCAGCCAGGAGGCGCCGAGCAGGGCGTAGCCGATGACGACGGCGAGCCCGCACAGGATGGAGAACGGGGTGAGCCAGTCGAACCAGCCGCCGGAGTAGGAGCGGCCGGTGACCTTGATGCCCTGCAGGAGCCCGCCGAGTGCGAGGCCCTGGAAGAACGCGGCCATGGTGGAGCCCAGGAAGAACGAGGCGTCCCAGCCGAAGCGGCCGAGGCGCGAGGCGGCGCGGAAGCGGAACTCGAAGGCGACACCGCGGAAGATCAAGGCGAGCAGCATGCCGATGATGATCGGGTAGAGCGCGGGCATGATGGTCGCGTAGGCGAGCGGGAACAGGGCGAACAGGCCGCCGCCGCCGAGCACGAGCCAGGTCTCGTTGCCGTCCCACATCGGCGCGATGGAGTTCACCATCACGTCGCGCTGCTCCTTCTCGTACTCGACGGCGAACAGGATGCCGACGCCGAGGTCGAAGCCGTCGAGCAGCACGTAGGCGAGCACGGCGACCGCGATCACCGCGGCGGCGACGAGCGGCAGGACCGGGCCGCCGAGGGCGGCGGCGAGCCCGGTGAGGGCGGGGGCTGCGGTGTCCACGGGGGTCACTCCGCGGGCAGGGGCGTGGGAGCCCGCGGCCGGGGGGCGCGGGGCGGCGGCTCGGCGATGGTGGCGCCCTCCTCGGCGAGGCCGGC